>CAJOES010000103.1:7960-9537 GCA_905233455.1 uncultured Synergistales bacterium | reverse complement strand
CAGAAGTCAATAGCCAAACTCTCAAGCGGACTCCGCATCAACTCCGCAGCAGATGACGCGGCAGGGCTTGCCATCAGCGAGAAAATGCGCGCTCAGATCTCCGGCTTGGACAAGGCAGTAGCTAACACGCAGGACGGCATCAGCTTAATCCAGACGGCAGAGGGAGCACTTCAGGAGACACACTCAATCCTTCAGAGAATGCGCGAACTGTCAGTACAGGCAGCCAACGATACGCTGACCCAGCAGGACAGAAGCTATGTACAGGTTGAAATCGACCAGCTCAATGAAGAAATCACCCGTATCGGCGACACGACACAGTTCAACAAGAAGAAGATCCTCAATGGCGACGCAGCAGCACTCTGGAGCAGCGATGACAACGAGACAAAGGCCATCATCAATGGCGGACTCCGCAAGACCGACCAGTTCGGGCAGAAAGTCTCAGTAGAGGGCAACTACAATATCCGCATCAAGGCAGATCCCGGTCAGGGGGAAGTCCAGAAGTCGGACATCATGAAGATCAAGCATGATGATGTTGTCATCAACAAGACCATAAACACTGATCTGGGCGTAACGGACGTATCAATAACCAACGTTCCGGCCGGAAGCTATAAGCTCGAACTTGCTGAGGCAGCTGCACCTGGACAGGGTACATCTGAGGAGGCAGTAGGACTGCTCACAGGTTCTTACGGACTCGGCGGCACAATGAACGCGACGCAAAGCACAATTAGCTTCGCAGACACGAACATCGGAGCACCCGTAACGAAAATCACAGTATCCACTACTGACGGCATAGAGATATGGTCAACTAACGGCTCCGACTTGTTCAAGTATGCTGAGAGCACGGAAGGTACAACACAGGCAGATCAGGCAGCCTTCTTCGAGGGACGTACCGCTAATGGAGACGCAGATGGCCCGTTATTCGTAGGCGTTAAGGATGAGATTATTGCTGCAGCCAGCGCAAAGGGAATTAACCTCTCAGGCTTCGGAGATGCAGACGCTGGTAGCGAATCCCTTGTTCTGACCACTATAACCAAGAACGGGGCAGCACCTGGAATCAAGATTACCTACGAGACAAAAGCTCCTGGAGTAGACCCTACAACTGCAACTGAGCCAGGAGAGGGTGATGCTACAGCAGTTGCGGCAGATGACGTATTCTCCATTGCGGTATCCGAAGGTCTTACGGAGAACGCAAGCATTCTGTTCGAGGTTACCAATATCGACGCGGTCAACGGCACAGTAACCATGAAGGCTACAGCCACAAAGTTATCTCAGGACGGTGTGAACTCGACAGCCTCACAGGATAACATAGTGCTTGCATTGGGCGATGAGAACGCAATACCAGAAAGCCCGGTGCTTCTTGATAAGCTGTTTGGCGGCACCGATGACGATCCGTCGGTAACCATTAACCTTCAAGAAGGAGCTGTTACAAACTACGGATTAGCAGCAATCTCTGAGGGCGCAAAGTTCGTGTATTTCGTTACTGCAAATGCTGACACCAGCGAAGAAGCAGACATCCAAATCAACCTCTCCGGCAATGTGGACAGCACATGGGATGATAAATGGGACGATGCTCCTCT
>CAJOES010000103.1:504-7950 GCA_905233455.1 uncultured Synergistales bacterium | reverse complement strand
AACGGTGAGTCAGTTGCGGATTCCGAGATTCACTTCAAGAACTTCTATCTGAACGAGAAGACCGGCACAGTAACTGAGGGCGACGTAACAATGTCAACCGGCAGCAGGTTCAACAATGGAACACTCGGCGCACTTGATGATAGCGCACTAGGATCAACACTTGCTAAATTCGACGCAGCATATATCGGCAAGGTTGCAACAGGCGACACGAAACTTCGCGACCTCGACAAGTTCTGGAACTCTGAGGGCGTGTTCATGCTCGACGACGCAAAGACCATCACCCTCAACCAGGCGAACGGCAACACCGCCAGCGTAACACTCTATGCGTATGACACCCTTGATGACGTTGCTGCAAAACTCAACACCGCAGTAGCAGATGGACTCGGACAGGCAAAGTACGTTGACGACGCTACAAAGTTCGTTACGTTCGTGGGCAACGGCTCAACGACCAACTCAGAGTCAGTTGACGGCACATTCCTTATCCGCTCAGTAGTACCCGGCAGAAACGGCGAGATCACACTTTCCGGCGATGAGGACATCCTTAACGCGCTTTCACTGAACACTATTCAGAAGTCGACAGAAAGCGCATTCACAGTTGATGTAGAGGACGCACACACCGGCGAGATAATCAAGCAGGGCGTGAAGGTTACCGGCAATATTGCGTACGGCCTCATTGATGATAACGTGGACGTGGAGTTCAGCGAGCTTAGCGGCATAAGTGCAGCATGGAACGAAAAGCTCAACAAGTTTGTGCACTCCTCAGCGACGCAGGAGACCACGCTTCACCTTGCTGACAACACAACAGTACTTCAGATCGGCGCAAATGAGGGAGAAGATCTCGCGCTCAACATCGGCGATATGAGAAGCCACGCACTTGGGCTTGACGGCGTAAACGTCATGAGCCATGACAGGGCGGCACGCTCAATCACGATCATCGACAAAGCAATCGACAAGGTATCAACCCAGAGGGCAAATCTTGGAGCGTACCAGAACAGGTTAGAGTACACGGCCAGCAACCTGACGACCGCAAGCGAGAACCTGTCCAGTGCAGAGAGCCGTATCCGCGATACCGACATGGCAAAGGAAATGATGAACTTCACGAAGCTGAACATCATGCTTCAGGCTGGTAACTCAATGCTCGCGCAGGCAAACCAGCAGCCTCAGAACGTCCTTAGCCTGATCCGTTAGTTTTAGGCACTGAATTTAACCCGTAACTTTTAACAGGCAGTAACAGCAATGGGGGAAGGGGGGCAGCTCTCTTCCCCTTTTTGATTTAAAGTATATGGGTAATGGCTGACGGAAGGCAGGCGGCTTGCATGAAAGCGGGAAGTATGGATTGCCCGATTCCCCAGCAGTCTCCTGTCGAAAGGCAGCTCGTCATCAAGACTAAAATAATAGGAAGTGCAGGCGGAGAAGTCCCGGCGGAGAGCTTTAAGGCAAAACTTGAGGCACAGGCAAGGATACAGAAGAATTATGCTGATGAAAAAGCGGACAAAGCAAGAGTTGAAATGCTTGACCGTGCAGGCGAGATGCGGCATCTGAAGTATGAAGTTATTGATGAGGCTGCCATCGTTCAGGTAAGTGTGATAAACACTGGGGACGGGACTGTGGTTCGCAAAGTTCCTCCGGATAAGGTAGTCGGGCTGGTGAAGAATATACGGGAGCACAAAAAGGCTTCGGAAAAACGCAAAAGGCTCGACATGAAGTTATAGATTATTTTAACCCCCTCCTGTCTGTAACAGGTATCCCCCTAGCTTAGGGGTACTAAGGGGGTTAATCAATAAGAAAGCAATAATTCAGGGAAGAAAATTTACACTCACAAGGAAGGTGATTAACGCATGTCAATGATAATGAACCATGATATGACTGCAATTATGGGACAGCGTATACTTCAGCGGAACTCACTTGCTATGAGGCGTTCACTTCAGAAGTTGTCTACCGGGCTGCGCACGAGAATTGCTGACGTGGACAACACCGCCGGGCTTGCCATAAGTGAGACTATGATGTCCCGTACATATGGCGCGGAGAAGGCATTATACAACACACAGGACGGAATCAGCCTGATTCAGACTGCTTCGGGTGCTCTTGAGGGTATGCACGGTATGATGCTTCGTATGCGCGAGCTTACGGTTCAGGCGGCGAATGACTCACTGACACAGCAGGACAGGGGATACATACAAGCTGAGATTAACGGGATACGCGGAGAAATTGACCGTGTTGCAGAGACAACGCAGTTCAACCGCAAAAAGATTCTCAGCGGGGACAGTGCGGTTTTGTGGAGCAGTACAAACAGCAACGTCAAGGCCATTGTGAACGGCGGCATACGCTCAATCGACGACTACGGGCAGAAATACGCTGTTGATGGCAACTACAAAATATCTGTCAGGACAGACACGGGCAAAGCGCATCCTCAAAAGACGGACATATTCGGGGTAGTACATGATGACTTGGTAACGGGAAAATATGTGAATGACTCTGCCAGCATTGAAGATGCTTCGTTCAGCGGGGACATTCCGGCAGGTCAATATTCATTGAGGCTGTCTGAAGGTGAAACACAGGCTGCGCAGTTCACAGGCTCATTCGGTTTCGACCGGCATGCTTCAGACATATTCACAGTAACGGCAGAAAGCGGGCTTGAAGTCAATGCAAGCATACTGTTTGAGGTTACCGGAAAGACTGATGCAATAATAGATGAGGAATACGGAGACGTAATAGATCCAGGCTCAGTTACGCTCAGGGCAACAGCAGTTACGCTCTCACAGGAAGGCGAAACGGAACGCATATCTATGGATAATATTGTGCTGGAGAATGGAGCAGACAGCATAAATCTCGGCAGTCTTTTTGGTGAAAATTCCATGAGCATAAGTTTTTCTATGGTGGATGAAGAAGAATCACTGCCGACACTTGAAGGAATCAGCATAGGCGCAAAATTCACCGTCAATGCAGGAGCACAGAGTCTTGTAGCTGATGCAATGTGCGTAGACATCACGGGCATAATTGATACGACAGCCCCGGACAGCTGGAACAATGGGCCTTTCGGGACAGATTCGCTTCACTATCTGATTGACGGTTCAAGCCTGGATAACCGGGAAATTACATTCAGCAATATATTTTTGAACGATAACGGCTTTGTTTCCGAAGGTGCTGTGAAGATACTTACAGGAAAGGACTTCAAGACACCTGATTATGACGGAGTGCTTGAGCCTGACGAAAATCCGCTGCTTGCCACATTTAAGACATCATATGTCGGAAAAGTTGCGGACGGTAATACGAAACTCCGGGACATCGACAAGTTCTGGGACGGTGAAACATTCATGCTGGATCAGCCCCGGGCCATTACCCTCACACAGGGGGACGGGATGCAGGCAATGGTTATGCTGTATGCTGACGATACGCTGAATGATTTTGCACGGAAGCTGAATGATGCCGTAGCTAACGGGCTGGGGCAGGGGAAATACGTTGATGATGCCACAAAGTTTGTATCCTACGTTGATGGAGCTACAGCCGGTGCTAATTCTGTTGAAGGTACTATAGTGCTTCGCTCGGTGCTTACGGGCAAGAACGGGGAAATTACGCTTTCAGGCAGTGAGGAGCTTCTGACTGCGTTATCACTCAACACCATACAGCAATCAGAGGAGACATCATACACCGTCAGCGTTTTTGATGCGCACAGCGGCCAGGCAATAGCTCAGGATGTGAATATTACAGGCAACAGGCTTGTAGGCGTAATACACAAGAATATTGACGTTGAACTTGATCCTATGATGGGCGTTAAGGCAGTTTGGGATCAGTCGGAAGGCAATTACAGGCTTATGGATACGGTAAACGGCGGAAAGTCTGAAGCAATACTGCACATTGCGGACAACACGACAATATTCCAGGTAGGCGCGGCTGAAGGTGAGGACGTTATGATCTCGATCGGTGATATGAGTGCTCATGCTATGGGTATCGACAAAGTAAACGTGATGAGCCATGAATCTGCGGCAGGGTCATTAACCATAATTGATGCGGCAATCGACAGAATCTCAATGCAGCAGGCCAAGCTCGGAAGTGCGCAGAACCGCTTGGAGCATCATATAGGCAACCTGACCAGCGAGACGGAAGCACTTATTGCCGCAAACAGCAGGATTCGTGATGTCGATTACATGGAGGAGATTCTTGAGTTCGCAAAGAATAATATACTTATGGACTCTAACACGGCCATGCTTGCACAAACGAACCAGATTCAGCAAACCACTATACTAAGTCTGCTAAGGCAGTAAAAGAATAATGGCATTTGGACCAGAATTTATTTCAGGACTCGCAGGGGCATTACGCAAAATTCTGCCTCTGCGGGTTAATCGTATTGAGGGCGGAGAATCCTGGACGGCAGTAAAAGTTTCTGGGGAAAACTACCTGCTGTTCTCGTGGACTTCCGGGGCTTCAGGCTTATGTTTCGCGGGACAGAACGAGATAAACGCGCTGAAGGAAATATCACCGTCAAGGGCTTCTGTCAGTGAGGCACTGAAGAGCAGACTGCTTCACGGAGGAGAGATATATTCAGTCAGGCAGATAAATCATGACAGGGTACTCGAATTCGGTGCAAGGCGGAGAGTCTCGGCAGGGTTGAACGTCAATTACTTTCTTGTGCTGGAGATCACAGAACCAACGGCTAACTTCATACTGCTTGACGAGAACAGAAAGATAGACGAGGCGGCAAGGCATTCAACCCCCGACACGAACAAATACAGGACGATACTTCCCGGACACAGCTATAACCCTCCGCCAATATTTGAGGGTACAGACCTTCACCGGCTTAAAGCATTAACGTTTGAGGACGTGCAGAACCTTGAAGGCGTAGGAAGGCCGTTAGCGAGACTCATTCAGGCTCATTGGGATGAACACGAGGCGTTTTCGTGGCAGTCTGCATTGCTGAAGCTGACCGGTGAAGACTCTGATGCTGTGTGCAGGATAATCACGAAGAACAACTATCTGACACGCATAGATTTCGCATTTCCGGAGACTGTAGAGCTTGGCCGGGATACGCTGAGGGCTTCACGTCATGGCGTACTGATTCCGTTGCTGCGCAGGGGACGGGATAAGACTCTGCACGAGACTGACGCAAAGATAAAGCGGGCGGTAAAGGCACGGGAAAGACACAGGGACGGACTCTTGAAGCAGCTCAAGGAATGCCGGGAGGCGGAGATATTCAGGCTGAAGGGAGAAGCTATACTGTCGCACATGCAGGAGATACCCAGACGGGCGGAAAATATCACGCTTACGGACTGGGAAGGCAGGGAGCTGAATATCACGCTTGATCCGGAATTACCGCCGTCACGGAACGCAGAAAAGTACTTCAAGCGTTACCGCAAGGCTAAAGGCAATGTTGATGAGATAACCGCAAATCTTGAGGCTGTGAGGTCTGCAATAGATGAACTGAAGGAACAGCATGCACTCCTTGAGGCAATAGAAGACCCGGAGAATTTCACGCAGGCAGTGAAGGATCTTGCTGAATGGATTTCGCCGGAACAGAAGAAGCAATCACAGCAGAAACACAAGAGCAGGAAAGGCGGCAGGAATGCTCCGGAGATTCCCCCGCACCTGAACATCACGAAAGACGGCGCAAATATCCTTGTTGGGCTGTCTGCACGGGGCAACAGGTACGTAACCTTCAGGCAGGCAAGACCGGAAGATATATGGCTTCATGCGCATGAACTTCCGGGAGCGCACGTGATCATCAAGGGCGTTAAGCGTGAGGAGCTTGAAGGAGAGAAGCGCGGCATTCTGGAGTATGCGGCAGTATTGGCGGCGAAGCATTCAGGCGGCAAGGCTTCGGGGTCTGTGCCGATAGATTATACTGAACGGAAATATGTGCGGGCTGTGCCGGGTACTGTTGCGCTTGTTACGTACACCAATCCGGGAACTTTGAGAGTGTCGCCGGAATAATATAAATCCCCCAGTCAGTGAATGGCTGAGGGATTTTTTGTGCGTGTTCTTACAGACTATTACCTGAAAAACTTTTCTGCTTCACGAAGCTCATTGAACATATCAGAGAGATTAATGCCCTTCTTTAGCAAATAATCCTCATACCTGATTTTTTCTCCGTTATAATCAGTAAGATGATATAAATGGCTTTTGGGAAAAAGCATATAATCTCCATATAGTTCTGTTAAGTAATTATGAACGTTATACGGTGCTTTGAATGTATGACCTTCAAATTCTACAGCACTTAGCGGATATATATTTTCTGTCTTGCATATATCTGTTCTTTCAGTATGGCTGGAATAGGCATAAGCCCATTCGCAAGCATGAATTGCAAGCGAGACATTGCCACCGTCTGCATAATTTATGAATCTTTTTCTTGCAGCATTAAAGTCTTCGATACCTAGCTTTCGTATGTTCTCAACAAAAAACTTCTGGTAGCTTGAAATTTTGCCGCGTAATATCTTCCATTTTTCCGACTCATCTTCAGGATCGACATGAACAATATCAACAGGAAATATATCGCAGTGTATTACATCAATGCCGAAAGTAATCGTTGTCGAATCTGCGTTCATAATTTTAATAGGGCTTCCGTGAAAAATAGCAGGAAGTTCTTTGAGAAGCCTGCAATAATCTTCACGCGGCATACATATATCAGCATCATCATCCCACGGAATAAAGCCCTTATGCCTTACAGCTCCCAGCAGTGTCCCGTATGCAAGCCAGTATTCACAGTCCTGTTTGCGGCATATCATGTCGGTAATATTCAGAAGTTCTGTGCTGCATAACTGGCACATTCTTAAATCACCTTTTGCGGGAGGTATCTTTGTGATGTCAACAAAATAATTCAGATAATAATGCAGTGCACCAATTTCTTCATTTAGAGTCTCAACTTGTTTATTAAGAGCTTGTACCTTTTTATCAGTGCTGGCAGTTATTATTGCTCTTAATTTTTCCCGAATTCTTACCGCTGTCAGTTTCAATGCACCTATAAGCCCAATACTGCGGGCTTTCCTGATAAAACGCTTAATCCTGCTCATTAAAAAAATTAACTCCTTTACAAACTTCTTTAGAATAAATAACGCAGTCTCAAAATACACCCATTCTATTGCGATATGCTTCTTATTACCGATATCTTCCTCCTTGAGCATGATAGGACACCTGCAATGCTATATAATTTCTTGCGCGATTCCACCAATATTATGACCTGAAAAATTTTTCTATATCCTTGAGTCTGTCAAGAACTTCATCCATATTAGTGCCGTGCATATCTGCCCAGCCGCTTAAAGGTACGCCTATCCCGGCATCATGATGTTCAACGCCATTACGGGGAAACTTCATGTAATCGCCAAATGCTTCGGTAAGGTATTCATGCGTGTCATGAGGGGCTGAGAGCTTATAGCCCTCAAAGTCAATAACACTTACTGGCAGTACCGCATCCATTCTGCAGATCAGCGGTGTATCAGAAAATTCTGCCTCGTGAAG
>CAJOES010000103.1:0-468 GCA_905233455.1 uncultured Synergistales bacterium | reverse complement strand
TTCATGTTAAGCATTTCTTCATCCGTTATAGATTCCTTGCGTAGTTCAAAGGCTCTTTTGTATTTGCGTACTTTCTTCAATAATTTTTTCCTGTATGCTTCATCATCAGAAGAGGCGTAAACAGTATCAACAGGAAATATATCACACCAAATACCGGTATAGTCCCTGTTCCAAGTTAAAGCCTGCCAGCCTTTATGTATCCTGCCAAACTGAAGGCTGTCCTTTCCGTAAGAAGCCAGTATATCAGGCAATTTCTGAGCAGCTCTATTGAAATCATCCCTCGGCATACATATATCAAGATCATCATCCCATGGAATAAAGCCCTTATGCCTTACAGCTCCCAGCAGTGTCCCGTATGCAAGCCAGTAAGTCCAGCCCTCATGCCTGCATATATCATCAAATATTTTCAGCAGCACGGCATCGCAAAGCTGAAGTTTTCTTATTGCTCCTTTTGCGGGAGGAAGCGCA
>CAJOES010000102.1 GCA_905233455.1 uncultured Synergistales bacterium | reverse complement strand
CGGATATAAAAATCACCTTTTCGCATAAATTATTTTCGTGTCTGTGTTTATCTCCGATTTTTGCAAAACGTAAAATGTTTGACTGCATAAAAAGTAGCAGTAAATAATGCTTGTGTTATAATTCATTCAGGCTCTCCCGAGCGGTTAACGTACTGCCGGGGACAAACCAAGAAGCCATCACTCTGAATCTTTGAGCATATAACATCAGGGTCAGGCTTATACGCAATGAGCCGCCCTGATTTCTTTATGCAGACGCTGCGGCAGAATACGGAAGGAGGAGGAATTGTTGCCCGGCAACGAAGAAAACGCCCCCCGCATCAACAATGAAATAACATCTACACAGGTGCTGCTGGTTGATGAGAACGGGGTAAAAGTAGGAATCACAAATACCATAGAAGCTATACGAATGGCACAGGAGCAGTCGCTTGATCTGGTGGAAGTTGCACCGTTAGCACAGCCGCCCGTGTGCCGCATAATGGATTACGGAAAATACCGTTACCAGCTCCAGAAGAAAGAGAAAGACGCACGCAAGAAACAGAAAGTGCAGGAACTCAAGGAGATTAAGATGCGCCCGAAGATTGATGACCATGATTTTGACTTCAAGACTAAGGCGGTCAGAACATTCCTTGAGCGCGGGCACAGAGTCAAAGTCTCAGTGTTCTTCAGGGGAAGGGAAATGTCATTTCTTGACAGGGGCGAGGAAGTACTAAACCGGGTCATTGCTGAATGCGAAGATGTCGGAAAGTGCGAATCCAAACCCATGATGGAAGGCAGATACATGAGGCTGCTTCTTACACCTCAAGCAGGACAGGGAGCAAGCCCGAAACAGGCATCAAAAACTACGAAAGGGGAATAAATATTCTCATGGCAAAACAAAAATTGAAGTCGCATTCCGGAGCTAAGAAAAGATTCTTCAAGACAGCTTCAGGCAAGTTCGCTTACAGAAAGTGCAGCAGGTCTCATATCCTCGTGCACAAGAAACCCGCACGTATGCGCAGGCTTAAGGCTACAGGCTACGTTGACGAGACTCTCGCCGGACAGATGAAGCACTTGCTGCCCTATGACTAGAAAGGACATGATGAATAATGAGGATTAAAGGATCATCACAGAGCAACCAGAAGCGCAAAAAGTTATTCAAGCTGACCAAAGGCTATTGGGGACAGCGCAAGAATGTTTACCGCAGGGCACGCGAGGCATACTTGGCGGCGTTATCCCGCTCCTACAACGACAGGAAACGCAAGAAGAGGGATTTCCGCAGGCTGTGGATTACCCGTATAAGTGCGGCAGTAAGGGCTGAAGGCATGAGCTACAGCGTGTTCATGAACGGCCTCAAGAAGGCAGGAATCACCCTTAACCGTAAAATGCTCTCCGAGATGGCAATACATGATGCCGAAGGTTTCAGGGCACTTGTCGCGAAAGTGAAAGCCGTGCTGTAATGCCTGAGCTTCAAGAACTGAATATTAATGCTGTAAGGGATTCCTTTATGGAGTCCCTTAATGCTATTACGGCACTTCAGGAACTCGACGAACTCCGCGTAAAATACACCGGCAAAAAGGGAGAACTTACGCTGCTTTTGCGCTCACTGGGGAAACTGCCGAAAGAACTCCGCAAAGATGCAGGGCAGGAACTCAACACCCTGCGTGATGAGATAGAGTCCAAACTTGAGCAGACCGGCAGAAAGATCCGTGATGACGAGAATGAACGGCAGGAGAAGGCGCAGAGAATTGATGTTACCCTCCCGGCAAAAGGCAGGACAGCAGGAGCATTCCACCCCGTAATGCAGACTATGCACGACATAGCGAATATCATGCAGGGGTTAGGCTATTCCGTTGCTTCCGGGCCGGAGAAAGAAGAAGAGTTCTACAACTTTGAGTGCCTCAATATGCCCTCATGGCATCCAGCGCGTGATATGCAGGACACGTTCTATTTTCCTGACGGGACTCTGCTGCGCACACATACTTCACCGGTTCAGATACGTGCAATGCTTCAGTACGGTGCACCGTTGCGCATAGTCTGTCCGGGCAAAGTCTACCGCAGGGATAATGACCCGACGCACTCTCCTATGTTCAATCAGATGGAAGGACTGTTAGTGGATAAAGATGTGCCTTTCAGCGTCATGAAGGGCACTATGACGGAAATGATGAATGCGTTTTTCGGCAGGAGCCTGAAGTCCCGCTTCCGTGCAAGCTACTTCCCGTTCACTGAGCCTTCAATGGAGCTGGATATTGAGTGCGTAGAGTGTTCCGGACATGACGAACACTGCCGGGTGTGTCATGGCACTGGCTGGCTTGAAGTCGCCGGAATGGGAATGGTTCACCCTAACGTTATACGTGCCGGCAAGATTGATCCCGACAAGTACAACGGGTTTGCGTTCGGCATCGGGCTTGACAGAATGGCTATGCTGAAGTACGGCATATCGGATCTTCGCCTGCTGTTTGACGGCAGCGTCTCGTATCTTCTTTCAGGTCTTGGAGGTGAAAACTAATGCTTGTATCTTGGGAACTGCTGAAAGATTTTATTGACCTTGACGTTTCACCTGAAGAAGCAGCTGAAAGGCTCACATTCTCCGGCTCTGAAGTTGAAGGTATAACTTATACTGCCGGAAAGATGAAGGGCATTGTTGCCGCAAGGATAGACTCGCTCGAGATTCATCCGACAGAAAGAAAATACTACATTGCACAGCTCGATACAGGGACGGGACGGCATATCTGCATTACCAGCGCAACTAACATGAAGGCCGGTGATATGGTCTTCTATGCCGGTGAAGGCTCAACGCTTCCGGACGGTACAGTCATGGGCACTAGGGATTTTCACGGCGTGGAGAGTTACGGCATGATGCTTTCGGCTGAAGAATTAGGTCTGCATGATGTTGATGATCCTTCAGGGCTTCTGATACTCCCGAAAGATGCACAGCCAGGAGATGACGCAAAGAATTTATATCATATCGGTGATGTTATTCTTGATGTCTCCATCACTCCCAACAGAGGGGATTTACTGAGCCTTATCGGGATGGCTCGTGAGCTTAAAGGGCTTTACCCGAAATCCCTGCTGAAGTCTCCTGAATGGTTAAGGCCGTTGAAACAGGACAAAGCATGGTCTGAAGATTTCGGTACAATATCACTGCCGGATAAGGGCTGTTACTGTTACCGGCTTGGCCTAGCTACAGGCGCGAAAATAGGACAGTCTCCTTTAACGGCAAAAATAGATCTCGCTCATCTGGGAATGCGTCCCATAACCAACGCAGTAGACGTAACAAACTATGTTATGCTCATGTTAGGTCAGCCACTTCACGCGTTCGACCTGAACACATTGCCCGCACGTGAAATCACCGTAAGAGCCGCACATGACGGAGAGACTATGATGACTCTTGACGGCAAGGACAGGGTATTGACGGAACGGGATATGCTCATCACTTCCGGCGGTGAGGCTGTTGCTTTGGCCGGAGTCATGGGAGGGGAGCAGACCGGCATCAATGACGACACAAGCACGATCGTAATCGAAAGCGCATGTTTCTCGCCTGTAAGAGTCGGGCACACTTCAAGGCGGCTCGGCATAAATTCTGAGGCGGCATTCAGGTTCTCGCGTACTGTTGACCCCAATCTGAGCAGTTCTGCACTCATGGCGGCAACAACACTGATGCGGGACTGGTGCGGCGCAACTGTGGACTATAAGCCCCTGTCTGCGGAGAACGAAATATACACTCCCAAGCCCGTAAAGCTCACACGCAGGAAACTCTGCACGATTCTTTCATGGGACAACATGACGGAAGCGACAGAAATACTTGAAGGCTTCGGTATCAAACATGTTGAAGGCGAGGGAGATGAACGCACATTCCTTCCTCCTACATGCAGGCCGGATATTGCGATTGAGGAAGATCTGATTGAGGAAGTCGGCAGGTTCAGGGGCTACAATGACACTCCGGACAAACTGCCGGGAGAACTGCCGAGGCGGGCAGATATTGGCGCGTCAATGAGGCTTGCAGGCTTCATACGTCAGGCAATGATGGCACGGGGCTATACGGAGATCGTAACATACAGCTTCCTCCCTGAAGATTTCCCCGAAAAGCTCAGGATACCCGGTGATGATATACGCTCAAAGACTCTCACCATAGCCAACCCTATAAGCAGGGATCAGATGGCTATGCGCACAACGTTACTGCCGGGGCTTCTGTCGGGACTGAAGGCAGCTCTTGCTTCAGGACGGCGCGAACCTGTACGGGCATTCGAGCAGGGCAAAGTATTCCTGAAAGATGATGAGCACGAACACTTAGAGCCTGAACACGTCGGTGCACTGCTCTACAACGGCAAAGATACACGTTCGGCCAGCAATGACAGGGCTGAAGGATTCTATGACCTGAAGGCGGATGTATGCGCACTGATTCAGGCACGGGGATATTCTCCGGAGTTCAGGGAGGGAAGACAGCCATTCACGCACGCAGGACAGACGGCGGATATTCTCGTTGAAGGCAAAAACATAGGCTGGATTGCGAGGCTTAAACCGGCAATAGAGCAGGAGCTTGACGCTGAAGGCGTGTATGCTTTCGAGATAGACATTTCAGGACTGTATGACGTGAAACGCAACGAGTTCGTACCGGCTTCGCAGTTCCCGGCATCATACCGTGATATTTCCCTGCTTGTCCCGGCAGACAGAAGCAATGATGACGTGATGAAGGATATTCGCGCTTCCGTTGCTGGCAGTCTTGCACTGGAGAGCCTGAGACTCTTTGACGTGTATGAAGGGAAAGGAATACCGGAAGGCTTCAGGAGTCTGGCATATACTTTGAGCTACCGTTCGCATGAGAGGACGCTCAAGGATGAGGAAGTTGAAGCGGTGCATAACTCTGTAAGGGAAAGCCTGAAGGAAAAAGGATATGTAATACGCTGAGAAGACAAAATAATTATCACTCCCTGCTGAATATCATCGGGGAGTGATTTTTTTTATCTTTATGAATGCTGTTGTGCATTGAATTAGTTTAAGATTTTTGTAGTTGAAAATGTAGTTGAAAAATTTTCGTCTGCCCTTCGTCATGAAGCTACAGCAACCATAGCACGTATTATAACATCAACAGCCTCGCCTTTAGTTACCGGGCTTCCGTATCTGAAATCTTCCCTGCTTCCGTATATATCCAGAACACCAAGAAGGCCAAGTGCATTAACGTATTCGGAGTTTCTGTGCTTTCCCAGCTTGAACGGAAGTTTTGCGCCTTTAACCCGTATGTTCTTCAGCTCAGGGAACGCATCATATACAGCTTTAGCCAGATCCCCCCGCGAAATATAGTTATGTGATTTGCCCGCAGTAATGTTTCCTGTGCCGGGAATATTCATAGCCTTTCTTGCATTGCGCAGTATTGCATCAGCCTCGCCGTTAGTGATCAAGGTATCAACTCCGAAAGTTCCTTTGTCCGCCCCGCGAATTATCGCCATAGCCAGAACAGGATCATCATAATCCCTTATGTTGTATGACGGCACATGAGGATATTCCTGCGGTTCTGCAAGCCCGTAAAGGTTAGAGAGCTGTATGCTTTTGTTGAGAGGATTCTCCGGCGGAACGTCAGAATACGCACAAAGCGACAGATTCACACCGGCATTCAGCAGTTCCCATTGTACGCGCAGAGCCTTGACCTGACGCGGGAGTTTTCCGTCCCTCACAGCTACGGCAGCAAGTGCCCCGGCAGCCTGCCCGGTCATCATGGTTATCGGCTGAAGTCTCAGCGCACCGGCAGAGAGTCTTGTAGCAGATATATTCTTTTCCGCCGCAATAAGCCCGTCAGTGTCCTCCGGTATCAGTATATCCATAGGCACCTGGAACGGCCCGCGGGGTCTGTTGATGACAGCAGAGTTTGCGCGCTCCTCAAATTCCCATTCCATGTCGGCATCACTTGCCGCGCCGTGAAGATCTAAAATGTAGCCGCCTATCGCGATTGCGTCCCGGAATTCATGGCTGGTCTGCCCGTCCCTGTAGCTTAGGGAGTTCTGCAGAATCTCATGTGATGTCAGTGTATGTTTAGCGATTATCCTTCTGGACTCACGCACATACGGTATAACCGGCATTCTGCGTACTATCTCCTGCCATTCACGCGGAAGCCCCTGCGCCGCCTCCGGAAGTATCCTGTTCCTGTACTCGTCATCAGCAACGCTCCAGTCCTCGCCGAGTTCGTTCTGCACGTAATATATGAAGTGAAGAGTCTTTATCAGTGCGTCATGTTCTGCCTGTCTGCGCAGATTCTTATTCTCCAGATAAGATACGGGGAGTCCGCGCTTTCCGTTCCAGCCGTAAGTTCCCGGATAGTCATTGCCCCAGTTCACGCTGGTTTTAGTGGTGTAGCTTCTGTTGTCCCTGTCAGCATCGTAACTGTATGGGTTGGAGCTGTCCGGAAGCCCCCTGTATGAATTGTGGGTCATGAAGTTTACCGGAAGTGCAACAGGGTATGTGTTCCTGAAGTTGAAGCCGTCTGCAGTAACGTAGCTCTCATAGTTGCGCTTGGCCAGATCGTAGCCGGGAAGAGGCGTTGTCGGCCTGAGATATTCCGGGATTCCTCCGCTGTACTTGTGCATTATCGCTACCCATGTGATGTCCTGAATCATTGCGTTGTTGTCGGTGAACTGCGATGATGTGTTGCCTACCCTGTAACGCGTCCTGCTCAATGGCAGAATGTCGCCGTATTCCGTAGCGTCAATCAGTACACTGCACTTGTAGTTACGCTTTGACCTGTCCGGAAGCTGTACGGTAACGCCGGATATGACTCTGCCGTTTCTGCTGACCTCAATAATATTAGAACTCATCAGAAAATCCAGAGTGCCCAGCTTTCTTGCATCGTTGACCAGCCCGACTAATGCCTCCTGCCCTATGTGCGGTTCAAATGCGACGCTCCTGGAATCCCAATAGCACGTACCCATAGATTTTCCCCGCGTGTCGTAATAGTGCTTGATCCTGTTGATGAACTCCAAGTATATTCCGCTCTTCTGCCTGCTCATGTCGTCCATAGTGGAGACTCCTGCGGCAGTGGCCTGGCCTCCGATCCATGTTGACGGCTCAACGACAAGGACACTGCGCCCCATTTTTGCGGCCTGAATTGCGGCGGATATTCCTCCCGTACCGCCTCCTGCTATGATGATTTCGTATGTATCTCTTGCCTGTCTCTGTGCTGAATATGAGGGTACTGCTGAAATGATTAGTATGATGAGGATTAATGTACGGCGAAAAAGTTTAATGGCATTCAAAATATTAATGTATCCTCCCTGAATGTAAAAATAATTGTACATGATACACCCTGTGATATGAAATACTCTCAAAAAATTTTATATTCATAATACATGAAACATGCTGTAGTTCTTGCTTCTCTGGGCATGAAAATATAATGCAGATTAAGAATATTTGTAAATACAACACCTCATCGGTGAACTACCCCCGCTTATAGAAGTGGGAGCTTCCTAATTCTACGAAGACTGCGTTCCAGCTCTGTGGCTGAATACGTCTTACACCCTCTCCAAAGGCG
>CAJOES010000101.1 GCA_905233455.1 uncultured Synergistales bacterium | reverse complement strand
TCTCGTATCCCTCAAAGAGCCTGAAATGTGCTAGAATAAGCGGGAAAGAAAATAGCCCTTCGTGGGTTAGTTACAAGTTCACCCCTAATGTCCGAAACTGGAGAGTTTGAGGGGACATGAGGGGTATTTTTATGTACTATTTATTTCTTATGTTTAGTGTACTACTAATGATAGTGTCAACTTCATCATGCAAGATAGAACGAATTTCATCACGTAAGTTGGATTTTTTTGCATCCTTATACATTTCGCGAAACATAGGCGCGAGTGTAACCATAATGCCGACGAGAGCAACTATGATAGCGATAATGGTGAACCAAATGCTAGTAAAATCACGATAGGCATCAATTTTTGCGCTGTTAGCTATGGCAATGTCTTTTACTGTCTGAATTTCTGCCCTAACTTCCTTAAATTCATTTTTGTTGTGTTCAAAGCCTGAACGAATTTCTGTTTTTAGCTCTCCAATTTCTGACCTAAAAACTTCTACGATAATATCATTGCTGTTCATGTGAAAACTCCTTTAATTTCTTTTGTCCTCTTGATGGCTTTTAAGTAATTTATCAAAAGGCACACTGTAAAAGACAACTACATCTTCAGTAAATCCTAAGAGTGTTGATATGTTTTTGTATTATTTGCTCATAGGCATGTTCTTGTATCTTGATTTTCAGCACACCATATATATTAGCTGTCTATTGCAAAATTATTTATTTTGATTGGTCTGCCTATTGTTTGTCTTCCAGCAGCTTCTTTTGTGGCAATTACTGCCTGCCGTATATCTTCAAAAGAAACATTATATAGTCTTGCCATTTGCTCTCCGATACCAAATGTTACATCATTCATGCCACTCTCATAGCGAGCCAATGAAATCATACCTAAATTCATTTTGACTGATGCTTCTGCCTGCGTATAGCCTGCTTTTACTCTTAACATAGCTAAAGGAGACCTATCATCGTCGTTCCACCTTGCCATATTAATTTCTCCTTTCTAAATTCGCTTTGTAGCAATTATAACAAAATTATAAATCAACATTGATAAGTAATAAGTGAAAAATAATTGCGTAAAATACTTATTGAGATAAATAGTTTTTGATTTATAATATTCACCGTTGAAGCAAGGGAGCGCAAGAAACCCAGATAAATACTAGAAGCTCAGTAAATTGACAAGAAGATACGACAGACAGGCCGAAAGGACGGGAGATAGTATCGAAAATCCCAGCAACCGGGAGTGGAAGGTTGCCCCAAAGGAGGACATCAGGGGAGCGGGTCGCCTGCGAAGAACTAAGATGCCTGAGGAGGGATGTAGAGTTGATTTGAGAAACAATCAGCGTCCGCGAGCAAGGTCGAAACCCGTAAAAATACGGGTCTAGGTGTCAGGCACTTACTGATGAGACCTAAAAGATAAAAATAAGCGGAGGTAAAGACCAATGTCATATGAAGATGAATTAGGAATAGAACTAGCGAGGAATTTTCTGATTAACGGCAATAAGTTTTTTATGCTTGAGAAAGTATCAGAAGCCAGCAAGGAAATGCTTATAGGAATGGCGTTAGTGCTTGATGTTGATACGAGCCGTTATGACAACGACTTTAATTGCGAAGTCGATTTGAGCAAAGAGGAGTTAAGGACAGCGGTAAAGGAAGCTGTTGAAAGTACCCCAGATAAGGAGGAAAAAACAATGGAGCAGATAACAAAATTTGTTGTTGGAGAAACGTATTACGGAGACAGCGGAGACGGCAAGCAGGAGCAGTTTACAGTGGTATCAAGAACGCCAAAGTTCATAACATTGAGCGGGAACATGATACTGACGACCCAGCGTGTGAAGGTTACGGTTGAGCACGGAAGAGAGAGCGCGGTTTATGCGATGACCTCATGGTGCAAATTCGTAATCAGAGCAGATTCAGCAGTAAAAGAAGCAGACAATAAGGAGGACACAACGATGGCGGCAAAGGTAAGCGTTAAGGCGAGCCTTAATGAAGCAATATCAGCAATAGAAGCGGCAAGGACAGAGGACGCAGTACGCACAGTACTAGAGAAGTGCACGAAGGCGCAAATAGAGGAAGTATATATAGCTATAACCGGTAATGAGGAGGGTAAAGCCCCCCGTAGCTGGATAAAAGCGTCCTTAGTGCTTTATTATGCAGAAAGGATAATAGCGCATAAAGCCCGCGAGGCATTCAAGGAGATGACAATAGCCGAGAAGGCCGAATACCTGAAGTCAGGGAAGTATAGTGAAGCGCATTGCTGTTTAGATGAAATGCTTTATACGTGCACACCGTACGATTTAATATCGTTAGTGAGAGTACTGGGAATAATTTTCAAAGTGTATGAGATATGGCATAAAGAGAAGCCTTCTGTTTCGTTTGAGCCTATTTTGAGGATAGTAATAGATAATGCCCTTGATGTGCTTAAATTGAGCGAACAGTCAGAGCCAGCCTCTAAAGATGATGACCCAGCCAGAGAGCCTGCTGAAGTAAGCTATGCAGATGTGAAAGAGGCGTATGGCAGGTACAACATGGCGCAAGGGGAGTATAAGGACAGCCATAGTGAAGATGAAGAGCTGAAAGCTGTTGCGGACGAGGCATTGAACAAATACCTTGATTTGCTGAAAGTATACGCTGGAAAGCCCTCTGCCGAACAGGAAGAAGTGAGGGCTTTTCTGGTGAGCGAGTTCGGAGGCCTCTTTAGGCCACTGGATGGAGTAGCTTATTTGAGCAGTAAGACATTAGTAGAGATGTCGCATAAAGCTGGGCTTCATGCAGACTGGAGAATGAGTAGCAGGGATATGGGGATAAGGCTTTTACGCTGGAGCGGAATAGGCTGTGAAACGAAAACCACAGAGGAGCAAGCCCTGCCGGAAGTGGAAGAGCTGAATGAACGTAAAGACAGCCTAGAAGCGGAGATAACTGACAAACGCAGAGAGCTTTTAGGAATTGCGGAAGCGTTGAAAGCAATGAAAGGAAGTCGGCACTATAGCGGCTTGTTGGTTCTGAAGGCACGTATTGAGGAAGAATACAAGGCACTAAGGCTTGAGAGCTTGCGTGTACGTAAAGAGTTAAGGTGGTATGCAGAACACCTTGATGAACTTCGTGAAATGCTGAAAGAGATACAGTCTGAAAGTTGTCAGCAGTTGTTAGTAGCAATATAGAGAGATTGATAATAAGGGCTTCCTAAAACAGGAAGCCTTTTTTATTAAAGAAAGGAGACCCGCAATGAACGAAAAGTTAAAGGACTACAAGGAAGAAGTAACAGCGAAACTAGTATCAGCCTTAGAACAGGGAACGGTGCCATGGCGCAAACCATGGACGAGCAGTGTTCCATTCAACGCAGTATCCGGCCGACCGTACAACGGAATAAATACAGTAGTGCTGATGATGAGAGGGCTAGAACTGGATGACGGAGCCGACCCCCGATGGGCAACATACTTACAGGCACAGGAAAAAGGCTGGCAGATAAAGAAAGGCGCGAAAGGAACTAGAGTAACGCTATGGAAAAATCTAGTTCTGCCGCCTGAACAGGAAGACCAGGAAGGGAAAACAATAATGATGCACAAGCTGTTTACCGTGTTTCATGCAAGCCAGATAGAAGGGATAGGCGAGTATCAGCCTGCTATTAAAAATGAGCTTGAGAGCAATGAAACTGCAGAAAGGCTGATGTTGAACAGCGGAGCAGAAATAAGGCACGGCGGGTGTAAAGCATGTTATTACCCCTCAGAAGATTACATAATGCTTCCCGATAAAAGAGACTTCCACAGCGCGTCCGGTTATTACGCGACGGCCCTGCATGAGTTAATTCACTGGACAGGGCACAAAACGCGGCTAAACAGGGACTTAACGGGAGAGAAACGCTCAAAATCATATGCGAAAGAAGAACTAGTAGCAGAACTAGGGAGTATGTTTCTTTCAAGGATAGCCGGAATAAAGCAGGACGAGGAAGTGTACAGCAATCATGCGAGCTATATAAGTTCGTGGCTAAAGTGCCTGAAGGAAGATGTGAATTTTGTATTTAAGGTCTCAGCAGAAGCGAGCCGAGCGGCGGAATTTTTGAGAGACCAGAAAGGAGCAGACTAATGTTATCGAGAGAAGACGAGTTTTTTGTATGGCAGGAAATGCGCGGGGACGTAATGAGCCTGTTAGGAGTAATGTATGACCGTAGGGACAGCATAAAGGCCACGCCGTGGGAAGGAACGCCGAAATTTGACCGACTTGAACGGCTGATGTCAGGAATCCTGAACTACATAGACGGTCAGATGCAGGAGCTTGACGCGGAATATTCTGAACGTAATACGATAGGTTTATACCGCCAACAGGCCGAATTAGCGCGGGAGTACGGAATAAACTATATCCCGTTTCAGGGAGCAGAACAGGAAGAATTACCCGAAGTGTTTTCGTTCATAAGTTCCGAGGGGCTTGCGAGCATGGACTATGAGCAGACCTGCAAGGCACGGGACAAATATTATCAGCACCTATGGGCAAAGCGGAGGCTGGCAAGATGAAGTTACGCAGTAAGAGAGCGCGTTTGTTGAAACGTCTTCACAGGGTATTTTTCATGGACACGTTAGAGGCGAGCTTAGATATGGTCTGCCGACTAGCGAAGGGGAAAATAAAACGGCTCAGTTATATAAGCCGTTAAGAGAAAAGAGAATTATAGGGGGCAAGGTGTTGGCGACATCTTAGCCCCTTAAATTTTAACAGGAGGCGCAAAAATGTTTGATTATTTTATGGAGAGTATATGTTTGGAATGCGTGAACGGAGAAGAAGGCTGTATGCCCGAAGACAGCAGTACGTGCCCGTTCTGGGGAGACTTTGATGAGCTTGCGAAGCTGTGTGAAACGGCCGAAGAGCTTGCGGAAAATATCAAAAAAAGTGCCGGAGAAGACTATTACGCAGACCGCTACGAGGCTTCACGAGCTGGTAACTGGTAAAGATATGGGATAGGGCTTTCAGCAATGGAAGCCCATTTTTTATGACAAGAAAGGAGCACACGAATGAGACAGCAGGAATTAACGGCGACACTTGCGAGGATAAAAGAGCTAGAAGCGGAGCAATTCGCAATAACCGACGAACTAGAAGCCCTGAAGGATACAGTGAAAGCGTACATGGTATCGCAGGGTACAGAAAAAATGCTTATCGGTCAGTACAAGGTAAGCTACAAGAAGTATACGACAAGCCGCTTTGACAGCAAAACATTCAAAGCCGAGCACGAAGCACTGTATAACCAGTATGTGAAAGCAACGGAATCCCGCCGTTTTGCAATAAGTTAAAGGAGACGCAAAAATGATAAAGCTAACTGGAAGTGAAGATTATTATCCTACGCCGGAAAGTCTGCTTGACCAGATAACAGCGGGGTTAGATTGGGAGCACATAGAGTATTTGCTAGAACCGTCAGCGGGACGCGGGAATATAGCGGACTATGTAAAGAAAGCAAAGCATGACTGGTCATACGGCGGAGGGTGGCGAGAAGATAAACTAGATATAGATTGTATCGAGCTAGAACCCGAACTGCGAGCGATCCTGAAGGATAAGGGATTGCGGGTAGTGCATGATGATTTTCTGACGTTCCATACGTACAAGCACTATGATCTGATACTAATGAACCCGCCGTTCAGTGCCGGAGCGCGTCATCTGCTGAAGGCAATAGACATACAAAAGACGACAGGAGGAGCGGTAATCTGCATACTGAATGCTGAGACGATACGCAACCCCTACACGAATGAGAGGAAGGAATTAGCGGAGAGGCTAAAGGAGTACGGGGCAGAAATAAGGTATTACGAGAAAGCCTTTATTTTTGCTGAGAGGCCTACCGACGTAGAGGTGGCAGTCATAAAACTGATAATCCCCGCCCCTGAACGCCAAACAACAATATTTGATACGCTTAGAGAGAAAGACTATGAGGAGTTCGAAAAGAAGGGAGAAACGTCCGAGCTAGCCGAAAGTGATTTAATAGCAGCCTTTGTAGCGCAGTATAACCGGGAGCTTGAATGGGGATTAAGACTTTATGATGAACTGCTAGAACTGGATGCGAAATCGCTTGAAGGGCACAGCGCAATAGGGCTGAAAGTGTATGAGGGGAGTTATTGGGATAAGGGAAAATTTTATATCTCAGGCGGGCGAGAAAGTGATTTCAGCGTAAATGAGTATGTGAGAGTGGTGCGTCGGAAATACTGGGATAAATTTTTCAGGCATCCAGTATTCTACAGCCGTCTAACCAGCAATCTTTCAAACAAGTATTACAGTCAGGTAGATAGATTTGCGGACTATGATTTTTCATACTGGAATATAAAGACAGTGCAGGAAGAAATAGCCAAGAGCCTGATAAAAGGAGTAGAAGATTGTATTATTGCGCTATTTGACAAGCTGTCATATCAGCATTCATATGATGATGATTTAAAACACAATATCCACTACTACAACGGCTGGAAAAGCAATTCAAGCTGGAAAATAAATCGGCGTATAGTAATCCCGATGTACGCATTTCGTAAGCACTGGAATGATAAAGGGTATGATTTTGACCCGTTCAGCAACGGTACATATTCGGAGCTTTTGGATATAGAAAAGGTGCTGAATTACTTAAACAGCGGAGATACGACAGATGATAGCCATGAAATCAGCATGGAAGACCGTCTTGGAGATGCAAAAGATATGGGACGGACGAAGAATATTCACCTGAAGTATTTTGACGTAACGTTCTACAAGAAGGGAACGTGCCATCTGACATTTACGAATGAGCGTCTGTTGAAGAAATTTAATATATTCGGAAGTCAGCATAAAGGCTGGTTACCGAAAGGCTATGCGCGTAAGCGTTATGAGGAATTTGCGCCTGACGAGCAGGAAGTAATAGAGAGCTTTGAAGGGCGTGAAGCATATAACGATACGCTGATGGGAGCGCAATACTATTTATTTGAGGCCGTGCGTTCAATGCCTATGTTAAATGGGTAATGGACAGGGGAGAGGCGTAACAGCTTCTCCCCTATTTTTTTGTGTCTTTATCCTCATGCCCGGCCTGCAACTGCTCAAAATGTTTCTTCAGTGCCGTCGGGAACGGTACACCCAGCTTGCTTGCGTTCTCCATTATGCTCAACCCTTCATTCGCCACAAAGAATAGAACTACAACTGTTCGAACTGCATCACTGCCGCCGGGTAATAGACGGTCTATAAGGTTGCCTACTCCTACTAGCGAGAACATTATTATTTTCTTCAATATCCCGCTAAACCCTGTCCGGGAATTGACTATTCCCTTCATCCACGCTACAGACACTCCGGAGCAGTAATCTACGATAGACATAGCTATCAGCACTTTTAGGGAGTCGTCAAGTCCGCCGAAGAACCACACCATTACACCTATCACTGATGCTGATACGAAGTCTAACCATGTTTCGCTCATGCACGGATTTCCCACATCGTTTTGCGCTTTCCGCCGCAGTCTATATGGATGCCCCATTTGTACCGTATACAGTAATCCAGATTGGGCAGCTTCCCGTCTGCTTGCAGTTTCTTCACCGTCTCAAACATTACCTTTGCACCTTTCGAGCACGATAAATCTGCCGCTAGCCCTTTCGTATGCTTTGAACCTTTTACCCCGCCTACCTTCGCATTATGCTTCTCGCATCTGCACCCGGAATTGACGTGCACCGCACAGCCTAACGCCTCACGTATCACCTGTGCCATGTCCATAACCCGCTGGTCAATTACGTTGTAACCGCACCCGCAATGACAGGTGAACTCACTCACCTTGAAGTTCTTTGTA
>CAJOES010000100.1 GCA_905233455.1 uncultured Synergistales bacterium | reverse complement strand
GTTTCAGCCTTCAATGGCACTCGGAAATCTTCATTGTTTCTTTCGGCATATTTGCGCTCCGCTTCTGTCAGATAAAAGCCTTTACGCCCGTTAGCTACATAAAGCTGTTCGTATACCTGCCTCCATAGCTGGGCGCACCATTCAGGGGTCATTGTGTTATACACAAAATGTTTGTCTATAGCGTCAATGTGAATATAAATGAACCTTCGGCTTCCGGTACTGTCCCTGTTCACGTGTTCGGGGTTTACTGTTGCCGCGAATACTGTACGGCGTTCTGCCTTTTCTGTCTTACGCGCATAAGGTTTCCTGTATGTATCATAGTTGCTGGTCAAAAAGCTCTTTAAGTTCGCTTGTTCTTTCTGCGCTGTTGCGTCGAACTCTCCTAGCTCGCATATCCATACTGAAGTGCTTTCTATAATTGTGTCCTTGTTGCGCATGTCTATTACTGCGCCCTCTCTGAACCAATCAGCTCTTACAGCAAGCCTGCGGAAAAAGTTTGTTTTTCCTACTCCCTGTACTCCTTGAAACACAAGCACAAATTCAGAATTTACTGCACCGTCATCATTGAACGCTAAAGATATAGCCTGCCACAGCCATTTTGCTACAAAGCCGCAGTGAAAGGGATTATCGCGGATACCAAGAACTTCATACAGCTTTGATAAACGGTTCTCGCCGTCCCATGCTGTGCTTTGTATCATGTCCCATACAGGGTTATATCTGTGCATGTCCGCTATAGCCTCAATGCTACCCAGCAAAAAGCTCTCCGAAAAGCTGTAGCCTCTATCTTTCAGATAGCTGGTCAGGAATAAAGGCAAAAGGTTAGCGTTCGTCTGCTTCTTCGCATGAGCATTCATAGTTGCATACGCTGACGGTGTGTAGGGCGTATCGGTTGGCAGATCAGAAACTTCAAGCTCCTTTGTTATTACGTTAAAGCACACCGAAATATTCAATGCTTGCAGTATCTTTTCAATAGTCTCTAACGTTAAAGTCTGTCTCTTTTCCGTGAATTGCTCTTTGATTTCTTTGTACCATTTCAACGCTGAACGCCACGTCGCATTGACTTCCTGAACTGATAAAGGCGGGTCGCATTTCTCGCAAGCCGCGTCAAATATTCTTCGTGCTTTAGCTTCTCCATACCTTATCATTGCATCAACGGCTTGTTGGTAAATGTAGTTATTGCGTCCGCCTTCATGAATAGTGTTATCTTCAGCAAGAAATTCATTAATACACGAACTGCCTTCGTAAAATACGCCTTCAGGATTTTCAACACCGTAGAAAAAGCGCGCCGCATCCTTTGCTTTACTATCAAATTCTGGTATAGCCTCAAGCAGTTTTTCTTTCAGTTTACGAATTTCAGCGGCTTTCATGATAGGTTCTGAAAGCGGGAAATAAACGTGAAATTTAGGTCTTGGTGCTTTACCTTCTTTTCCCTGCATGTGGTGTCTGCTGAATATGACGTAGAACGGTACTTCAGGCAGTTTTTCATGTAGCATTTCAGGTGTTATCCAGTCTTCGGGCTTGTCGCTGTGCGTGTTGTCCAAGTCCATTAGCAGTACTTCAGCCTGTATGAAGTCTTTGTTGCTCCTGTGATTGTCCTTGAATGTGCCTCCTGTGTGGTCAAATAAACAGGCTTGTTTCAGGTCGTCAAGTTCCTTTATGCTGGCCTGTGTTTCATATATCGTTTTATTCTTGTTCCCACGCGTACCGTGCGCTACTGATAGGATAAAAGGTCTGTCCAGTCCCATGATTTGCCCTCCTCCGGCTTCATGCTCTTGCGTCCTTTCATTAATGCCTGTTTTACTAATTCTGCATCAAAGCGGACTATTCTGTTTCCCTTTCTGAACCACACCAAAAAATATGCCTGTGCACCGTTTTTACGGCACACAAGCAAATTGTTTAGCTGGCTTAATTTCGCATTCTTTAAATCCCAGCGGTCTCCGGAACATTCTTTCGCGTCAAAGCAGTGTAGCGTTCCCTTCGTCAGCACCTCGTAATCAAACGGCTCGCCTTCAAGATATATCCCCTGCTCAGTTCGCCGTGCATGGTTCTTGTGCATGTGAGTACCGTTTGCATTCAGGTACTTGCTTACACGGTTTAACTCGTTCTCAAATTCAAATCCTCGCCTCATCCTTTCAGCCTCCCGATTATCTTCATTGCGTCATATTTGCTTAATCCCTCAACTGAATAACCGTATTTCTGGAGCGTGTATATCTGCTTTGAGGTTGGCGGTTCGGCATTTATCCGTGTCAATATCTGCCCAGCCTCGAATTTTGTCAGGCTGTTCGTATCGTAATCGGGATATTTCCTCAATATCACTGCTTTCTGTTTTTCTGTAGCGGGCTGGCTTCCCCAATACCTCATCAGCCCCAAATCCCACAGCGGGCGTTTATTACTGTATTCGTTCTGAAGTTTTCTATACACCTCATCGAATACTTTTTGTGCAGGTTCTGGTCTGCCGTTCCATTCAATCCGGCCTAAGCTGTCCTCTGCGGGGATTACTATTCGCGGATTGCTCAATATCAGACTTCCGTCTGGCATCCGGAAGTAATTTATTCCGTGCAGATCATAGCTGTTACGCCTTGCCCACAGGTCTACTATCTGCACATTCTTTATCCATACTTCCGGTGTGTCTTCTAGCTCCTGTGCTATCTCCGGCAGGTCGAATAAATCTCCTACTAGCTTTTTGCGCTGTGAGGCGGGTACATTCTCTATATCAAGCCCTAATAGCGAAGGTGCTGTGCATAGGTCGGCGTTATCTCCTGCTCCTACACAGTCAATCAGCGTCAGGTATTCTTTATCGGGATATAAACGCGTTCCACGCCCAATGCACTGGGAATAGAGACTTATATTCTTAGTTGGACGCGCCATTATCACCGTCTGCACATTCGGGAGGTCTGTACCCTCCGTGAACACCATACAATTCGTAAGACACGGGATTTTTCCCTCACTGAATGCCTGTACTACTTCGCTTCGGTCTTCCCCGCCTTGTACCGCCACTGCTCCGGGTATCAGGCTTGCTAGGGCTTTCGCGTGAGCTACTGACGCGCAGAATATAAGGCATGGCGGCTTCGCATATAACCTGTAGGCCTCTGCTATCGCCTCATTTGCTCCTTCAATATTCACTGCATGTTCTAGGGCTTCAGGCGCGTAATCTCCTAGCCTCTGCGCTACTCTCCTTAAATCTACTCCTATATCCACTCTCAGACAGTGTATATTGCTCAAATAGCCGTTCTCTATTCCCCATTTCAGATTTCGTTCAAAGATTATGTCCTGATATATCGACTTCAGCCCTACTCCGTCGTTCCGGTTCGGCGTAGCCGTAAATCCTAAGTGAAGGCGCGGCTTGAAGTACTCGTATATCTTTCTGTAGGTTGGCGCAGTGCTGTGATGGCAGTTGTGAACTAAGTATCCATTCGCAAAGTAGTTGTGCAGGTCTTCTACTTCGAGATTGTAGACATATTCATTACTTTTCAACAATGGCTTAATAAGCTCTATACTATGCACCTCCTCAACCTTTATGCTTCGTGTAAACATAAGGTCTCCTAAACGAAGGGCTATAGCGGGGATATACATTTCTGAGCCAACACAATATATCGGGTGATTTAGTGTACATATCAGCTTGCCGTTTATCTTTAATAACTGCTCTGGCATTGGATTTCTATACACTTTCACTACTCGTTTCATATCTAACTGCCTCTTGCGGTGGTCATATGCCGTTACATAATCTCCGGTTTTCAGCTCCCTTATAGGCCGTCCGTCTATTAGTGTGCTCCCTACAAAGCATTCATCCGTAACAAGCACGTCAAAATCATCGGGCTTGAATTTATGCAAACGGCGTACCAGCGACTGCACTGACGCGCTTATTACTTCCTCTCCGTGCGAGCTTTCTATACCCTGTTCCACTCCAAAACTACAGTCAAAATACTTTTCGGGCTGGTGCACTAGTTCATCTCGGTGCGACAGGATCAGCATTCGCCCGCGTCGAGGTATTCGCGACATACAAACGGTTTTCCCCGCACCTGTAAAAAGGCAAATTAGAAAAGCCCCCGCTTCGGGGATTGAAGCAAGGGCATCTTCCTGATACGGCCTTAACTGGATTTTTGTCTGCATCTTTTAAAACGGCACATCGAACGGCTGAGGTTCGGAATAGGGGTGCTCTTGCCATGCGGGAAGCTCATCCTGCTTGCTACGCTGGATAAACCACGATATTACTGCCCTCATCGTTTCCTTGTTATCAAGCTCATTCTTGATATTCGCTGCTCCTACTTTCCCTTTCCAGTTCTCAAGGTTCATGTCTCCCTGCGGAATATTGAAGCTGTCGAATATCTGACCTAGACGGTTATCCGTGTTCCGTCTCTTTTCTGCCGTACTGCCGTCAAGCACCTGATAATACCAGATATGACCTTCATACCCGCTTACTTTCAAAGTCAGCTTTATCATATCCTTTCCGCTTGCCTTTGAAATCGTTTCCTCTGCGTCCTCTATCCTTACTCGGTACTGACCGGGCGGCACCAACTGATAGCTGTTGCCATCAGCATTGTAGTTCTCAGGGTTATATTTCCAGCTTAACATTATTCTTCCTCCTTTAATCTTCTGTTCCAGTGCTTTATTGCCGTCCACTTATACGCATATTCTCGCGTCTGGTTATTACAGCGTTTGCACTCAACATGATAGATTTCATCTCTACCTATCGTGTAGCTAAACAACTTAGCCTCGCTCCCGCAGAATGGGCACGGCTTCAGGCTATTAGTCATGCAGCTTTCTCCTATTCCACGCTTCAGCCGCTAAATCTTCAGCTTCATATACGTTAGTCATTGCATAGCAGGTGCGGCACACTACAGAATATCTAGTGCTCCTGCCGGTATGATGTGCTTGTATCACAGCGTTATCGTCCCCGCAAAAGGGACAAGGTTTTAGCTCTGCCATTTATACCTCCTACTTATTTTTCTGGCAGTTCGGCTTCAAGAACATCAAGACCACCGTAGATATACAGTGCCATTGCATACATTACTGCGTTGATTAAGGCCGTACTCATAGTGTGCAATGGGTAATAATTTTTAGGGTCATTTTTCCTGTAGCCGCCGGTTTTTTGGATCATCATTTGCCTTATTACATCAAGGCCTTCCTTCAGTATCTGCACATCTTTTTTGGTGCAACTGTTATTCCTGCGCAGACGTATCATGTCAAACATTGTGTCAAGCTGTCCTGCGTCTAGTTCTGTCAATGTGTAGTTCATTACCACTCCTGCCAGCCGAACACTCTCACTAGACGGTTATATATGTCGGGCTTGAGTGTCTGCTTTCTTGCTTCGTAGTGCGTCAAGGCTCTCACTGATACGCTGTAAACATGATTGGGCGTATTCATATCTTTACCTCCTGTATTTTCTTCCCTACTAGTTGTGCGTCCGTATACGTCCGCGTCCATTTGCCACGCGTCTCTCGGAATACGTGATGTTTTCCCTGCTTTCCTTCATAGCAATAGACATAATCACCTCCCCCTATGATGTAACAATACCCTTCCTTAAAGCTGTATTCAGGATTTACGGGGATCTTTACTGGCTCTGGCGCGGGTATATCATCAAAATCACAAGGCTGGTCTTCCTTAAACCAGCCTTGCACCTCCGTTAATTCCTTATAGGTGTTCGCTCTTCGGGATTTCTTATAGTAGCTCGTCAAACTTGCAGTAGTCCCGCTTGCTCAAACGGTCTTTCGCTATCGCGTTCGTCGTTCCTTTCAGCCTAATGTAGCGGTCTCCGTCTTTCGGATTCATCACTATCTGCCCTACCAAATCACATAGCCCGCATATGTTGTCCGTGTTCTTTTCCCTCAACATTGGACGCGCTTGCGAATATTTCTCGCCGCTTACTGACGTGATTTCCTTCTGCATTTCCCACGCAGTGAAAAATATGTTGCATGGTAACGACCTAAACTGCCTGCACCACTCTATTATTTTGAAGTCAGTTCGGTTATATGCCTGTAAATCTGGCACTCCGTCCAGCTTCCCTATCTTTCCGTAATAGGCAAGCATACCCCGCTCAAGTTCGCTAAGGCTGTCTATGCAGACATTCGCATATTCGCATTTCCCCTGCAATTCTTTCAGGATTTCTGGCAGTTCATGTAAGTCGTCCGAAAGCCTCACTATGTCCACTCCTTCAACACCACGAAGAACGCTCGTGCCTTTGTCTACGTCAATTATCAGCGTTTTGCCCGGCAACATTCCTAGCAACGTCGTCTTTCCCATCCCGGGCGGACTGTAAATTAACGCTGTTACCTTTTCTGCTGTCAGTTCTGATGCTTTCAGTATCTGCATCTTGCTCTCCTTTCATCTCATACCAGATTGTTAATATCCCATCTTCAAAATGCCTTCCTAATGGATACATATAAGGCACAAACAATCTTTCTTCTTTGTCTTCTTCGCATAAATCAAAAATCACCTGCAAGGCTGATAACTCCTTGTAGTTCTGGATTGTCAGATATATTGCTTCTTGCTTGGGGAGTATCCTTTTCAGGAAGCGGCTGGGGCTGAATTTGATTATCAGATCTGTGTCTATTTTCAGAAAATCTATAACGCTGGGGGTCTATATCATCGCAACCTAATCTTATAATCCAGCTGAAAGTTCTTCATTCCTCCTCTCTTTCTTTTCGAAACCTACTACCTGCATTGATGGTTCATAGTTCAGGCAGATTGACGCAAATGGGCAATTCATCAGCGCGCACGTATTCGGGTTGCGCCAGAATAACTTAGTACGCCGTATCTGTTTCGCCAGATATATTATTTCCTCGCGCTTCTCGTCTAGTTCTTGCGCTGTTCGCACAACATTTACGCTCTCTACATGATCGGGGCTGTACCATTCTCCTACTCGATCAAGGTATTCGGCCTCCGTCTCATTCTGCCTCTGCCGGATTGTAGGCTTCTGCATTATCGTGTATACCGCTCTACTTGACTGCGTTACTAGCATGTATATCGCTATCTGGTCATCGTAGGCTAGATGGTCTACGTATTTCTCTAATGAGTTTGTTCCCGTCGTCTTATGCTCTACGGGTATTCCGTCCTTTGTTAATGCGTCTAATCTACCTTTCAGGTAGATACCATGCGACAGCCTCACTCGGAACTCCTGCTCTGGCAATGCCTCCCAGTCTTCCCAGTCTATGTACTCCTCGAATGCTTCGGCCATCTTTCCTGCTAATCCTTCATGATCGTAGCTTTCTCGCTTCAGGATATGTTCCACGTTCTCATGATATTTGCTCCCTACTGTCAGGGCTTCGGAGGAGGCGACGGGCTTCAGTTCATGGATATATTCAAGTTCATACAGGCGCGGGCATCTCTTGTAACTACCTATCATTGACGCTGTCAGCTCTGTTATCATGGCGTTCTCCCCTTTATTGCTGATAAACATTCCGGGCACAGAATGAAATCCTTATTATGCCCAGTGTCCCAGCCTTCTGGAATTGTGTAGTTTGTTTCGTTGTATTGTCCAAAAACCGCCTTTGCCTGTTCAACCCTGCCGCATAAATCACACTTTGCTATCCAGACCTGCTTCAGCATCAGCATTCCCACCAATGTACACACAGTCATCAAGTAAATATTTGAACTCATCCGGAACGCGTGAAAACAGCTCAACGCCGAGCTTCCTGAACTCCAATAAAGCAGACGGATGAGTGCGCAGCTTCAGAATATGGCGGAGTTCGCGTACGTTAGTGGAGAGTACAAGGTTAGTGGGCCAGAACTCCGGCAGAAAGTATTTCAGCTTATCGTTGGGCATGTTGGGATTTTTATATGCT
>CAJOES010000099.1 GCA_905233455.1 uncultured Synergistales bacterium | reverse complement strand
TTTAATGATGCCATCACTGGAAGATAAGCAGGAAATCATGGAACTTTTGAGCAAGTATTTGTTCTGTATTGACGAGAAAAGATTCGATTCTTTGTCCATGTCGGAAATTTTCACGGAGAATGCAGAGATGACTATGCCTTCAGGCTTAACCCCTCAGCAGGAATGCAAAGGACTGAAGGAAATTCGCAGCACTCACGCTGAAATGTTCAGCAAGGTGAAAACGTCTCATCATGTATCAAGTGATTTTGTGTTTCTCGCATCTTCGGACAATGTTGCGGAAGTAAGGTGCAAGGTATCAGGCTATTACAGTTCCTTAAGCAATGAACAGGAAGCGGTTTTGCTGGTAGGTGTCATTATTTTTTCTGTAGTGCTGACTATGGACGGCTGGAGGATTCACAGCATGGCAAGAAAGACAAGAAACATTTTCAGCATGAACATAAAAACAAGAACTTAGGAGGTATTCATTCTATCTATGAGAAACAAAATTTTTACATGCGCTTTATTGCTGGCAGTACTGCTTGCAGGCCCGGCATACGCTGAAGTCCTGGCAGGCCCGGGAATTGCTGTAGCAGATGTTGAAGGCGGAAAACTTCAGGGCTATATCCGCAACGGTATCTACACTTATCACGGCGTGCAATACGCACAGGCTGAACCGTTCATGCCTCCGGTGAAAGTTCCTGCATGGGAAGGCGTAAAGCCCGCATTGATGTACGGCCCTATGTCCCCGCAGGGAACATCACGCGCTGAAGATATGTTCCCGTCTCACTGGTACTGGCCTTACTGGCCTCCGCGCAGCTATGAGCAGGACAACAACTGTCAGAATCTCAACATATGGACACCCGGACTTGACGGCAAGAAGCGTCCCGTTATGGTGTGGCTTCACGGCGGCGGTTTCATGGCGGGGTCTGCAATGGCTGAAGATGTGTACGACGGCGAGAATCTTTCGCGCACAGGTGATGTTGTAGTCGTGTCGGTGAACCACAGGCTTAACGTTCTGGGATTCCTTGATCTTTCGGCTTACGGCGAAGAGTACAGATATTCCGGCAATGTCGGGCTGATGGATATTGTTGCGGCTCTTGAGTGGGTGAAGGCAAATATTGCGACATTCGGAGGAGACCCGGACAACGTTACGCTGTTCGGCCAGTCAGGAGGCGGCGCAAAGATATTGACGCTCATGGCTACACCTGCGGCAAAAGGTCTGTTCCATAAGGCGATAGAGGAGAGCGGTGCTGTTGAACTGATGGGAATAACCCTGCCTGGAAAGACTGCAGCGAGAAGGGTTGCAGAACTTACGCTCCAGAATCTTGGGCTTAAAGATCCTTCAGGGCTGAAATCCGTAGCGTATCCTGAGCTTATACGGGCGGCTGACAGGGCAATGGAGCTTACCATAAAGGAAGGTTACGCTATATTCTCATGGTCTCCGGTGAAGGACGGCGATTATATCCCGGCAGATCCCGTTGAAGGAGGCTTCCCGGAACAGGCAAAAGATATTCCGCTGATGATAGGTTCTACGCTCAATGAATGGATCTCTGTGCCTCTCTTTGCGGAGATGGAACGGACACAGACGGACAACAAAAATTACTGGGACGATTCAAGAGTCTGGCAGGAACTCAGGGCGAAATACGGCGATAAGGCTGATGCAATAGCAAGCGCATTCCTGAAGGCTTATCCCTACAAGAATAGGGCTGATGTGCTGTATATTGATACTTGGCTCAGATCCAGGGCAAAGAAAACCATGAACATTAAGTCAGACCAGAAGGGCGCGCCGGTTTATGCTTACGTGTTCACATGGGAGACTCCTATCATGGGCGGCTATGCTATGGCCTATCACTGCTCGGAACTTCCGTTTGTGTTCAACAATATTGCTTTGAGCGAGACAGCTACGGGAGGGGGGAAAGATGCTCAGGCACTTGCTGATGTTGTGAGCAGGGCATGGGTAGATTTCGCGAGAACCGGCAATCCCGGCTGGGAAGCATACACGAGGGATAACGGAGCAACAATGTTATTCGACAACGACAGCATAATCACATATCATCATGACGACGAATTGATGAAGCTGTTGCTGCCGGATTATGAATATTAGCAGAGCAAATATATTCCTGCTTCGTTAATCGGGGCAGGATTTTTTTATGGAGGTTATTTATGGACTTTAGGGACAAATCATACGACGTGTTTAACATGTTCGATAAGCAGTGGGCTTTAGCTGTTGCAGGTACGCTTGAGGATTTTGACGGCTGTACTATCGGCTGGGGAACTCTCGGAGACATTTGGGGAGGGCCGTGCAACGGAAAGCTCATAGCAACAATTTATGTGAACCCAACGCGCTATACGAGCGAATATTTGCTGCGGCATGATTATTTTTCTGTTTCATTCTTTGAGGAGAAATACAGAAAGGATTTAACCATTCTCGGCACGAAATCAAAGCGCGATACTGACAAGTTCGCAATGACCTCGCTGACTCCGCAGGAACACGGGAACACTATAATTTTTCCGGAAGCAAATTTAACGTTCATCTGCCGTAAAATCTATTGGGAACAGTTCAACCCTGAACACATAGCCCCGGAAATTTTCCGCAGTGTTTACGCCAACAACCGCCCTACGCATTATGAGTTCATCGGCGAGATCATAGAGGCAATAGACAGAAGATGACCAGAATATTTTTGCTCCTGCTCTGCGTTCTTCTCATGACAGGCTGTGGAGGTGCGGACACTTCAGACATGTCACAGACATTACCGGCATCACAAGCAGAACAGACAGAATATATCAGCTACGTGCCATCACAATATTTCCGTAAGTCAGGCAATGGCGGGCAGGTTATCGTTGAGCATTACGGGAGCAGGGACTACACCAGCGGAGAAGCCATCACGAAGACCGCATATGTGTATCTCCCGAACGGTTACGACGGCACGAAACGCTGTGTAACATATTCTACTTAATGCACGGTTGGACTATGACGGCAGGAAGTTTCTTCAGCGACAGCAACCTTGTTGAAATGTTCGATAACATGACTGAAGCCGGGCTGATTGAGCCGTTGATCGTGGTGTGCGCAACCTTTGACGCACAGAACTCACCGCAGAATTTCTCCCGCTCAACAGAAGAACTCTTAGTGTTTCATCATGATTTGCGGGATAACCTCATGCCCTATATCGAGGCCAAGTACAGGACATATGCAGAGGACGTTACACCGGAGGGCTTGAGGCGTTCACGGGATCACAGGGCTTTCGGCGGGTTCTCGCTGGGTGCAGTAACTACGTGGCATCAGTTCATCTACAGCCTTGACTGCGTGAAATACTTTCTGCCTATGAGCGGGGACTGCTGGATCATGGGGACTTACGGCGGACGCTATCACCCGGAAGAAACTACAGAATATCTTGAAGGTGTTGTGCATGAAGTGGGATACGGTGAGGAGGACTTCTGCATATATGAAGGAATAGGTACGGACGATCCCATATGGACGCAGACGAACAATCAGATTCAGGCAATGATGAAGACGGATACATTTACGCCGCTGAACCTGCACTATGCGATTCTTGAGGGCGGGCGGCATGACCTTATTGCGTGTGAGACGTACATGTTTCACGGACTGCAAAAATTTTTCGGGAGGCAGAAATGAGCAGAATATTTTATGCTGTGCTGATTATGTTTATGGTATTGGGATTTGCGGGCTGCGGGAACGGAGGAAGTGATACAGTGAATACCACTTCAGAAAGGATAACGGAAGCAACTGAAGACACAAAAATATCTGACGTGATCAACAATCCTGCATTTGAGGACTACGGAAGGCTGATATTTCCGGTGAATGATAGTTACTACAGCGGCGAGACACTGAGAGATCTGCGGCTGACATGGTACACCGGCATAAAACCAGCAAGAACCGTAGAGATAGTGAACTACATGCTTTCAGAGGTTAATGCGGGAAGGAAAATATTTTACCGGATATACCCTGACAATGACCCGAAAGCACGAGATACCGGGCTGTTCTATTTCAGGGGAAAGCCGGGCGGAAAGTTCGCGGTGTGCAATGCTGGCGGAGGATTCGTATTTGTCGGGGCAATGCACGACAGCTTCCCCCATGCGCTTGAACTCTCAAAGCGCGGTTATAATGCTTTTGCGTTAATCTACCGTCCGGGCTATGACACTGCATGTGAGGATTTAGCGAGGGCAATAGCATTCATTCACGATAACGCACAGGAACTTGAAGCAGATGTGTCGGGCTATTCGCTGTGGGGCGGAAGTGCAGGAGCAAGAATGGCGGCATGGCTGGGGAGTTACGGAACGGAGTCTTTCGGTGAGGACGCATACCCCAGGCCTGCGGCGGTGATCATGCAGTATACTGGACTGAGCGAGGTTACCGGCAATGAGCCTCCAACATATAACTGTGTCGGGACTGATGACGGGATTGCACCATACGGCGTGATGCAGAGGCGTATCAACAGGATACAGGCTGATGGGACTGACGCAATGATTGAGGTGTTTCCGGGACTGTCTCACGGCTTTGGACTCGGTGAAGGGACTGTTGCTGAAGGGTGGTTGGATAATGCCGTAAATTTTTGGGAAAAACACCAATAAAAATTTTTCCGGCGTTATAATCTTTTCAGGAGATGATTTATTTCATGGCTGAACAAAAAGTACCTATTTTAGATTTAACCCGTTCATTCAGGGAAATCAAACCTGAAGTATTTTCCGCGCTGGAAAGAATATTTGATGCTCAGAGCTTCATACTTGGCCGGGAGGTTGAGACATTCGAGCGTCATTGCGATAAATATCTTGAAGTCCCTGAAGGCAGTTCTGTGGGCTGTGCTTCCGGGACTGATGCTTTGCTGCTTGCACTCATGGCAGCAGACATTAAGCCCGGCGACGAGGTCATAACCACGCCGTTCACGTTCTTTGCTACGGCCGGTGCAGTGGCGAGGCTTGGAGGCGTTCCCGTATTTGCGGATATTGACCCCGTAACCTACAACATAGACATCAATGACGCAATGAGCAGAATCACGCCCAAGACGAAAATATTTCTGCCCGTACATCTTTTCGGCCAGATGACTCCGGCTGAAGGCGTGATAGACGAGCTTCACGGACGCGGCATAAAGATAGTTGAGGACACTGCACAGGCATTCGGGGCTTTCAGGAATGCAGACGGAAAGATTTTGCGCGCCGGGGCTGTCGGTGATATTGGGTGCTACTCGTTCTTCCCGACAAAGAATCTCGGCGGGTGCGGTGATGGCGGCATGGTGCTTTCCCGGGACAAGGACACGGCGGACAGGCTCAGGCGTTTGCGCGTTCACGGTTCAGGGACGACGTACTATCATGACGAGATAGGCATAAACAGCAGGCTTGATGCGATACAGGCGGCAATACTGGACATAAAGCTGAAGCACCTTGAAGCATGGAACGAGGAAAGACGTAGGATAGCGGACTACTACAGGCTGCTGTTCAAGACGAATGACCTTCAGGAGTTTGTTGTGCCTCCTGCAGAACTTGAAGGAAATTACCATATATATCACCAGTATGTTATACGCGTTAAGGCCAAGCGTGATGAGCTGATGCAGTACCTTAATGCTGAAGGGTTCGCCGTGAGGGTGTATTATCCTCTGTCGTTGCACCTTCAGCCGTGCTTTGCGTATCTGGGCTATCATGAGGGAGACCTGCCCCAGAGCGAGAAGCTGACACGTGAAGCATTAGCATTGCCGGTATTCCCGGGACTTGAAGCAAAAGAGCAGGAAGCACTTGCAGAATCAATAGCAAAATTCTTCAGGAAATAAGACACAAAAACATAAAGAGCCGTTCGCATTAAGGACGACTCTTTATGCACTTTTTTACTTGAGCAAAAATTTATTCCGGTGAAATTCTATAATCCCTTCATCCCTCATTGCGCATAGTTCCTTCGATAACGCGCTCCTGTCAGTATTGAGGTAATCTGCCATCTGCTGACGGTCAAAGGGTATAGCTATCTCCCGTGAATGAGTCTTCAGCGATACGGAATGAAGGTAGCTCATGACTTTCCGGCGTATTGACCTGTTTGCGTTGATGAAGCTCCGTTCCGACAGGTGAAGGTTCTTGCGGGCAGTAATATTCATCAGGCTACGCATGATCTTCAACGCCCAAGACCCTCCGCCGATATTCCGCACGTTCAGGAACATAACCCTGCAATTCTCGTTCGCCCTAACGTCCGCAATTACGTCCCCTGCCTGAAGTATCATTGCGTGTTTGCTGTAGGTATATTCCCCTGCGTTTATGGCGTTTATTGCGTCAGTGTATTCATTGTCCGTTAGTCCCGCGAAAATCTCATAATCACGCATTAATATTTTCTCCACCGTTGTCTGTGCAACCGAAAATTATCGTGAATTATTATATATTCGCGATAAACTCATTGCAGGAGGCAGTCATGCAATCAGGAAGAATATTCACCATCACAGCAGAAAATGCTCCGCTGAAAGGCTGTACGGTATCGCGTGAAGTCTATAATCGTTCGGGCAGCCACATAGCATATTACTCGCTTGATACCGGCACGGACATAAGCCCGGAGTCATATGCCAGCAGAAAATTGCTGCTTGTATCTTCAGGAAGGATAAATACATGCTCGCGTTCATTGTCCGCAGGAGAGGGAATAATCACGCCCGTAAATGAGCCTTTCGGAATTGAGGCCGTGAGCAGTGCTGTATATACAGAGATAACATTTGATTCAGGAGGTTTTGCGATGAATGATTCAGTGAAAGCCGGAGAAGTCTTCAGCCTTGCAGAGCTTGTCCCATATCAGGACGGGCGGGTCATCAGCATGGACGTAGCCAGCAATCCTAGTATGAAGTTTGCGGTTATGTCTTTCGCAGAGGGCACCGGGTTATCCGAACATGCCGCACCGGGTGATGCGCTGATATTTGCGCTGGACGGCGAAGGGACTATAGGCTATGAGGGGAAAGAGTACCGCATTAAGGCGGGGGAAAATTTCAGGTTCGCGAAAAACGGAAGGCATTACGTCAGGGCTGAGGGAAGATTCAAGATGGCTCTGCTTCTGACTTTGGAGGGATAAAACATGAGAAGACATATCAAGAACAACATTAGCTGGCTGGGCTATATTGACTGGGAGCTTGAGAAGTTTCACGGCGATGATTATTCCATCATGAACGGCTCAAGCCAGAACGCATATTTGGTTGAGGAAGAGAAGACAATACTAATCGACACTGTATGGACACCTCACAGATTCGATTTCGTCGGGAACCTGAAGAGCGAGATTGACCTCAAGAAGATTGATGCAGTCATCGCGAATCACGGCGAGTGCGATCACTCCGGAGCATTGACGGCACTAATGGCAGAGATTCCTAGCACGCCGATATACTGCACGGCAAACGCGGTAAAGAGCATTGAAGGGCAGTACGGCAAAAGGGGCTGGAACTTTCACACCGTCAAGACCGGCGACACTCTGGACATAGGGAACGGCAAAAAATTAGTGTTCGTTGAAATGCGTATGCTTCACTGGCCGGACTCAATGGCAACGTATATGACCGGCGATAATGTCCTGTTCTCTAATGACGCTTTCGGCCAGCACTATGCTATTGAAGAGCTGTTCAATGACAAGGCGGATCAATGCCTGCTGATGAAGGAAGCCATGAAATATTACGCAAACATACTAAATCCTTTCTCGCCTCTTGTAGCGAAAAAGATTCAGGAGATTGCTGGCATGAATATTCCCATAGACATAATCGCTCCCTCTCACGGCGCAATATGGAGGGATAAACCCATGCAGATAATCACGAAATATGCGCAGTGGGCTGATGCGTATCAGGAGGACCAGATAACGATAGCCTACGATACTATGTGGGAGGGTAAAATCCCTCTGGAATCCTGACAGTGAAGTCGTGAAGAGCCTGTTAGCATAAACGGACATAAAGAAAGAGCCGCCCGGAAAATGGACGACTCTTTTTATATTGGTTGGCTGTAGGTTTATAGCTTGGTCATTCGGCGGTATATATCGTCATCTTGACTTCTGTATCACCTATTAAATTTGTTACTGCTTTTATTCGATCCTTCACAGCTGTGGTATCGCTGCTTTGGAATGTATAGACAGCGTACCAAGTCTTGTCGACACTATCAATGCTGAAACCTGCCTTCAGCGAAGATACATCAAGATAATCACCAGAGTTAGTCTTGAATTCAGCGGCTTTTAACTTAGTAGAATCGCCGGCATTTATCGACACATACATATTTGCTGCTGTCTTTATGGTATTGAGGCCGTTATTGACTGTTGCTGCCTTTGCTGCTGCTGTTGCGTTTCTGCCTGATAACTGCACCATCGCCGTAAGAACTCCCAGAATTGCAATAACAATAAGTAATTCTACGAGCGTAAAACCTTTTCTTGTTCTCTTCATATTGTTTTTTCCTCCTTAAAATGCTATAGTTAGCACGACATGATTAATACGAACCTACAACCGGCCAGCAATAAAAAATAAAAAATAGTGTTCACATAACACATGCCCAGCAAATAATATGATATAATTATCACGCATTAGCAAGGCTTGCGTTATTTTATTTGGCAAAAAGATTATAGCACAAAGCCTTGTTTTTTGCTGTACACTTCCATAAAAATTTTCCCAGTCAAAACGCGCTACAATATCACAGCAAAAACTTTTCTCAATTAATGGAGGAATGATATTAATGTGGCACGGAAGATTCAAACAGGACACCGCAAAGATAGTACAGGACTTCACACAGTCCCTAGATATAGATTGGCGCATGTATGAGGCAGACATTGAGGGCAGTATCGCTCACGTAAAGATGTTAGGGCACACAGGCTTAATCCCTACAGATGAGGCCGTCAAGATTGAGGCAGGATTACGGCAGGTACTGGAGGAGATACAGCAGGGCAAATTCACCCCGTCAGAATCCCTTGAAGACGTGCACATGAACATTGAAGCCAGACTGACGGAAATAGAACCGCTCGGTGCAAAGCTCCACACAGCCAGAAGCCGCAATGACCAGGTAGCAACAACGACACGGATATACCTGCGCAAACGCCTTCAGGCACTCAGCACGGAACTTCATGAACTCCTGCATGTCCTCACCGGCAAGGCAAAACAGCACGAACGCATAATCATTCCCGGCTACACTCACATGCAGCAGGCACAGCCAATCTCTATGGGGCATTACTGGCTTGCATGGTTTGAGGCATTTTCCCGCGATAATGACCGCCTGAACTTTGCGCTGGACTCCCTGAATGAGTGCCCTTTAGGCGCGGGAGCATTAGCCGGGTCAACTCTTCCGATTGACCGTGAAATGACGAGTTCGCTTCTGGGATTCTCACGCCCGACACGCAACAGCCTCGATACAGTAGGACAGCGTGATTACATGATGGATTACCACTATTTTGCGTCAATGTTCATGATTCATATCTCGCGTTTGTGCACTGACCTCATCACATGGAACACGCAGGAATTTGCGTTTATCGTCCTGCCTGATGAGTTCTGCACCGGCTCAAGCATGATGCCCCAGAAGAAGAACCCTGACGTTCTGGAGCTTGCACGGGGCAAAACAGGTCAGGTTATCGGGAACATGACGGATCTGCTGTTCATGCTGAAGGGACTGCCCATGACCTATAACAGAGACCTACAGGAGGACAAGCGCGGGCTATGGGCTTCATTGGACACAACAGAGAGTGTCATGAAGATTATTGCGGCCTTGCTTGAACGTGCTGAAGTGGACGAGGATAAAGCACTTGCAGGGCTGTCGAAGGGGTATTCGCTCGCAACGGATATAGCTGAATACCTCGTGATGAAAGGCGTTCCGTTCCGTGATGCACATATGAAGGTAGGCAGGCTTGTAGGGTGGTGCATAGAGCATAATGTGTCTTTCGGGGATCTGACGCTTGAGCAGTGGCAGGAGCATATTCCGGAGGCCGGGGCGGATTTGCCGGGCATATTGTCGCCTGAAGAGAGCGTGAAGAGGCGGGACACTTACGGCGGGACGGGGTTTGCTCAGGTTGAGCGGCAGATACAGGAAGCAGAAGAAAGGATATAAAGCAGTTACCCCCCGTTGCTTGCGAGGGGTAAATTTTTTCGTTTAGAATCTTTCAACCGGATACTTTGCTTCAAGCTCCTTTGACCTGTTCTCTAACGTCTCCTGAGTCTTCTGGCTTCTCAGCTCCTCAAGTATCTGGGGCTTCACCTGCTCAAATTCTACAGCAGATTCCGGTATATGCTCCTCAAGTTTGATGATATGCCACCCGAACTGCGATTTTACCGGCTCGGAAACATCTCCGGGATTCTTAAGCCCAAATGCTGCCGTCTCGAACTCACGCACCATAACGCCTTTGGGGAATTCTCCCAGATCCCCGCCGTTAGCCGCACTGCCCGGATCTATTGAGTACTCTTTCGCAACAGCATCAAAGGATTTCCCGGCCTTCAGTTCTTCCTGCACTTTCGACAGCACAGCATCATCACTCACCAGAATATGTCTTGCGTGCACGCGTTCAGGCTGTACGAACATTGCAGGGTTGTCATCGTAGAATTTCCTTGCGTCCTCATCAGTTACAGCTATTCCGTCAATCACCTTGCGCATAGCCGCCTGTGCAAGCATTGCCCGTTTTGCGTTTGTGAGTGTCGCCTGAAATTCCGGAGTCTGATCCAGCCCGGAAGCCTCACCGTCAAGAGCATAGAGCCGCATCGAAATAACGTCGTCCAGAATCATTTTGCGTCCCTGTTCAGAGCCGTAAAGCATCAGTGCCTGCTGTCCGAATGGCTGTATGAACTCTAACACTTCAGCTTCAGTTATGTCGGAACTTCCCACACGCGCAAGAACTTTATCGCCTTCCGCGCCGTATGACATGCCGGCAAGCAGAACCGTAAAAGCTAATGCCATAAAAACTTTTTTTGCCTTCAATTTAATATCCTCCTGAGAAATAAAAATTTTCCGTGAAAGTTTAGCACATAACGCTATAATACTTCATAAAATAACAAGTTGGAGTGATTTACTTGCGCATAGTCAACACACAAATAGTTCTTGGCCTCTCCGTATGGATTTTAGGTTTCGCATTCATGGTTCTCGGCTGGCTCATTGATGCACTCTTTGAGCAGTGGGGCAAAATTCCCGCAAAGATCATATACAAGCTGGGAGCTTTCATCGTTGCCGTTCCGGTGATAATACTTCTCTGGAAAGTCTCCGCCTCTCTCTACACCAACAGGTTCTACATAGCGACATACATCAACAACGCTGTACAGTTCTTACAGGACGCGATCAAAGTTATATGACGGCAATAATTACCGGCCTGATTGCAGCTGCCTTCATGCTGTATTTTCCGTATGAGTGGTGCAGGTTCAGGCATGAGAGCGAAGAATCCTACGGTCTGAAATGGTATCTTACGGACAGATCAAAGCGTGATGTGATTATTGCGCTGGCAGTAACGCTAATCCCCCTGACAGTCATAACGTTTTACTGGCCGTATGAATGGGGCGGACGCGGCTTAAAGCACCCTGGGTTATGGCGGGCACTGGATCAGCTCGGCGGAGGGATCGCGGCGGCATTCATTGAGGAGACATTTTTCCGTGGCTGGCTTCAGACTCTCACTGTGCGCAAGTTCGGCGTATATGCAGGTATCTTCATCACGACCCTGCTGTTTGCACTGAGTCATCTCGTCGCGCTCACGGGCTGGCTTAGAGTCGCAACGTTCTTCCCGGGACTGGTCATGGCCGTGCTAAGGCACAGGGGCGGATCTGTTCTGCCGTCGATAATCTATCATGCGCTGTGCAACGTCTGGGCTGTATGGCTTGCTCCTGTTGTTGTGCCGTGAAAAGATTTCTGCTGCTGCTCCTGCTGTTCTTCCCGGCAAACGCATATGCGGAAGGATTCATTGAGCTTCGTATACCCTGCAATACAGGCGAACAGGTTACGGCCGAGATATGTATAACCCCTCTAGCCCTCTTGTCAGGAGGAGAGTCAGCGAGCCCCTATGTTAAGGGAAATTTAGCGGAGGCATCATATACTCACCAGGCGGAATATAACCCCTCAGCCCTGTTGTTAGATGGAGAGTCAGCAAATCCTTATGTGAAGAGGGATTTAGCGGAGACCGCATACACTAACACGGCAAAAGACACTCTCCCGGCCTCCCCGTTAGGAGGAGTCAGTGTGCCGTCAGCCCCACACATTGCGAGGGATTCAGAGGCTAAAGAAGTCATACAGCTTGGCCAAGTCCTGACAGTCCCGACAGCAACAAACTATCCTGCATACACTGCAAGCAAGTGGGCTTCACCTTCAACAGTATGTGCATCTGCCGTCAACGCAATTCACATTCTCATCAGCACCGAGAACGGCCGCGGGCGAATCATCAGCCTTATTCCTGCCGTAACGTTTGCCCCCGCCGCAGGGGACGTATCATATTTCGCGCTGGACATGCCTGCAGGAACGGGAATATTCGGAGCGTTTGCACCCCTCACAGGCTCAAAGGTTACGATCCTGCATGACGGGAAGGAGTCTCACATCACAGATACCCCCAATGAAGGCGATACGCTCATCATACGCACGGCACTTCCGGAAAATCCCTCAATCTACATGGCGGACATAGAGAACCGTCCTGGCGGAAGGGTCATAGCATATTCACGGGACGGCGCAAAGGTAATCGCAAGGGTTGTGCGCCCGGTTAAAGGCGTGGGGAGATTCGGCGGCACGGAGTTTCAGGGCAGAGGAAGGATACGCGCATCACATTCCGGAGTCATCGACATAGTTACTTCTCCAAGAGGACAGGCAGGAGGGATTCAGATTATCCCGCTGAAACATGCACTGACCTCACACGAAATGCTCTACTCATGGGGTGCATCTCAATGGATGATCATTGCTCCGCTTCCGAATGCCCCTGACCTTGAAGGACAGCCTCCGCTCTACAAGCATTCATTCATGCCCGGCGCACAGATGAATGATTCACTGCCGGGAAAACTCAATACATACACACGAAGGCCGCTCATACTTTGCAGGAGAAACGGAGGCGATTGGGAGAACCTGCCGAAAGTGTCAGGCAAGATTGATGATGCGTTCTATAATGTTACTCACATAAGATTATATTTCCCTTATATGGAGTGAGTTATGTATGAGCGCGCAAAACTTCAGCACTATCGCATCACTGATATTCAGAATCGCTAATGACTGCCTCGTCGATCATTATGACGTTGGCGAATACCGCAGAATCATCCTGCCCATGACCGTAATACGCCGGTTCGATGCTATCCTTGAACCCACAAAACAGCACGTCCTTTCCATGCACAGCAGGGCGATATGTTCACCCTCAAGAGCCTCGCATCATGCACAACACCTGTACAGCTCCGGGACAGCTTCACGGAGTACCTTGACGGATTCAGCGCAAATGTTCAGGAAATCATCAAATGCTTTGAGTTCAGAAACCACGTGCAGAAACTTACGCAGAAAAATATACTCTCATCACTGATACAAAACTTCCTCAGCCCCGATATAGATTTTCCCGGCATGGACAATCACACAATGGGCATGGTTTTTGAGGAGATAATACGCCGCTTCAACGAGGAAACCAACATTACGGACGCAGGAAGGCACTTCACGCCCCGCGATATAGTAAGCCTTGCCGCAGACCTAGCATTTCTCCCCGTCAGAAACAGGCTCAACCCTACAACGTACAGAATCTATGACGGTGCCTGCGGTACAGGAGGAATGCTCACCATCGCGGAAGACAGGCGGCAGCAGATTGCACGCGAGGAAGGACTCAGCGTATCCATATGGCTTTACGGGCAGGAACTCTCCGAAGAAATTTACGCCATCGCAAAGAGTGATATGCTCCTCAAGGAAAAAGGCGAGTATGCACAAAGATATTATGACAGGATATTTTTAGGGTCAACTATATCGCAGGACAAAATACCCGGCGAAACTTTCGACTTCATGATAAGCAATCCCCCCTTCGACACTCCGTGAAAAACGGACTTGACCCCCGCAAACGGCCGGGCAGACAAAAAAGACGAAATCACCAACGAACGCTTCAATTTATCCCTCGTCCCGGACCTAAGCGACGCACAAATGCTGTTACTGGCCAACAACATAAGCCGCATGAAGTCAGGCACTTCACCGAACGGCACGCCGTTAAGCAGCAGAATCGTAGAGATACACAACGGATCATCACTGTTCACAGGCAAGGCAGGGCAGGGAGCATCTAACCTCCGGCAGTACATCATCGAAAATGACCTGCTTGAAGCTGTTATCGCACTCCCTGAAAGAATGTTCTACAACACAGGCATCAAAACGTATATCTGGGTGCTGTCGAACCTGAAGGAGGACAGGCGGAAGGGAAAAATCCAGCTCATAGACGCTTCGCAGTTCGTATCGCCCATGCGCAAGAATCTCGGCGAAAAGTCTGCGGAAATCACGCCGGAAATCAGGGAGCACATCATGAGGCTGTATGATGAGTTTGACCGGGCTGACAGGAATTACAGTGCTGTTGCAGAGTGCAGGGAGTTCGGATTCTGGGAGATAGGGATTTGCACGCACGAAGGGAACGAAAGGGAAATAGTACCTTTCACCTACCCGGGAGGGATTGAGGGATTCCTTGAGCATGAGGTCAGGCCGTATTCTCCGGAGGCTTATATCAGCGGAAAAGAAAAAACAGGATATGAGATACAGTTCTCAAAATATTTTTTCCGTGCAGATAATATCAGAACGCGCGGGAAGATTGCAGAAGATATTATGAAAGCTGATGATGATTACAGGGCATTATTGCGGGAGGTGTTGAAATGAGGCAATATAAACAGACAGGAGATATATTTTTTCCTGAAATTCCAGATGACTGGGACATGATACGGGGACGGGGTTGCTTTAAGGAGAACAAAGACAAAAACGCCGGATTACAGCAGAGAAGATTACTGCAATTCTGTTACGGCAATATTATACGCAAGGAACGGCAGGAAATACATCAGGACGAGGAAGAAACAATCAAAAAATATACAATAGTGAAACCCGGCGATATTATCATCAACGGCTTAAACCTGAATTACGATTTTGTAACACAGCGTGTCGGTCTTGCGACTGAAGACGGGGCTATTACGTCAGCGTATTTGTCTGTACGGTGCAGGGATATATACAGCCCCGATTATGCCGCATACGTGTTGAGGATGCTCGACGCACGGAAGGTGTTTAACGGTATGGGAACAGGTATACGCATGACGCTCGGCTACCGTGAGTTCTCACGCATGAATTTCCCCCTTCCACCGAAACACGAACAGGACCGCATAGCCTCCTACCTTGACGCAAAGGTCTCCGCACTCGACCGGCTGTCCGAACTCACATGGAGGCAGGCAGGACTCCTGGCAGAATACCGGGAACGGCTCATACTCGACGCGGTTACGGGGGCTGACTGTCAGGAACGCAGGGATGTTGGCCTATCGTGGGTGAAGTCGATTCCGGCTCATTGGGAGACTATACGACTGAAGTACATATGTACATTCAAAGCAGGTAAAAATCTTACATCAGCAGATATTAACCCCGATAAAGGAGCTTATCAAGTATACGGAGGAAACGGTATAAGAGGCTATTATGGCAAACACAATGTTGATGGGCCATGTTTAGTAATCGGTCGTCAGGGTGCGTTATCCGGCAATGTACACAGAATAAAGGAAAAAATCTGGGCAACTGACCATGCCGTTATCACAAAAACCAACCCATCGCTGAATATAGATTATGCTTACTACATGCTGACAGCTATGAACCTGAACAGATACGCAGGAGATAAAGCAGCACAGCCGGGAATAGCTGTATCTATCATCAAAGATTTACGCGGTATACTTCCGCCTATAGACGAACAGAAAAGAATCGCAGATTACCTTGACGACAAGACAGAAAAAATCTCACGCCTGAACGCAATACTTCTCCGCAAAACAGCACTCCTGAAGGAATACCGTACCCGCCTGATATATGATGCAGTAACCGGGCACATAGAGGAGCTTTCCCGCGATGCCGGCTGACCTGACAGAAGACGCATTCGA
>CAJOES010000098.1 GCA_905233455.1 uncultured Synergistales bacterium | reverse complement strand
GAACGCAGATTGCCCATAATCGCACTGACTTCGGCCTCAGCAACAGCAGAAGTATTCGACATCATCATCATCATGGCCAGAACCGCAATGATAGCTACCACAATCAACAATTCAACTAACGTAAACCCTTTGCGCTTCATCTACTATTCCTCCCAATATTCAACCTTAAAATTAAACTACAGCCAACCAACGCAATGAGTCTTCTATTTATATTATCACGCTCCGAAGCATTTTTTGGCATGTAATCTTCACAAAATACTTAATGCTTAGGAGCGGTTAATACCTATTTTATGCCATCTGCATTATCGATGAAGTTATCGGTGCGAATATAGATATAGCAATAATTGCTATGATTCCTCCTACAAATATAATCATGGCAGGTTCAAGAAGTGATACGGTAGATTTTATCTGGTCGTCAAGTTCCTGATCGTACCATCCTGCAACACGTTCAAGCATACTGTCCAAATGCCCGGTTTCCTCGCCGATCCTCATCATCTGCGATACCAGAACCGGGAAAATTCCTGCCTGCTTGGCCGAGTCCCCCAGAGACACGCCGCGTTCAACGCCGTTGCGCAAATCCGCAAAGCCCTTCTTTATCGCTAAGTTTCCTGCAGTGCCTTCCGCCATCTCAAGCCCGCGCATTACTGGGACTCCCGCAGAAGTCAGAGCCGCAAAGGTACGGGTTGAGCGTGCCATAGATGATTTCATGATCAGAGTTTTTATTACAGGCAGTTTCAGCTTTATCCTGTCCATTATTCCCATCGTAAGTTTGTTGGTAGACAGAATACGCCACGAAAATACCAGAATGAATATCGCACCTACAGGCAAATACCAATATTCTTGAAACCAGTCGCCTAAAGCAAACATTGTCTGTGTTACTGCAGGAAGCTCTATATTCAGCGTCGCAAAAACTTCCTTGAACTTAGGCACAAGGTACACGAAAAATACAATCAGGACAGCAATAGCAAACGTCATAACGAATGCAGGATAGAACATTGCACCGCGTATCTTGCTCTTCAGTGATTCTTGTTTCTCCAGCAATGTAGCGCACTGCTCCAATGCACTCCCAAGCATACCGCCTTCTTCTCCTGCCTCAACCAGAGATACAACAAGGGGGCTGAATGCTCTCTGCGCTGCCATAGCCTGACTTAAAGGTGTGCCTCTGTCTATTCTGGCTTTTATGTTGTCCAGAGTCTTTTTCAGCGCGTAATTCTTTTCCTGATCCCCGATAACGTTTATCGCGGTAGAGAGTCCAAGCCCGGCAGTCTCCATTGTTGCGAGCTGTCTGAAGAATACCATCAGGTTCTTTCCGGGAACTTTCCCTCCGCCCAATATCGCGCCTAAATCCATATTCAGGAGCTTTTTCCATGCGAACTTGCCGTTTCCTCCGGTCATAGACTGGGCATCAAGACTCACTACTACCATTCCGCGTTCACGGAGGGAATTTAGAGCCTCGCGCTTGTCGTCAGCCTCAGCAAAGCCTTCAACCATTTCACCGGTTGGAGTTTTAGCCCTGTACTTGAAGTTCATGATATGCAGCTCCTTTCACATTATGTACATTTATTTTGGGAAAATTATAATCCCTGCGATAAAAGCCTGTCAATTTCACCCTGATCATATGCGAAATCCTTTGCTGTAGCCTTCGTGATTTTTCCTGTCTTATAGAGCCGTGCAAGCTCCTGCTCCATCGTGTGCATTCCGAAATTCATTCCCGTCATGAGGGAGTTGCGTATACTGCTGGTTTTGCCCTCGCGTATGCTGGCCCGGATTGCTGATGTCGTGATTAGTATCTCTGTTGCACACACGCGGCCTTTCACCTTCGCCGTAGGAATCAGCTGCTGGGAGCATACACCGATCAGCGTATATGCAAGCTGAAGGCGTATCTGGTTCTGCTGGTGCGGCGGGAAAACGTCAACTATACGCTCGATTGACTGTGATGCGTCCTGTGTGTGAAGAGTGCCGAACACCAAGTGCCCCGTCTCTGCGGCGGTTATTGCGGCTGATATGGTCTCAAGGTCTCTCATTTCGCCGATCATTATCACGTCCGGGTCCTGCCTCAGAACGTGCCTTATGCCTGAAGCAAAATTCTCCGTGTCATTGCCGACTTCCCTCTGATGTATTACTGACTGTGCCGGAGTGTGTATGTATTCGATAGGATCCTCAATCGTAACTATATGTGCTTTGCGCTGGTGATTTATCTCGCTGATTATTGCGGCAAGTGTTGAGCTTTTTCCGTGTCCTGTAGGGCCGGTTGCTAGGAACAATCCCCTGTGCCGTCCTGATATGGTCTTGAGGATTTCAGGAAGGCCAAGCTCATCAATTGATTTGATGACTGACGGGACAAGCCTGAAGGTTAATGATACTCCGTGCATTTCGCGGTAAAGACTCCCCCTGAATCTCTGTGTTTCATACGTGAAGGCAAAATCAAGGTCTCCTGTACGCTTGAACTTTTCGAGCTGTTCGGGTGTCAGTATGTCGTTGACGAAAGCCTCAAGGGACTCACGGGAAAATTCGCCGAAATCCTGAATGTAATTCAAATCGCCGTGAATCCTAAGTGCCGGGAAAGTTCCGGAGCTTAAATGTATGTCGCTTGCGCCGTCAGTTATTGACTTCTGGATTAACTGTTCTAATGCCGGGTTGTTGAAGTTCTGCATATGTATTTTTCCTCCTACATTGTTGATGTTAATACTTCCTCTAATGATGTGTAACCTGCTATTGCCGCATTTATCCCCGCCTGACGCAGGGTCTTCATACCGTTCCTTACAGCAGCCTCGCGTATTTCTATGTTGTCCGCGCCCTTCAGGATCATATCGCGCAGTTCATCATTCACTACCATGATCTCATATATTCCGCGCCTTCCCCTGTAACCGTTCCTGCAGTACCTGCACCCTTCAGCCCTGTACGCAACAGTCTCATGAGGAAGCCCGAGCCTGTCGCATGTCTGGTCGTCGATCTCGTATTCCTGCCGGCAGTGAGGACACAGACAGCGCACGAGCCTTTGTGCCACGACTCCCGATAATGATGCAGACAGCAGGAAAGGCTGAATCCCCATATCTATCATTCGTGTTGCCGCGCTTGGTGCATCGTTGGTGTGAAGCGTTGAGAGCACGAAATGTCCCGTCAGTGCAGAACGTATTGCTATTTCTGCAGTATCGGTGTCGCGTATCTCTCCTATCATCAGTTTGTCCGGGTCCTGCCTCAATATTGAACGCAAGGCATTATCGAATGTCAGTCCTGCTTTTTCATTCACGTTGACCTGATTTATGCCGGGTATGTAGAACTCTACAGGGTCTTCAACTGTGATTATGTTTACGTCGGGATGACTTATGCGCTTTAACATTGAATATAGAGTTGTAGATTTTCCTGAGCCTGTCGGGCCTGTAGCAAGCAGTATACCCCAAGGCATTTGGCAGAACTCCTCAATCAGTTTCATATCATCAGCTTCAAGGCCGAGTTTCTCCAGCTCAACGAAAGAATTATCACGGTCAAGGACACGGAGCACTATTTTTTCACCGCTCATAGTAGGAAGTGAGCTTACGCGCAAATCTATATGCCTGTCATCTATGATAGTGAGGATTCTTCCGTCCTGCGGTCTGCGGCGTTCTGCGATGTCCATTCCCGACATGATCTTAATACGTGAAATAACGTTAGGGTGAAGGCTTGCAGGATATTCGAAATGAATATAGAGCTGACCGTCAACCCTGTAACGTATACGGCTCATCTTCTCGTATGCTTCTACGTGAATATCTGATGCGTTCTCCCTTACTGCCTGCTGAATCATGTCGTTCACCAGTTCGATCAGCGGTGCGTCCTCCGGGTTAGTCATTGCCGTTGTAGCCATGAGGGGTGTATATGCGTCTATGGTCTCATTTTCGGTCAATGCTTCTTCAAGGCTTGTGGAGAAGTCATATATACGGGACAAATTCCGGTCAATGTCATCACGTCCGGAAGAAGCTATGCGTATCTCACGTCCTGTAAGCAGCTTTATCTCATCCTGTGCCGGAAGGTCTAACGGGTCAGACATTGCGATCAGGAGCGTCCCGTCATCGTCGATCGCAAGAGGTACAAGCCGGAGACGTTCTGCCACGTTCTTGGGTATGAGTTTCACCGCTTCGGGCTGTGCCTGGTATCTGTCGAGCGATATGAACTGTAATTCAAGCTGCACGGCTAAAGTTTCTGCAACCTGCGTCAAGTTCATTGCGTTCTGTGATACGAGAATTTCGCCGAGTCTCCTGCTCGAAGTCTTCTGGGTATTCAGAGCCTTGTCGAGCTGTGCCTGGCTGACGAGGTTATATTCGCGGAGGATTTCGCCGAAACGTTTTCGCTGCGTGAAAAAAAGATCCTGCATAAAATCACCCTGCCTCATAAAGATTTTTATTGCTGTATTATATATCCATAAATTTTAACAGGAAGTGAAATGCTTAAATGATTAGTGCACCGAGAGGAACACGCGACATACTGCCCGCAGAATCATGGAAATGGGCATATATCGTAAAGACAGCATCAGAGACCATGAAGGATTTTGGGTTCAGTGAAATACATCTTCCCATATTTGAACACACTGAATTGTTTTCGCGGGGTGTTGGCGAGACTACTGACATTGTAGAAAAGGAAATGTACACGTTCAATGACAGGGGAGGCAGGAGCATAACATTACGCCCTGAAGCAACAGCCGGAGTAATGCGCTGTGCACTGGAGAATAATTTATGCGTTCAGGGAGCAAGCGCAAAGCTCTGGAACTGGGGTCCTATGTTCCGTCATGAGAGGCCGCAGAAGGGACGTTACCGGCAGTTCTATCAGATTGATGCGGAATATCTCGGAGTGCCGGGAGCAATGGCTGACGTTGAAGTTATATCGTTGAGCCTTGAGCTGTTCCGCCGTCTTGGCCTCAAGAACCTTGAAGCTGTCATAAACTCTGTAGGCTGCGAGAAGTGCAGGCCGTTATACCGTAAGAAGCTGGTAGAGTACTTCAGCGCGCACAAAGATGAACTTTGCGAGACATGCCTGGACAGACTCGGCAGGAATCCTCTGCGCATTCTGGACTGCAAGAAGGAATCATGCAGCCATGTAGCAGACGGTGCACCGGACATATATGACTCTCTCTGTGATGAATGCCGCGAGCATTTCGCGGAAGTCCGTGCAGGTCTTGAGCGTCTCGGATTCAGCTACAGGCTCAGCAAAAGGCTCGTGCGGGGACTGGACTACTACACGAAGACTGCATACGAGATTCTATCGGGGGATCTCGGGGCACAGAATGCAGTTGCAGGAGGAGGACGCTACGATAACCTGTCATCCGCAATAGGAGGCGGCAAAGTTCCGGGCGTAGGGTTTGCGTGCGGGGTTGACAGAGTGATGATCGTGATGGAGGAACAGGGATGCAGTTTCGGCGTTGCTCCGGAAATTACTGCGTATGCTGTTGCGCTGGACGATGCTTCAAGGCCCGCTGTGCAGGTTCTCACGTATGATTTGAGGAAGGCGGGAATCCCTGCGGAGTGTGATGCGTCGGGACGGAGCTTCAAGGCGCAAATGAAGTCGGCAGGTGTCTGCAGGTTCGCATGTATCATCGGGAGCGAGGAGCTTTCGGCCGGCACTGTGTCGGTGAAGGACATGAAGGCAGGGACTCAAGAGAATATTCCGGTGAGTTCGGCGGCTGAATACATCAAAGCAAGACTCTAAAACAAAATCCCCCTCACCAAAAGCAAGGGGGATAATTTATTTTTCAGCTCTGTAATTGAAGATGCAATATGCTTTTACGTCGTATTTTTGTAGTTGAAAATGTAGTTGAAAAATTATTCCTTTATCATTTCCTCCAAGAAGGGCGGAAGTATGAACGAGCATTTATGTATCTCTTCCGTGTACCATTTAGTATTATACACTTTCCGGACAGGCACGGAAGGATCATCACCCATTGACGCAAGCCCGTATGTCCACATACCTGAAGGATACGTGGGAACAACTCCCCAATACATTTTCACCACAGGAAACACCTTGCGCATCTCACGTATTGCCTGAGTCATAATATCACTGTCTGTGAACGGCGACTCCGTGAGTTCAGACAGCATGGCATGAGGTGTCATGACCGCCTTAACGTCCGCGTAAAATCCTGACTGGAACAGCCCCGCCGCAAAGTCTACCGGGTCCGTGCTGTCTATGATTACGACATCATAGCGTTCTGATGTCTCATGAATATACTTCATTGCGTCCATGCACTTGACATCTGCACGTGAATCGCTGAATGAACACCCTGCAAAAGGCAGAAATTTTTTAGAGTTCTCTATAACCCTCTCGTCAATGTCTATCAGTGTGCATTTCCTCACGCAGTCATGTTTCAGGACTTCCCGCATAATTGCCCCGTCCCCGCCGCCTATGATGAGAACGTTTCCGGGGTTTCTGTGCGCACACAGTGGAACATGAGCCATCATCTCCGAATATGTGAACTCGTCCTTTTCCGTGAGCTGATATGCACCGTCAAGCATTAAGACTCTGCCGTATTCATTGGTGTCCGCAATCAGAAGTTCCTGATACGGTGTCTGCTCCTGATGCAGCATGTCCTTGACGCGCAATGACAGCTTCAGGTTGTCGGTGCTGTACTCCGTGAGCCACAGCTCGTTCTGGCGTTTCGGGCGGGTAACATACTCGCTCATGCCATAGCCTCACCGAGATTCACGCCGAGATCAAAGCATTTCTGCAGGTCTTCAGGTGTTGCAGACGCGTACACTTCAACTTCCGGGCCTATCTTGGGCAGCTTCACTTTCTCAGCAAAGTCCTGAAGTGCCGTAAGTGCTCCCTTGCTCCAGCTGTAAGAACCAGCAAGGCCAAGAAACTTGTTTTTGGGCATACGGTTTAGGAGCTTTGAGCATACAGCTTCCATAGCAGGATAAAGCTGTGTGTTGTATGTGCAGCTCAGTAATGCTATTGCTTTGAACTTCCAGATGTCCCGCAATATATATGAAGGATCTGTGCGTGATGCGTCATACAGCCGTATATCCCTGACCTTTGCCGCAGAAAGCCCCGTGCAGACAGCTTCAGCCATCTTTCTTGTGTGGCCGTACATTGAGCCGTAAACTACCACTGCGCCGTTCTCGCCTTCATACTTACTCCATTTATCGTAGAGTGATATTACCTTCTGCGGATCATGACGGAACAGAGTACCGTGAGACGGGAAAATATTTTTGATGGGAAGTCCGCCGAGCTTCTTCAATGCCGCCTGTACTATATTGGAGTATTTCCCGACAATGCAGGCGTAATAGCGCAGCATCTCATCTTCCCAGCGTGATGGGTTCTTCTCGTCGTCGAAGATTCCGCCTTCATGCGCGCCGAAGCCCCCAAAAGAGTCATTCGAGAACAGAACGCCGGTTGTAGTGTCGAAAGTAACCATGCTTTCAGGCCAGTGCAACATAGGGACAGTGGTGAACCTCAGTACGTGTCCGCCTAAGTCTAGCGTATCTCCGTCCTTTACGGTTATGATGTTGTCGGTGATTCCGTGATAGCCTTTGAGCATTGGGGCAGTCTTTGCGTTGCCGATGAATTTCAGGCTTGGCCAGCGCGTGAGAAGCTGTGAGATTAGTCCGGCGTGGTCAGGCTCCATGTGATTCACGACAAGATAATTTAATGCCCTGCCGTTAAGTGCTTCAGTCAGTTTGTCGGTATATTCATCAAGCCACGGGCCCTTAACCGTGTCTATTGCCGCAGTAGCTGTTGAGCCTATCACTGCATATGCGTTGTATGCAACTCCCTGCGGAAGAGGCCAGAGAGATTCAAACATATCTGTTTCATAGTCGTTTACGCCCGTCCACCATGTATCTTTATTTACCTGTACAGCTTTGTACATGATAATCATTCTCCCTTCATTAAGAAAATTCCTGCGGTAATTTTAATATAAGTGTTGGTAAAATTAAAAGCTATTGAGGCTCATCGAGTGTTGCAAGCATTGCGTCAAGTTTCTGTACGATTCGTTTCTGTTCTTTCAGC
>CAJOES010000097.1 GCA_905233455.1 uncultured Synergistales bacterium | reverse complement strand
CACAAAAAAACCGGGATATTTCACCCGGTCATTCTTCTTCATATCACCTGGCTGAAGCCGAAACCGCTTCAAGTATCTCGTATCTGTACATCTGAAGGTGCTTTGTCTTCGCGAGAGCTTCCTCGATCGGTGTTTCTACAATGCTGCCTTCCTGTGTGCAGATAACGCTTCCCGTCCTGCCCTCAGCGAACGCCTTAACCGCGAAATAGCCCATACGCGTTGCAGTCTCCCTGTCCCTGCCTGTAGGTGCTCCGCCTCTCTGGATATGCCCAAGAACAGTAACGCGGGGATCAAGCCCTAATTCCTCGTGAATGCGTTTGCCGATGTCTATAGCACTTCCGACACCCTCAGCAACTACAACCATGAAGTGTGTAGCTCCGCCCAATCTTGCGTTCTGGATACGTTCAACTATATCCTTCTGGAAGTCCATTTCATGCTCCGGAACAAGCACGCACGTTGCACCGACAGCAATTCCGACATACAGCGCAAGGAAGCCCGCATGTCTTCCCATGACTTCAACGACTGAGCATCTTTCGTGAGACTGCATTGTGTCGCGAAGTTTGTCGATGCACTCTATTGCGGTGTTGCAGGCAGAGTCGAAGCCTATCGTGTAGTTTGAGCAGCCTATATCGTTGTCGATCGTTGCAGGAATGCCCATCACAGGAATCCCCAGCCGTGAAAGCTCAAGTGCTCCCCTGAATGTGCCGTCCCCGCCTATCGCGACGATCCCATCAAGCCCAAGCATCTTGCATGTGGATACTGCCTTTTCGCGTCCCTTCTCGGTCATGAACTCCTCGCTTCTTGCCGTGTAGAGTATCGTACCGCCCAATGCCAGTATATGACGTACTGCACTGCTGTTGAGGATCATGAAGTCGCCGTTGATGAGTCCCTGCCATCCACGACGAATGCCTATACACTCCATGCCGTAATGCAATGCCGTTCTGGTTACTGCCCTGACTGCCGCGTTCATGCCTGGTGAATCTCCTCCGCTGGTGAGTACTCCTATGCGCCTAATCTTCTTGTCCATAAGGTGAAATCTCTCCTTCTATGCAGTGTTTTGGGATATGGATAATAATATCACTAAATCATTTCAGCGTCTCTTACGCAGACCAATAAATATAATTGCCGCCAATGCACCTGCCGCACCGGATAAACCGAGTCCTGCACTGCACCCTGCACCAGCACCTCCCGTCAATACAGCGATTACAGCTTTTGCTATATACAGCATTAACGGTTCTTCCGGCTCAAGAAAGACAGTTATCAGAAACTCAGCCCAATCAAATTTGTTCATCTCTTCTCCGTCATCTGTAAAGAATTCCCACAAATCAAGCGTATCATTGAAGAGTGATAGAACTGAAGCCATTGCTAAATATCCCGACAAAGTATCAGCCGCATATCCGTACAGAGCTACTTTGCTGACCTTAACGCCGCTGAGCTGACCGAAGAGGCTGTCGGAGAGTCTTACCTTGAAGACATAATAACCCGGAGCATCAACGCTTAATGTATTGAGTTTTCCTACAAGATTATATTGATTCCTTCTGGCATCATTAATCATTGACTGCGTTGGCTCAAGTGCAGGCAGAATATTTTTTTCCGCTATGAATTTCACTTCTTCCGCGCCTATACTCATTTTTGCGGCTATTTTTTCTGCAAGCAATTCATGTTCTTCCGGGGCAACGGGCATAATTGTTCCAGAGGCAATATCTGACGACGAAACTGATGGTGCGCTAATTGCTCCTCGTATGTGTGCACCTGCGGGAGTACGTATAGCAGCATAAACGATCCCGTTCTCCGGAACTCTGGTTACAGCATTTCCGTTCTCATCAAATAACACATATTTCATATCCTCTATTGCACTTGCACCGATTGAGCGTCTTTCTTCAGAGAAACCGTGAAGCACTATATTTGTGCCTGCTTCTATGTCCGTAAGATTCAGCCTGACGACATAAACGCCCATATTATTTGGGACAACAGCAGGAATCTTCAGCACTGCTTCTTCTTTCATGTCCTCAAGCTCCTGCGTATCTCCGTCAGATATGTACCACGTAGACGAAATTATTTCACTGTCTGTGAACTGGTATATGTTGTTCTCGCTCAATCCAGGAAAAGCAGATAATATTCCTCCGATTAAGGCTGATGACATCGTGAAACTGAACATGTCGCCTCCTGAAGGTGAATATGAACTGTCCCGGCCTTCCTGCACTACGGTGAATTTATCCGTGAAACTTCTAGCACTGTTCTCATACGCATTGACCGTAACATCATAACTGCGTGCTGATGATGAAAATGTTGCAGGAACAGTCCCGGAAATTTCCGCACTGACCGTATATGGAGTGATTGTTGCAGAAATCCTGCCTGAAGGGATAACCAGCCACAATATTTTGTTGCTAGTCATACCTGAAACTTTAGCCGTTGCAGTGAATGTTCCTCCCTCTGAAGGAACGGTAATTATTCTGCTTGAAGGACTCGTTATGGTTACTCCTATTTCTGCAGGTTCTGGAGGAATGTTTGTATCCTGAGCCGAGATTGTAATCGTAACATCCATATAAGTTGTCATTGCAGAATCCTGTACGTCGTAATCATATGTTATGGACGCAGGGAACGAAGCAAATTCTATAGTTCCGTTAACATGGTCAAAGCTGGTATTTATTGATGTGCCGCCGCTGTCGTAAGCATTCAGGTTTATTACGTAATACGGGACGATTTGAGGATTCAAAGCGGTAAGAGTGAAGCTGTATTGGTATTCTGTGCTTCCTGTGCTGATTATTTCTGAACCGTTTATGCTTATTTCCTGTGAGCTGCAGTCAATGCTTTCTAAAACTACACTGCTTAAATCTAATGCTGAAAGATGGTTATTGCCGCACTCAAGCTCCGTTAATTCTGTATTTCGGCTTATGTCTAGTTTTGTTAGCTGGTTTCCGCTGCAGTTAAGGCATTGCAAAGCAGTGTTGCGGCTAATGTCCAGTTCCGTTAGCTGATTGTCCTCACAGTACAGCTCAGTTAGCGCAGTGTGCCGACTTATGTCCAGTCCTGCAAGCCGGTTGTTATAGCACCAGATCACCGTTAATTTTGTATTGCGGCTTATGTCTAGTGATGTAAAAAGGTTGTTTCTGCAGTCAAGCCCGGTCAGCTCTGTGTTATTGCTCAAATCAAGAGCCGTAAGCATATTTCCATCGCAATCAAGGTAGTCTAAAGCAGTGTTCTGGCTAATATCCAATTCTGTTAACTGGTTATCCCAGCATCTTAGCCATGTAAGTTTTGTGTTGCGGCTAATATCAAGTTCCGTTATCTGGTTATTCCAGCAGTTCATTTCGGTAAGTTCTGTATTGCGTCTGATGTCAAGAGCTGTAATACTGTTACCACTGCAGTCCAGAGTCGTAAGTACCGTATTTCTGCTCACATCAAGCTCTTTAAGTTGGTTGTTGTTGCACCACAAATATATCAACGCGGTATTGCGCCCGATATTTAGTTCTTTAAGTCGATTATTGATGCATGAAAGCGAGGTTAATTTAGTGTTATTGCTCAAATCAAGAGCCGTAAGCCCATTGCCGTCGCAGTTCAGAGTCTCTAAAGATTCAAGATACTCTATCCCCTGCAATGAAGTAATTTCCATTTCCGACACATTGATTTCTACTATATCTTCAATTTCTTCTTCATTAAGCACGTTATTGCCGTCCGAATCAAATTCATCTAATATATATTTGCAGAACACGCTGTCCGGAAAATTGGCCGCATTGATCTCAACATCTCCCCATGCACAACCGCAAAAAACCATGACAGCAAAAACCATCACGGCAGAACATAACAGCTTCGTCATATGAAACCTCCTTGATATAGATAGAATGATTTCATCATGTCAGTGAATTCCTAATCGAATGCCTCTGCACTCCATGCCGTAATGCAATGCTGTTCTGGTTACTGCCCTGACTGCCGCGTTCATGCCGGGAAATCTACGCCGCTGGTGAGTACTCCTATGCGCCTAATCTTCTTGTCCATGAGGTGAAATCTCTCCTTCTATGCTGTGTTTTGGGATATGGATAATAATATCACTAAATCATTTCACGTCTCTTACGCAGACCAATAAATATAATTGCCGCCAATGCACCTGCCGCACCGGATAAACCGAGCCCTGCACTGCACCCTGCACCAAGTCCGCCGGTAACTAATGCAAGAATAGTTTTGGCCAGATAGAGCGTGAATGGCTGTCCGGCATTCAGGAAGCCTACCATCAGGAACTCACGGAAGCCGAACTTGTCGAATTTCTGACCGCTGACCGTCAGAAGCTCCCATGTCCCTAAAAGGCCGTTTATCATGAACAATGAGGATCTAACAGTATACGTATTATTATCAGAAGCGGTTACATCAGCGGAAAATGCGTACATTGCAACATCATTTATATCAACACCGTCAACCTGTTCAAACAAGTCATTAGACAACTCAATTTTGATGACATACCATCCTTCTTCTTCAACTTCAATAGTGCTGAGTTTTCCTATAAGATCATGATCATTATTTTTGGCCTCATTGACCATTTCCCTTGTAGGTTCTGGTGCTGGCGTAATATTTTCTTCAGTGATGAATTTTATCTCTTCGGCATCAATGCTTACAGTCTCGCTCAATGCTTCAACGATATTTGTTATAAGCTCTTCCTGTTCCTCTTCTGTCTCAAATACAATCGGGACAACTGTACCTTGAGCCAACGGGGCAGGTCTGTTCCTTGAAGACGGCACTGTAATTACTCCGCGTGTTTCCGTACCTGCCGTAAGCTGCATTGCCGCATACACTGCACCGCTTTCCGGAACTGTATCTATCTCGTTCCCGTCTTCGTCGAGGAATTTATACTGCACGTCCTCAAGTGCACTGGCACTCACAGAGCCGCCTCCATCAGAGACAGCAGAGACAGCATGAAGCATTATTTTTGTTCCGGCCTCAATCGCTGAAAGGGTGAGTTTTAATACATATACACCCGTATTTTCTGCCCTTATAGCAGGAATATTCATCACAGCCTCTTCATTGAGTTCTGCAAGCTCCTGCGCATCACTGTCGGAGATAGTCCAAGTGTCCGAAACTATTTCGCTTCCTGAAAGCTGGTATACGCTCCCTTCACTTGCTCTCGGAAAAACTGAAAGCACCCTGTTCATCATGGCTGAAGACATATTGAAGCTGTATCTTTCTGCGATAGTGTTTGCACGGGTATCACTTTCTGTTGGTGTGCTGTTATCACTGCCGGTATCAGTATTTGCATCATTACTGGTGTCTGTGTTCGTGTTGCTTCGGTCATCATTTTCAGCGTTTCCACCGGTATTGCTGCCAGAGCCGCTCCCTGTATTAGTATTATTGCCCGTATTGCTGCCTGTGCCGTTTCCAGTGTTGCCGCCGGAGTTGCCGCCACCTGTATTACCGCCTATATCTCCGCTGGTGTTGCTGCTTGTATCTTTGTCGGTATTGCTGCCATCTGAAGGGTCAGAAGTAAATCGTCGCTCCCAGTATCTGAATCACCGCGTATAGTTATAGTTAATGTTCTGGTTTCTGAACTGTCGCCGTTCACGTTTATATCTGCTGTGTATGTTCCTGCCTGTGTGGGAGTGCCTGAAATCATACCTGACGATGACAGCATAAGCCCCGGAGGAAGCTCGCCGCCCACAATCGACCATGTTACATCACCGCTCATAGCAGATTCTAGCTGGTAGCTGTATGGCATTCCCACAGTGGCGTAAAGTGTATTGCTGTCTGATCCCGCAGGGCTGGGTAAATCGTCGCTCCCAGTATCTGAATCACCGCGTATAGTTATAGTTAATGTTCTGGTTTCTGAACTGTCGCCGTTCACGTTTATATCTGCTGTGTATGTNNAAATCATACCTGACGATGACAGCATAAGCCCCGGAGGAAGCTCGCCGCCCACAATCGACCATGTTGCATCGCCGCTCATGGCAGATTCAAGCTGGTAGCTGTAAGGCATCCCTACAATACCGTCCGGAATACCGCTCCCTGATTCCTGAGTATCTGCAATAGAGGCTGTAACACTCATATACTGCGCTGTGCTGTTGCCGGTATCATAATTGTAGGTGAGGTATTCGGGATATGAGGCTAAATATACAGTTCCGTTAGAGCTGTCCATATAGCTGCTTATCTCGGTATCTCCGCTTAATATTGCTTTCAGGTTGCTTACGCGGGAAAGATCAAAGCCGGAAACAGACGACAATTTCAGGCTGTAGGGATATGAAGCTATATCACTGGATTCAATTCCGGGAATTTCTATGTTCTGCGTACCTGTATCTACGGAGACAAGAGACGTATTGACGCTAAGGTCAAGTGCCGAAAGTTTGTTGCTGAAGCATTGAAGCTCCGTTAAGTTTGTGTTGTTGCTCACGTCTAATTCTGTTAGCTGGTTGCCGCCGCACTGCAAGGAAGTTAAAGCTGTATTTGCGCTCAGATCAAGTTCCTTTAGCTGGTTACCGTTGAAGCACAATGCGGTCAAATCAATGTTGTTGCTCAAGTTAAGTTCTGTTATCTGGTTCCCTTCGAATACAAGCTCCGTCAAGGCACTGTTGTTGCTCACATCAAGTTCTTTTATCTGGTTATAGTTGAAGTATAAAGAAGTCAATTCTGTATTTTTAGTTACATCGAGAGAGGTTATCTGGTTGTTTGAGCACTGAAGATAGGTCAGAGCCGTATTCCTGCTTACGTCCAGTGCAGTTATTTTGTTCTCGTATATGTCAAGCGTCTCCAGCAGAGTATTGTTGCTCACGTCCAATTCAGTTAGCAGGTTATCTTCGCAGCCCAGAATCACCAAATTTCTATTATTGCTCAAGTCTATAGCTGTTATCTGGTTATGAGAGAATCCGAGGAATGATAAAACGGTGTTGTTGCTAACGTCAAGTTCTGTTAGCTGGTTATTGTCGCATACAAGCCTATCTAAAGCAGTTAAATATTCAATTCCCTTCAATGACGTTATATTCATATCGCTAACTTCGATTGTAGTTGCAGCCTCAATCTCCGAATCAATCAGGCTTCCGTCATTATCCGTATCGAAATTACTGCTGACATATTCCCTGAATGTATCATCGGGAAAATTCGCCGCATCAATGGTTATGGAAGCTCCCCAAGCGCAGACACTAAAAGCCATAACAGCCATCACAGCTATTACGGCAGTACGCAAAACCTTACGCATAAAAATTCCTCCTTAATTTTTACTCCAGATAAAAATTTGCAGATTATATACTTATTTTCACATTATGAGGATGTTTTTTCAGCATTTCAGTGAATTCTTGTTCAGTCAAAATCGTTATCCCCAGCTTCTGAGCCTTACTGAGTTTTGAGCCTGCCTTATCCCCTGCAACAACATAGCTGGTCTTCAGGCTGACATTCTCCGAACACTGCCCGCCAAGCTCCATGACTTTAGCCCATGCTTCATTGCGTGTCATTGATGACAGCGTGCCGGTGAACACGAAGATTTTTCCCCTGAACCTGTCCTCGATAATCTCCGCAGGCTGTCTAGGTCTGTGTCTTGGCCTGCCGGGAAGCGATGCCCTGTCAGAGCCGGAGAAGTTAAGGCCGAGTGCCTTGAAGTTGTCGATTAGCTTTTTGCTGTCTGAATCCATGAAGAAATCATGAATTGAACGTACTATAATCATTTCAGAGTCTTGCGTGAGAGCCTTCACAATATCATCAATGGTTATTCCTGTCATTGCGTCTATATTTCTGAAGTATTTAGCGAGCTTCTGTGCTGCTGCTTTGTTCACGCCCGGAATTATCCTTAATGAGGCGGATAATGATTTTACTGTTGGTGCTCCGTATCTTTCAAGTTCGTTTCTGAGAGTTTCTATATTTTCATCATGCCTGAAGTATTCATGCACAGACAATACAGCTTGTTCCGTTTTCGTGCTTAGTGCCTTTATTATCTCCTCGATTGGTGCGGTTTCGAGAGCTTCAATCGTTTCGAAATAATCTGAAAGTTTTTCTGCAAGAGTCCGCTCAACATTAGGAATGCCCAGAGCCGTAACGAATGATGCAAGAGGCCTTGATTTAGAGTCTTCAACTTCCTTGATGATTTTGTCCGCAGTCTTATCACCGGGGCATACAGCAAGCCAGTCATCACGTGTAAGCCTGTATATGTCCGTAATATCTTTCACTTTTCCGGAGTCAACGAGGGCATAAGCTAATATTTTCCCTATCCCCCGAATATCCATAGCCTTGCGTGATACGAAATGCCGTAATCTTTCTTTGAGCTGTGCAGGACATGACTTGTTCGTGCATACGTGGGCAATTTCAGTTATTACCTTTGGGCTGCCATTACTGCGCTTTGATAGTATTTCTCTGCTCTTCCGTATTACTTCAGCATTGCATACGGGGCATTTATCCTGCATAACAAAGGGAGCTTCATTGCCTGAACGTGCCGAAAAGTCTACACGGTCAATATGCGGTATAACATCTCCTGCCTTGCTCACGTAAACAGTATCTCCTATGCGTATATCTTTATCCCTTATATAGTCCGCATTGTGCAGGGTTGCCCTCTGAACTGTACTGCCCGAAACGATTACTGGTTCAAGAATCGCTACGGGAGTAAGCACTCCTGTCCTGCCTACGGATATTTTTATGTCCTTGAGTCTTGTGCGGGCTTCTTTGGGAGGATACTTATACGCTACAGCCCACCGGGGAGCGTGTGCAGTTGTGCCGATCTCCTGCCATCTCGTGATGTCATCAAGTTTTATCACTACACCGTCAGTAACGTAATTTAATCTGTAGCGTTCGTTCTGCCAGCGCGATATGAACTCCTCAACTTCACCGAGATTACTGCACTTCTGCCATGCTTCCTGAACAGGCAGCCCGTGTTCCGAGAGCCACATCAAAGCCTCTGACTGTTCCGTTACTCCCTGTGCTTCAGCGTCAACAAGGTAATACAGGAATATATCAAGCCCTCTTTCTGCAAGAAGCGCGCTGTTCTTCTGCCTGAGAGTCCCGGCGGCGGCATTTCTGGGATTCGCAAAAGGTTTTTCGCCGTTCTCCATGAAACGTTCATTGATGGCGTTGAAACGTTCAAGCGACATTAAGACTTCCCCGCGTACCTCAATGCGTCCTGAAGGTGCAGGATTAAGGCGTTTGGGCACGGCATCAATTAGCATAAGGTTCTGTGTTACGTCCTCGCCTGTATTGCCGTCTCCCCTCGTTGCACCGCGCATAAATATTCCGTCCTCATATATCAATGACACAGCAAGGCCGTCAATCTTCATTTCACAGGTAAACGGGCCTTCAAGTTTTGTTCTGGTGAAAAAGTTTTGCAGTTCTTCAGGGGCAAATACATTATCTAGTGATAGCATAGGGACTTCATGATTTACCTTCGCAAACAACTCACTGGGCGAGCCTCCAACCTTATGCGTGAGAAAATCTTTGCGTGCAAACTGGGGATAATCGCGCTCAAGTTCTGCAAGCTCACGGACTAAAGCATCATATTCAGCGTCAGAAATCTCCGGAGCGTCATCGTTATAATAAAGTCCCGCATGATGCTCTATCTGTGCGTAGAGTTCATTCATGCGGGATTCAAATATGTTCATCTTTATGGCTTCTTATGCTTTGGGTTTCATTGCAGGAAACAGGATAACATCACGTATGGATTTCGCACCGGTCAGGAACATAACGACTCTGTCCATACCGATTCCCATTCCGCCGGTCGGGGGCAGTCCTGCCTCTATTGCGTTGATGAAATCCTCATCGAATACGTGAGCTTCATCGTCGCCTTCTGCCTTCTTCCGTGCCTGATCCTCAAACCTTTCGCGCTGGTCTAACGGGTCATTGAGTTCGCTGAATGCGTTTGCTACCTCCTTGCCGTACATGAACAGCTCGAACCTGTGCGTATAGTCCGTATCTTCCGGGTCTCTCTTGGACAGCGGAGAAATCTCCGTAGGATGTCCCAGCAGGAATGTAGGTTCAATGAGATTCTCCTCGCCGAACTCCTCAAACAGCATGTTCAATACTGCAAACCTGCTTTCATGCCCGGTAATCTCTAATCCCTTCTCACGGGCCACAGCTCTGGCTTCCTCGTCGGTCTTTATGGTGTCGAAATCAACTCCTGCATACTTCTTCACGGCCTCGCGCATCGTGATGCGGTGAAACGGTTTCGACAGGTCTAATTTCGTTCCGTTCCATTCAATCTCAAGCGTACCGATTGCTTTTGCGGCATTGCGTATCAGTTCCTCAGCAAGGTTCATCATGTCCACGTAGTTGCAGTAAGGCCAGTACACTTCCATCATAGTGAACTCCGGGTTGTGCATGGTGTCAATTCCCTCATTCCTGAAATTCCGCCCTATCTCGTATACGCGTCCCATCATGCCGACAACCAAACGCTTCAGATAGAGTTCAACGGCAATGCGCATGTACATATCAACGCCGAGCGCATTGTGGAACGTCTTGAAGGGCCTTGCATTTGCCCCGCCTGCAAGCACTGAAAGTATAGGTGTCTCAACCTCTAATGTTCCGTGAGATTCAAGCGTCTCCCTGAATGATGAGATTATTCTTGAACGCTTCCGGAAGACTTCCCGGACTTCAGGGTTTGCGATGAGATCCATATAACGCCGTCTGTAGCGGATCTCCGTATCGGTGAGGCCGTGCCATTTCTCCGGGAGGGGACGAATAGCCTTGCTCAACAGCCTGTATTCCGTAACCATGATGGTGAGTTCTCCGCGCCGTGTCCTGCATGGATGACCGATAATGCCGATCCAGTCTCCTGAGTCTACCCACTTCTTGAGGAAGTCATATGCTTTTTCCCCGACAGAATTCAACTGAAAGTACAGCTGCATTCTTGATGTTTCGTCGGCCAAGTCCGCAAATGTAGCTTTTCCCTGCCTCCTGACGGTCATAACTCGTCCGGCTGTCTTTATTACGGCGTTTGTGTCTTCTTCTTCGGGCTGTAAGTGCTCGAAACGTTCGCGGACTGATGCGAGGGTGTCCTGCCTGTCCCATGTTTCGTTCACGTAGGGATCATAGCCTTCTTCGGAACGCAGGCGCAGTAATTTATCCTTGCGCTGTCTTACTATTTCATTGTCTTCTGAGCTGAAGCCGTCCTGTATAATTTCTTCAGGCATTAAAATATTCTCCTTTGTGGTTTTTCTTATGTCTGGTATATTTTATTACACGTTCAAAATTTGGGAGCTGACAAAACATGAATAAACTTATGAAAGCATTATGTTATATAATAGCTAAAAATTTAAGCGGAAAGAGGGTAGACAAAAATGACAAGAGGTATCATAATTAGCTCACAGCTCACAGCTCACAGCTCACAGCTCACAGCTCACAGCTCACAGCTCACAGCTCACAGCTCTGCTCGTATAGCCTGTTTCTTATACTCACACAATTTTTAATCTTATCACTAAACTTCTTCAAGAAATATACAAAATTATACGTAACACTAATAATTGCAATATGCTTAGGCAGTACATTTACGGCTTCAGCGGCATATTATGATGACGGCAATGACGGGAGCAGCCTGGAGAAAGCATATCTGATCAGTTCTGCTGAGGACTTGAAGCTCATGCGGGACAGGATAAAAAATGCTTCTGATCCTGTCGGCAAATACTACAAACTAACTGCTGATATTGATCTCACTTCAGAAACATATTGGGAAGGTATCGGAAAGCATAACAGCCGCAATAGTTTTAAGGGATATTTTGACGGACAGGGACATACTGTAAGCCTTGACGTTGATGGCAGGGGATTGTACGACAGCCTTTTTGACACTGTAGATGGCGATGCTGTTATATGCAACCTGAATGTTACCGGAAGCATTAAGAGCAGGTGTTCAGGGACTGTAGTGCATTATCTGAACTCCGGCACTGTCGAGAACTGCAGCTTTAACGGCACGGTTATTGTTACCGGCAGTTACTATGGAGCGGGAGGACTGATAGCACATCAGAGCGGCGGAACAGTCATAAACTGCAGGGTCAATGCAGTTATCTCGGCAGACAATTATGCCGGGGGCATTGTGTGGGAACTTGAGAGCGGAGACATTAAGGACTGCACCATAGAGGACGGGACAATAATAACCGGAAGGCATAGCGGTGGCATTGCAGGAAGAATCAACCCGGACTATAGCGGTCATATTTCAGGCAACACCTATCCTTCGGGCTACTCACTTTCCGGTGAAGGAGAAGCTCCTGATGATGAAGACAACACCGAAGAAGAGACTCCTGAATCTTCCGCAGAAAAATGGAACGGGCACAGATACCAGATAATTGAAGAGTCTGTAACGTGGGATCAGGCCAAGAAGCAATGTGAATCGCGTGGTGGTCATCTCGCAACAATAACGAGTCAGACAGAACAGGAATTCATCAGTTCTCTGCTCAAAGACTCACAGGGCAATTACTGGCTTGGAGCTGAAGCAGACGAGTCCGGCTGGTGGCACTGGGTAACTGATGAGGTATTCGAGCGGCAGTATCAGAACTTTGCGGACAATCAGCCCGATGGATCAGGAATATACCTGCAGGCTGACGGTTACGGCAAATGGGATGATGTCTCTGAAGGTACAGCAGGGTTTATCTGCGAATGGGACGATGAGCCTGAAGAGATTACCGCTGATTCTCTTGCTGATGTCTTCCTTGAATGGCAGGCAAACCCGGAAGCGTGGCAGAACACTGACGGGACTCTATACTTTGGAGCATTGCCTTCGCCAGAAAACACCTCACACCTGCGCAATAACCCTCCCGTCATTCAAGTTTTCGGTGCGTCAGAAGGGCTGCCTGTGTCTTACGATTCACGGACTGCAGCGGGACTGCCTGAAGTCAGGAATCAGGGCAACTTCGGTACTTGCTGGGCTTTTGCGGCAATCGGAGCTATGGAGGCTGACAGCATGGCTCAGGGAATCAGCTCATCGGGTACAGTCCCGGATCTCTCTGAACTTCATTTAGCATGGTTCACATACAAGAATCCTTCTTCTGATTATGAGGTTCGTAATGCCACAGGCTGCGTATTAGATGAAGGAGGGACATCGCTTAGAGCAATATCATTCCTTAGCAAAGGTGCAGCTTCCATTGTAAGTGAATCCGATATGCCATATTCAGTGGCAGGAAATGACAATAATACAGCCAATAGAAAAATTGAAGCATTCCTGAACGGTAGACTCGCAGGGGATTTTGATGAGGCAGGAATAACTCTCAGCGATACAATAACGATAGACTATATCGGTCAGGAAACATCAATAGAAACCGTGAAAAAATACATCATGGAACATGGAGCTGTTTATATTAACTATCTCCACGACAACGAGGGCTATAGCGAAACTCACCATTCATTTTATTCGATAAGAGACGTGAAAAATCTTCATGCTGTCCTTCTTATAGGTTGGGACGATAATTATCCTGCTTCAAACTTCATACATAATCCTTCAAAAAATGGTGCGTGGCTTGTCAGAAATTCTTGGAGCAGTTTATGGGGAGATAATGGTTATTTCTGGATGTCCTATGAACAGGCTGATACCGATTACGGCATGGGCGATGGCAGAGTGTTCATAGTGAAGGAGACAAGCAGGGACGTTAAAGTTCAGGAGCATGACGAGAACGGCAAAACCCAAAACATAAGCTCCGTATGGTCAGCAAATATATTCCGTGCAGACAGGAACGAGGATCTTACGCACATAGGCTTCTACACGACAGACAACAACGCTAATTATGAAATCTACGTGAATAATCTCGGCAAAGAAACACCTTCAGATCCCGGCGGCATAGGTACAGCACTTCTTCGGGGTGCAATGCCGTACATGGGCTACCACACTGTGTATCTTCCGATTCCTGTACGGCTTTACGAGGGAGATTACTATTCAATCATCGTGAAGATGGAACTTCCTTCAGGATATGAATACCCTACAGGAATGCTGTTGCTTCCGTAAGACGCGGTGAGAGTTTTTTTGCTGAAGGCGAGCGAGTGCCTTCCGTGTGGCAGGACGGTGCTGATGTCGAGAACGGGCCGTATAACGCATGTATCAAGGGTTTCACTAGTTCTAGGGTCAGTTACGAGGACAGGCCGACGATAATGAACACTTCGCTTCCTGACGCAACAGCAGGTGAGGCGTATACGTTCAAGCTGACTGCTGAAGGTTACGGTGCTGTTGAGTGGAGAGCCGGCAGACTTCCTTCGGGATTCTCTGTGAGCAGACAGGGAGTCTTGAGCGGAAAGACGAATAGTTCAGGGAAATATTACATTAGGTTTATGGCATTCAACGAGGTAGGAGCATCGGTAAAGACACTAATGCTTACGGTGAATGAAGCCAGTGATGCAAATGATAGGGTTGTAATTCCTGCTCCCGGCAATAAGGCAGAACCTAATGATGACCCTGAATCCTACGGTGAACATGAATCTTACGGTGAATACCGGGACTACGGTGAAGGGCCGGATAGCAGCGGAGGAGGATGCACTTCGGGATTTGCTGTATGGGCGTGCGTGATGGTGCTTGGTGTGGTGCTGAGACAGAAGTAACACCATGAGGAATTCATATTTTGGGCGCGTCTGGAGGAGACAGTCCTTCGGGCGTGAGGAGAAGCCCCCCTTAGTGCTTGGGGATATTGCGTGCGCGGACATTGGAGAACTCTTAGTGAAGAAGAATAAAGGAGGGAAAATTCATGAAGAGTAAAAGATTTATGGGAATTGTTGTGTTGGTGGTGTGTGCTGTGCTGGGAGTAGCTTTTACTGCCTCTGCTGTTGAACTGAGGTATAACGAGTCAGACCAGAAATGGAGAGACTTAGAAGTACAGCGTGTACCTTGGCGCAGTGGTAATGATTTAGATAATGATTATTACGGCACAAATTGTTTTGCTTTTGTGAAGTGGGTAGTCGAAGATGAAGGACGTGGAACAATCACCCAGTATGGTAATTACGGTCGTGTTCTTGTTTCACAGACGGGCGGAACGCAAATAGCTCAACACCTTAACGAAAGAGACGGAACACCTACGGCTGCCAAAGTCAAAGCAGAGTTTCAAAAGGCTAAAGCAGGCGATGTAGTGCAGATGAGATGGAGGTATAGCAGTACAACCCAACATACAGCATTAATTAATGGTTTTGGTGATAATGGAGTATATTTCTTTCAATCTCATGTCAGCGGCACTAACGTTATGAAAATCAAGAATAGCTATTATTCATATGCTGATCTGGCACAACGTTACGCCAACCCAGGTACATATGGCGGTTTTACGATTTATAGCTTTGGGAATACTCCCGCTCCCACAATCACCGATACCCCATCCGAAGCCGCTGTTGCAGGAGTAAACTACAGCTATCAGTGCAAGGCGGACGGCGATGTAAGCTCATGGAGTACAGAGGGCACACTTCCTCCGGGCTTGTATATAGACTCCTCAACAGGAGAGATAAAAGGCGAACCTTCATCAACAGCTTCGGGACTCTATGCGTATATGGCAAAAAGCTATAAGTTCAAAGTGAAAGCCACTA
>CAJOES010000096.1:8218-14458 GCA_905233455.1 uncultured Synergistales bacterium | reverse complement strand
GCCATTGACGGAACGATCGTTAGCCTTCGCCCGCAGTCTATATGCCTTCACGGTGATTCACCTTCAGCCGTACAGATGGCAAAAACTTTGCGCACAAGACTCATTGAAGCAGGAATTGAGATCGTGCCATTGAGCAGAATTGTCTGATGCGGCAAGTTCAGAGCCGTTGATAGATTCGCATTCCTTCAGCGGCTCTTCTTTTATCTTAAATTCGCAAGAAGCCTCCCGCTTTTACCTTTAATAGTATAATATTTCCATGACAAACGATGAGAGATTAGCAAAGAATAACCGGATACGTGAGCAGGGCAGATTGACCCGAGAAAAACGAAAGCGTCAGATTTGCCGGGTATATTGTGTGAAAATTGACATCTCTCACCTTAACGAAGCACAGAAACTTCATCTCAAGATGATTTTTGTTGAAGCTAAATGGCTCTACAACGACGCATTAACCTTCCTGAATGGACACGAGATTAACGGCTACGATACGAAAATACAAACAGTTCACGGACTGGACAAAGACCGCCAGCCGGTAGCACATAAACTTGAATATATTTCCTCACAAATGAGGCAGTCTGTAATTCAGGGTTTAAAGAATAATATGAAGGGTTTAGCATCTCTTCGTGAACACAACCGCCCAACGGGTAAGCTGCGTTACAAGTCAGAATATACTTCAATCAATCTCCAGCAATACCAAGTAACTTACAGGTTTTATGATGAAAGGCACATAGGCATACAAGGCTTCAAAGAACGTATACGAATCAAGGGAGCAAATCAGTTCTGGAATATACCTGATATAGAATTTGCTAATGCTAAGCTGCTTAACCTGCCAGACGGGTATTATCTAGCAATAACGACGTATCAGAATAAAGGAGGTGAGAAGAGAAAGTATAAACCAGAGGTAGGAATAGATATGGGAATTAAGACAACAATAACGACATCTGACGGGAAGAAATATAAAGTATTGGTTGAAGAAAGTGAACGTATAAAGAAGTGCCAGAGGTTGATAGCTAGGCGGAAGAAGGGTTCAAGCAACCGGTACAAAGCCAGAAAGTTATTGTGCAGGGAATATCAAAAACTGGAAGACAGGAAACTGGATGCAGCAAATAAGATAGTACATGAACTGCTAGACCATGAAAGAGTGTACATGCAGGACGAAAATCTCAAGGCTTGGCATAAAGGATTGTTCGGCAGGACGGTACAGCATTCCAAGCTTATGATGTCTGAACGGGTTACAGTCCTCCCGGCGAAAGAACCGACAACGAAATACTGCCCCCAATGCGGAAAACTCAACAGAGATATAACGTTATCTGACCGAGTATATGAATGTTCATGCGGGTATCACGAAGACCGGGACATTCATGCTGCCCGGAACATGATACTGCTATATAAACACAATACCTGTGGGACGCAGGGAATTTACGCCTTTGGAGAGGACGTAAGACACTCGCAAAATATCGCGGTGCAGCCTCGTTGAATTAGGAAACCTCCAAGCCGCAAGGGGAGGTAGTTCACGCTTTCTTCCGGAAAATCTCTTTGAGGCTCTCTTCATACGGAGGACGCGCAATCCCGTATTCCGTAACTATACCAGCAATAAGCTCATGTTCCGTAACGTCAAATGCAGGGTTGTAGACCTTCACGCCTTCAGGTGCCATTCTCTGCGCGTACCACATTTCGGTTACTTCCTCCGGCGGCCTCTGCTCAATCACAATATCTTTTCCCGTCTTCATGCTCATATCTATTGTCGACGTTGGGCCGAGAACGTAGAACGGTATACCGTAATATTTCGCCATAACTGCAACACCTGAAGTCCCGATCTTGTTGCACGCATCACCGTTGGACGCAACACGATCACAGCCCACAAAGACAGCATTAACCCAGCCGTTCTTCATGACCTGCGATGCCATGTTGTCGCATATCAGCGTAGTGTCCACACCGTCAGCAAGAAGCTCAAAGCATGTCAGCCTTGCCCCCTGCAATAACGGCCTCGTTTCGTCGCAATACACCCGGAAATTCATGCCACGCTCGCGCCCCAAATGCACCGGTGCAAGTGCCGTCCCGTATCTAGACGTTGCAAGATGACCGGCGTTGCAGTGAGTCAGTATCCCGTCCCCGTCATGTATCAGCGTCAAACCGTATTCGCCTATCCTCCGGCAGGTCTCTATGTCCTCATCCTTTATCGCGACTGCCTCATCGTGCAGAAGGCCGAGAATCTCCGGGATACTCCTTGTGCTGTTTGAGGTTACTACGCGTTCCATGCGGTTCAATGCCCACGAAAGATTTACCGCTGTAGGCCGTGAGGAATTCAGATACTCTTTCGCCTTCCTGAACTGCTCAAGGAATGACCCGTAGTCCTCCGCCTGTATGCCCTTCGCCGCAATATATATCCCGAACCCCGCCGCAATCCCTATGGCCGGTGCTCCGCGAACCTGAAGCGTATATATGTCCTTCAGGTGCAGCATCTCTATCTTTCCGGGCAGCTGTGTCTGATCCAGTATGATTAGTTCGCCGTGTTCATCGTCAAGATTTACGCTGTCGAATGACAGTATATTTTTTCCGCTCATGATTCCTTTTTCCCCTTCCCGTCAGCATATGTTTATCTGAAACTCACTGCGCATTACCTCTTCACCGTCCTCATTCAGCATCACGAGGTAATATATCCCCCTTCCGTCATATTCCCCAGCCTTCAGCCTGAATGTGCACATAAAAACCCTGTCCTGTGCATTTCTGCTCCTCCTGTCCGCAATAACCTTCACCGTATCACTGACAGCATTTCCGCAGTCATCCGCAAAGCACAGCGTGTACACCGCACCTTCACGGTTTGAGCTTACCGCGTCCTTCTGGTAGAAGTTCAGCGCAAAGGTCATCGCACTCACCCGGCGTTCAGGCGACAGCAGGCCAAGCTCTACGGGCTTCATGTCGTACCTGCTGCGGTTGAGCCTGTATTCCCGGCTGTCGTTGCGCAGATAATGATACTCTATCACAGGCACTGCAAGCTCCTGCAAGCTGATTCCCCCGTGCACAAAATTCTTCTCGCTCCCTCTAACCTTTATCCTTATGTTGTCCGCAGGCGCAAAACCATCATAACCGCTGTCCCCGTCAAGAAATTTCACAGGCAGAAGCATATCCGGACGACTCCCAGCAGTCATCACCGCGTAACGCCTCCCCGTCTCAACCTCCTGCCCCGTCCCCGTAATCCCTAGCATGTCATACTCCCGCAAAGGGCTGTATGTGTACAGAAACCCGTGATCCGCCGTTATCGTTATGCGAGTCCCGCCAAATATTATCCGCACCATGTTCTTTATCTCCTCTATCGCCTCATCACACGCAGTGCATACAGACCTTCCCATGTGCCCCGCATCGTCTATCGTGCTGTGATAGATATACACTACTTCCATTCCCTTTACGCATGACTGCCTGTCCGCACGCTTCATCGCAGCAATGTCCGTATACTTCAGCGCAACACTCTTGGGATTCCGGGCCTTCAATACCTTTTCCCTGTCAGGACTCTCCGTGCTCATTCCGTCAGCAAGCACAGCAAGATTCTTTCCCTTGCGTTCAACAGCCAGCTTCCTGTGCGGCAGTAAGGCGGCCATTCCGTATTTAGTTGTTGTAGGGAATATACCCTGCACTGACTTCACGCGGATTCTGCATTTCGTGTCGTGCTCAAGCTCCTCCGCCAATGACACGGCAACCTCATAGCGCATAGCATCAGATATGATCACGTAGATTCTTCCCGGCTCATTTGCCACCTGTTCACCGTAAAATTCTTCCTGGCTCCTGACTCCAGGTATGCCCCCGTAATCCCTCATGTACTCACGGCACGAATCACACCAGCATGAACCAAGCCCGGACAGATACCACGATACATACAGCCCTTCAGCACGCTCTGCAACACTCTTGAACATGTCGCTCAATGCACCGTCATGCTTCAGGCTCTCCGCAAAGCAACGGTGAAACTTCCGGTAATACGTGTCCATCCGGTAATAGTCCTCCGTGTACCTGCGCCATATCTCACGCGCTCCCGAAAGGCGAAACCCCTCCGAATGTTCGCCGTAAAATTTCTGCATGTACGCAACCTGCACAAGCCCGCCGTAATACCACTTCACGCCCTCATGCCACACGCACAGCCGCCTTTCCTCCGCACAGCGCAGAATCACAGCCGCATCAATGATATTCCCCGCAATGTCCGTCATCAGCTTCTCCAGAATCACATAATCCACGCACGGAAATATGTTGTTGCGCGAAAGCTCATCAGCCCCGAATGACATGAATTTTTCCGGCAGCCCCTCCTCATCTTCAGCGTACTCCGCAACCCTCCGGAACTCCTCAATATCCCCGGCCTTCTGCCATTCAGACACCAGCCCGTAACACCAGGCATTACCGCCCTTCCCCATCACGTGATCCGACGCGGACATCAGCACGTGCACAGCAAGACTCCGGGAATCACTATCACCATCATAGCCCGTCAGACTCTCCGCCATGTCCCAGAATGCCCCGTCAAGGCCGTAATGCACCAGTTCCCGCAAAGCATCATCATTCCCGCAGCATGACTTCAGCACCGACATTATGACCTTCCCGGAATCAGAAGCCTTCAGCCCGCATACCGCAGACATAACGCACAGCTCAAGCCCCGCATAGCCCGTGATATTACCCGGCATTCCCGCAATCAGTTTGCGACGCTCACGGGACGCAAAGAACTTCCGGTGCTCCTTCACGAAACGCCGCAGTTCAGGCACGTTCGGCAGGGTCATATCCTCAAGCTGAAGCGATACCAGATCTGCACGGAACTCCTCGCTGTACAGTTCTATATCTATAAGCCAGTTGTCTTCAGGATTCTCAAACGTTAAAGGACAGTACACAAGGTAATTGCTTTCAGGGTCATCAATAAGCAGCTGTTTCTTGGCCGCAAAAAAATTACTCCCCGTAAGAGCAAGAATCTTCACGCCCTCAATATGCAGGTCTTCAACATACTTCGCAAATTCCCTCTCCTCATCGTGCCAGAAAATTATCCTCCTCCTGCGGAAAGCCCCGGGCAAAGCACCAAAACGCCGCGAAAGCTCCTCCGTTATCCTGTCAGTATCCATCACTTAAGCCCCGCAAGAACTTCCGCAAACAGTTCATAGTTGTGCCTGACCCCGTCATCAGGATCAAGCCGAATCATCATGTCCGCAAAATGGTGTATCTTCTCCTCATACTCCGAAAGCTCCCCAGCCTTTGCACGCAGTGATGACATCCTCCGCTCAAGCCGGGACTTTCCAGCATCTGATGCCGCCTTCATAGCAGATTCAGCAGCAGTCATAGCGTTACGGTACTGCATCTGCTGATAGTGCACATAGCTGACCCTTATGCGCGCAGCTGTGTCCGGCCTGTAACGGTGAATGTACATCAGGCACTTGAAGCTGTTCTTCTTCCCCGCATCAAACTGCCAGTATATTGGGCGTTTCTGGTACGCCTTCAGGTGATCAGCGTAAAAGCCGTTCATGAAGTATGCCCGCACTGCATCAAGCGGTGTCCTGTCCCTGCCTGCTGTGCCGAGAGAGTCCGCAATGAACGACAGGTTAGCTTCAAGCCCCGCACTGCCCCACACTGCTTCAACGAAACCTGCAAGCCCGCTCACTATGTCGTCAGCGTAGTAGTCCTCGTCATGCACTGCAAGTATCCCGTCCCGGCACGGCTGAAACGTCCGGAAGCGTCCTGAATCCCATTCGCCCCCGGCATATGCGAGGCCCGGAAAATCCAGCGAGTAACGTCCGAACATGCACCCCACAGCGTATGATACGAGGCTCTTCACGTCCCGCTCCCTGTCCGCACGGCGCACGGTTATATCTCTGTCCGGGACTTCCGGCGCAATCTCATCATTCAGGCCGTATATCTCCGTGAAGATTCTGTTGAGCTGTTCTTCGTTGCGCTGAAGGCGGGTGAAACGCGCATTGCATTCTTCCTCCCATATGCTGAAGCTGTCTGATATTAGGGTTAGGGAATTTTCGCGGGTTATGCGGATTAGCGGATGAGTCTGGAAGTCCCATGATATTTCGGAGGAGTCCCAGTCGGCACGCGAGAGATTTATATTTTCCTGCACTAAGGCGGTGATTTCGTCTCTCTTGTCGTCCCGGAGGATTATCGGGAGCAATGATACAGATCCTGCGCCATAGTTCAGCGTAGGGTTGATGATTTTCAGCAGTGCACCGCATACTTTTGTATTCATCAATCCCAACAGGTAATATATGATGCTGTCATCGG
>CAJOES010000096.1:0-8144 GCA_905233455.1 uncultured Synergistales bacterium | reverse complement strand
ATGCGTATGAAAATATAATTGTCTGCTACGCAGGTTAGCCGGTGATTGTTCCAGCTCGTATCCGTCATTCTCATAATTCACTACATAATATTTATTGCCGTACCATTTTCTGAACTCTCCGCCCTTGTCGTATGGAAACCATTTTACCGACTGCCCGCTCATGCCGAATGAAAATTTACCGCTCTCTACCTCATGCCACAAACGCAAAAAACGTTCATTGTTCCCCGTATCCATACCCTTACGGACGGGGCAAATATCACCGAGCATCTGATGCCCAAAAGCCGCAAGCATATTCCCGCTGACCCAGTACGCCACCGGTGCGCCGGGAATCTTCGCGAAGTCGTCCTGCCGTGCCGTGTAGCGATTCTGTCCCGACAGGAACATATCCTCTTTTGCCTGTTGCGTAGCCGGGTCAACCAGCCGAACATACACGCCTTTGCGCCCGGAAGTCCTGCAGTTCTGCAATACGAAGCTGACCGTCTGCACAACCTCGCCGCCAATCTCCTCGAATGCCCTTGCGCCGAGATGAATCATGTTTACGGTGTCTTCCCTGCGTATCTTTGCGCGTAATTTCTCATAGCTCGAAAGGAACATCCAAGCCTGCTGTGTAATCATTGCCTGATAGCCGCCGTGAATCAGCATATCCCGTACACGTTCAATGAATACCGCAAATAAATCACTCTTGCTGTCCGGGTAATTCCTGCGCACGAAATTTCCGAGCTTTGCGCCCATTCCGGAGCTTCCCATGTACGGAGGGTTTGTTGCGACAACGTGATATTTCTGGGACAATGCTTCGGCCTGCCGTGCAAGGTGATCTGTTTCCGCGATGCCTTCAGGCTGCCACAATGCGAGCTCCCTTGTGCTGTTGCGTTTGAGGTCATCCCTGAGCCGTGAATAGTCCCGTGCCTCAATCCTGAGTATAGAGCCGTACTCCTTTGCGTCAACGAAAGCTGTCATGAGGTAATTCATCGTGTCCATGTCATAAGAGTTGGTTTCGTGGATTGCGTAAATGTTGGGCTGTACTGCGCGCTCAAAGAATCTTCGGTCATATTCGCGTGCCTTCATCATGACGGTGAAATAAGCGAGCTGTGCTGCCCTGTCGTCTATGTCGAGCCCCCATATATTTTGCGCAACTATGAGCCGTACTGCCTCCCTTATGCTGTAGCCGCAAGTGCCGTATATCTGAACGAGAACGTCGAACATTGCCGCGAGGATATGCCCTGACCCGCAGCAGGGGTCAATGCAGCGTATATCTTCGGGATTGAGTGCTGATAGTTCCCGCCGTACTGCCTGAAGGCGCGAGAGGACTCCGGGAGTCTGCTGTGCTTCCGGGATATAGTACTGCCATGATGACTGGAGGTCTGCGTTCGGGTGTCCTTCGAGCCAGAGACGGCCTAGGGAGTTCTGCACCATGTAGCGCACGATCCAGTCCGGCGTGAAGAGCTGTGTTGCTGGTGGTATGGTGTTTCTGTCTATTTTGATGTTGCGTTTGAGGTCTGCGAACACCTGATTCTTGAGTTCTGTGTTGTAGTACTGGTAGAGCCAGCCTATAACCTGAACTTCATGCCAGTCATCTTCCGGGATCATTTCGGCCATTTTTGCGGGGACATTGTCGGGTTCGAGGAGTCTGTCGGGCAGTAACAGTTCTGTCCAGTCTTCAATTTTCTGGAACATTCCGGGCAGGATTGGGGATAAGGCGTTGCATTGGGTGATGAGGAGATAGCGGAATAATTCCTCGTCCCTGTCTGCCTCTTTGAGTGCGAATACTTTTGCGGTGTCGAGGCCGTCAATCTGCACGTGAGATGCTTCTGCGAGGATCTGCGGCTTGAAGCGGCCGTTTCCGTCGGTGAAGATTCTGACGTGCGACGGGAGACAGCTGTTAGCCTCCATGTATCGCAGTGCGATGAAGCGGTTGAACCACGTATATGCGGCTTCCTCGATGGTCTGTTTGAATCCGTTTGCGGTGATTCGGCGTATGAGTGCCTGAAGCTGCCTGCGTTCTGCCGGTGAGAGGACTCTGCCGTCGATGCTGTCCGTGCCTGGGGCTGGAGTGCTGGCGGGCGTGATGGCGCAGCGTTGTGCCCGGAGGGATGTCCGGGCGATGAGTTCTGTGCGTGCCCATACTGCGAATTTCTTTAGCGCGTTCTTGTCCATACGGTGAAAACTGCCTCCTTGAGATGTACGGGGTTTTGTTTTTATTGGGGATATGATAACAGGCGGAAGGAAGTTAGACACTGTTTTATTTTTCCTGTAGAATGCAGGCATTAAAAGAGGAGATGAAGAAGGATAAAAAAATACAGTGTATATTTTTGGAGACAACGGTATTCAATTACTATTTTGATGAGGACCGCGAAGGGCATGAAGACGTAGTGAGGCTGTTTCAGGCAATAAAGGACGGGAAAGAGTTTGAACCGTATACTTCTACCTACGTTGTAGAGGAACTGAAGAAAGCCCCTGAACCTAAGCGGAGTAATATGCTGGCTTTGATTGACGATTATAATATTACCGTTTTAGTTCCGTCTTCAAAGATCAGGAATTTGGGACATCTCTATATAGAGAATGGTATGCTTCATTTGAGGACTGGCTCTATGCAACGCGCTTGGAGCTTTCGGAAAAAATAAAGGACATGACAGATGAGGAGCATGTTGCGTATATCCGTGCTGAAACCGAACCGGTTATGAAAGAGTTCGGCCTCAAGTACAGCACGTTAAAGCCTGTAAAACCCATGAAGCGCGAGAGGGAAGAGGCCTAGATTGTCTTTGCCATCCAGCAAGAAAAAACAAAATACTTCTCTGAATGTTTACAGGGAAGTATTTTTGTTGTGCATGAAATTTATTCTGTCCTGTTATTCCAGCCTTATAGCGTCAAAATTCTTGAGCAGCTGCTTCATCTTCATGCGTACTGCCTCAATGTATGTATCAATCTCTGCTTCAGTTGAGAGGGTTTTAGCGTCAAACACCGTCTGCCGGTAAAGCCTCCGTATCTTCTTCTCCCGTGTTTCCTGTGCCGGTGCAATGGGAGTCCCCCGCCTGCCGAGAGCGTCAATGCGTTTCTTTGTGTCGTCCTTGCACTGCCATATAGACGGGATAAGGCCGTCAAGTATTCTGAGCTTTCCGGAGTCTTGAACTTCATCTTTCTTCTGCGCAAAAACTTTGTCCGCCTGAACCGAGAAATTTCGCGCCGTCTGATTGTTCCCGGCTGACTGGTGAATTTCCGCCATGCACTGCCTGATTATCTCCAGGATTTCAGCTTTCTTGGCCTCAATGAGCGAGTCATGCTGTGCTTTCACATTCTGCATTAATTCATTAAGCTTGGGGATATTGCGGTAATTGTAGTTCCGCGTTCTTGTGTCGAGAATGGCGCGTATCTCCTGCAGTGCCGCGTATGCTTCCGTGTCCTTCAGGTAATCGTCATCAACCCGTATATCCTGCTGGAACTTTGATGCTTCATCGAATAATCCTGCCTGAGTCTGAAAGAATGCTTCAACCTCCTGCATATCTTCCTGAGAGTCAAGCAGTTCAAGCCTTCTGCCTGAAATCTTATCGGCAAGTGCTGCCGTGTCTTTTGCGTTCTGCAGAATGTCATTCATGAGCGAATATGCGTTGTCGACAACAGCTCTTCCCGGGTAGCTTCTCTGCCCGTAACGTGATATAAGCTCGGAATAGTGATTGCGCAGTGTCCTGAAGCTGTCGGTAATGTATGCGCCGAGTCCGTCTTCGTCTTCCGGAACGTCCATAACACTGAAATATTCACGCAGGAAATTCCGCAAGTCCCGTATCTTCTGCGCGGGCAATGCCTGTCGTACAGCGATAACGGTTTTGCCTGTCTCCGTGCGTTTCCGGAGCATGTCGGGCAGCTTCTTATCGTCCGGCTGAATGGGAATGCTGTAATGTTTCACCGTAACTTTTCGTGCATGAATGAGCTGTGCAACCACTGCGGCAATGTCAATCTCCCTCCAGCCGTATGGGGCAGCCTGATAGCGGGACTGAATGTCTGCCATTGAGACTGTGCGCTTCATGTCCGCCTGAAGCGTGAGGTATTCCTCAACCTTTGCGAGTGCTCCTGCGTTGGGTTCGGTACCGGGTATGGACTGCTGTGCTGTTACGCTGAGTATGGCGCAAATGTCGGAGTCGGATTCTATGTTGGCGGTGATCAGGTTCATGTGAATATACATGTGTGATGCAAGATATTGAAGCGTCTGGTCTATCCTGCTTTTGGCGTCTCCCTTGATGATGCTGATTCTGTCTCCTGATGCGTAGAATTTCCCGGTTTCTATTGCGCGTTTCAGTTCGTCCACTGCAGATTTCTCGCGCTGTGATGCTTCTTCCAGCTGTGCGCGTATTATGGCCTGTACGGACTGCGGGAGCTTTGAGATGTTTTTGCGTGATGAATACTTTTTGACCTTCAGGAGGCGTTCAATCGGTTCATAGTATGAAGTCTCGCCAAGAACTATAACTGCATGGTTATGCGATTCTGTCAGAAGCCTTAATTCTGCCTTTTCGGACGGGTCAGCGGCTTCCGTGAGAATGCGCAGGTACATTCCGCCGTTAATGTTCGCTGAGGGCGCGCCGTCAACTGATGCAGTGAATGACAGGTTATCCCTGCCGTAAGTGAATTTTCTTGACTGGTAGATTTCGCCGAAGATGAGTTCGGATATTCGTCTTGATGCCGCGTTAATGTCTATGGGTGTGCTGCGGATCTCCCGCTGTATGTCCTGCTCTTCATCCGTGAGGAAGTTGTATGTGTCTCCAGTCCTGCCGATGTAATTCTGCATCAGGAGCCGGTCAAGGCTTGCCTGTACTCTTTCGCGCATAACAATCTTGTCGAGGCTGATATTACCGGCCATAAGGATAACGATATTGCTTGTGTCTGCCCTGATGTCGTCGATATACCGCACGAGGTATAACAGCTTCAGTGTGTCGACATCCTGCGGTTCTATCCCGTTTCCGTCCTGGGCTGCCTTTTCGCACCGTTCAATCACGCGCCGTATTGTGCTGTCGAGGAATGAATGAACAGTATCATAGAACAGGTACAACGGAGCAAGTGAATTTTCATCGTGAGTGCGAATCTTCTGCGCGGCCTCCTGAAAGCCTGAAAGCATAGAACGCTCGCCGCCTGAAAGGTGCTTCCCGGAATTCCCGTGCCTGCGTATCTCCGCAAAAACCTTCTGCATCAATATGAACTGATACGGGACAAAGGGAAAATTGATGACGAACTCTGCGGAACTGCTGTAGCCCTTGATGTCCGACACTGAATGACTGAACGTAAACAGGTTCTGCAGCACTGCCTCATTTGAGGAATATACATGCTCAAGGAGTGATGACGCTTCGGGGGTCTTGCGCAGTATGCGTTTCTGTATGACCTCATCGACTGAAGATGAGGAGAGGGAGAGCCGGGTTCTGAAGCGTGCCTGAATGCGTGAAAATTCATTCTCCCGTGTCCTGATGATCTCGTCGATAGCTTCCTGTCCTGTGCATACAAGCCAGACTTTGCCGCCGCACTCACTGCCGATTTTCTCTGCAAGGGACTGAAGGTTCAGCAATAGATCCGTATCACCGCCGACGTACTGCCCTACTTCATCAGCCATGAACAACAGCCTGAAATCTGCCGGTTTAGTGTTCACGTAGTCGCGTATTTCCGATACAAGCTGTGCAATGCTGAGTTCAGGAGCTTCCGTGCCGTTGAACCAGTTATGCGCAGATGCCTCGCTCATACCCAGAACTTCTTGAAGGGTGTCTGTTATGTCGTCCTCATAGAAAGCATATGCACTTCTTGAAGCTTTCCACTCTCCGCCGTTTTTTGCCTGAAAGACGCGGTAAAATTCTTCCGTCTTGCCCTTCATTGCTATGAACTGTTCAAGGCGTGCCAGCTTGAGATCCTCGCCGTAAAAGCCTAAATGGTTATAGAACATTTTAGCGAATACCCGTAACACAGCAGTTTTGTCCTTGCTGACGAATCCTTCTATGTCTATGTTGAAGAGTATGGTTTCAGTTTCGTGCTGTGAGGCTGATTCTATTAGCGAAAATATTTCGGGGTCGTCCGTGAGTTTGCGCCGGAATATCTCCGAAGTTCTGACTCCCTGCACTTCTTTGCTGCTGAGAATGCACGATAATATTTTCAGGAAGTGGGATTTGCCGCTGCCGAAGAAGCCGGATATCCATACGCCAATATCTGCGGTTGGTGCGGTGAATGCCTCTGCATATTCCGTGAAGAATGTGATGAAGTGCCTGCGCAGTTCACGTGTGATGACGTATTCGCTGAGTTCCTGAAATAATATCTCTCCGGTATCCTGATCCACTTTCACCACGCCGTTAATTTTTCGGTTTATGTCGTCCTGAAACATTTGCTGTATGTCCAAACAAAGCCAGCTCCTTAAAGTGTGTTATATGGGTTTTGCTGAAAGTGTAACATAACGGGGGCAGGCAATGGTATAATGACATTCAGACAGCCCAAGCCGAAGCAGGAAAGAAATTTTTTCAGCTACTTTTTCAACTACAAAAAAGCAAAAATTTTTCAGCACTCACAATCATTCGCAAGAATAAACACAAAAACAGAATCAAGATTAAATGATATTGAACGCTCTGTAATATGGGTTAGGCTTCAGCTTTCCGAAGAGAGTAACATAATGGCCGTCAAAAATTCCCGGATACATGACGAGCACGGGCAGATCCGCAAAGTCAGGCTGTATTGCGTCTAACAGAGAATGCACCCGTATGAACGGGAACGCCTCGCCAACACCGTCAATAATCACAACGTCCCCCTTGTTGTGCGGTTCGTATCTCATCTTCCCCGCAATGACTGTACTGTTTGCTATTCTCTGAAGCTGGCTGAGGATGAATCTGCTGCCTTTGCTCTTCTCTTGTTCCGGTATCTTGCCGTTGATTCTCATATCGTCGCAAATGCCTAAAAGCACATGATACAGGTTGAAGCGCACGATATGACATGCAAGCTCATCATCAGCCATAAGATTTTCCGTGAAGTGCCGTATTGCCGGTTCGTCTTCAGGAGGGTAGCAGAACATTCTGATGTTCACTTCGTTGCTGAGTCCGCGTCCCTCCAGAAATTCCGGACTCTGAATCATCGTGCGGAGGTCTTCAAGCCGTGATGACAGATCAATCATTGCAGACAGTTGAACGCCGGAAGCATATAGACACTGCCGCTTCTGCGTATTGAGTCTTCCAGTGCCGGACAGATCATGACGGGGCTGAGTTCTGTCGCGTTTATGGTGTCGGTGTAGCCGTTCTCGGTGAGTATCCTCATGAGCACGGAACATATCTTGCGCACGGTTGAATCCGCCCATGATGCCGCGCTGGTGTCCTGTTCCTGAGCATGAAGCATGAATATATTTATGTCCCTTCGGCTGAAGGAATAGTCCTGCTGCTGATACTTTGTACCGATAACGTCAAGCATGAAATCACGCACGAGGCTGTAACGCTTCATCATCGCATACAGGCATACCTGCTTTGCCGACACAATACCGCCTTCCGCTATTGTTGTGATGAGTGAATCATCATTGAGGGCATGAATACGGGCAAGGCATGAACGCGCTGTATGTTTCAGTGATTTTTCCGTAGGGTACTGGAAGAGATTACTGCGGTAAATCCTGCTGATGACTTCAGACTCCGGGATGCCTTCAAGCAGAAGCCGTGCAGTTATTCGCGTCTCTTGAAACATGAACTGTTCACGCGTAATCTGTGCGGATCCTCTGTAGGGACTGCCGGGAATATTTACTGCATCTGATATTTTCTGTGCGTCCATAAATCTCACCTCTTGAGGAGATTATATTTGCATGAATACTTATCTTATGCAGAATTTTTACTGAATTTTTACGTGCTGTAGTATTACAATTACCTAAAACTTTTGAAGGGGTGTTGCTTATTGTACGGAAAAAGACAATATCTGTTTTATTTGGCCGTGCTTGCATTTGTATTCATGGCAGGGGATGCACAGGCCGTAAGGGTAAATGATTCTTCAGGTTTCGTTATGCTGTCTGAAGCAGTGCCTGATGCAATACTGGAGATACGCTACTATTCAACATATAACTTTGTCGGCCAGAGGATAGACGGGTATGAAGCTCCTGTTGCGATGATCACGAAACAGGCCGCAAAAGCATTACGGGCAGCAAGCGATGAACTCGTGCAGAA
>CAJOES010000095.1 GCA_905233455.1 uncultured Synergistales bacterium | reverse complement strand
GGACACGTCAAGTTCGGCGAGATAATTTCCTCCGCAGTCAAGTGCTTCAAGTTGCAGATTATGACTCAGATCGAGTCTGCCCAGCTTATTGTTTGTACATGATAATTGCCAAAGTCTAGAATTACGGCTTATATCAAGTGTTGTTATAAGGTTATCATGACAGTATAAGCCTCCCAGCATCAGATTATTAGTTACGTCAAGATTTCTTATTTGGTTTTTAGCACATGAAAAATCAATTAATGAAGGGCAGCCGCTCACATTAATAGATGATAACATGTTCATACTGCAGTATAGTACGTTCAAATACGTGTTATTCCCAATATTAAGTTCTGTAAGATTATTACCGTAACAAAAAAGCATCTCTATGAAAGGATTATTGCTGAGATCAAGAGTAGTAAGCTGGTTTCTGTCGCAGTAAAGTGAATATAGTTCGGTGCTTTTGCTCAAATCTAGGTGGGGTATTCTGTTCTCTCCGCAGTCAAGATAGTATAAATTTTTATTGCCTGTATCAAGGGCAGTCAAATCGTTGCTCCGGCACGATATATTCGTCAAAGCTGTATTTTTGCTGATATTGAGACTGACCAAATTATTATAACTGCAGTCTATATTTTCTAAGGAAACGTTATTGCTTAAATCAAGTGCTGTCAGTTCATTATAGTGGCACTGCAAACTCTCTAAAGACTGGTTTCTGCTTAAATCAAGTTCAATGATTCCGCTGTATGCACAGTTTAACTCCCAAAGAGCAATGTTGCTGCTCAAATCAAGGCTTATAATACGATTCAACGAACCATTCAGAACAGGGTTATAGCTGTATGTTTCTTCATCATCACCTCCATATAAGTACATATCGCGCTCTTCTTCATTGCGTGCTTCGTTGCCGCAGTTTAGCCAGTTTAAAGCAGTATTACGGCTTACATCAAGATTAGTTAAAAGGTTGTTGTTGCAGCTTAATTTTTCTAATGCTGTGTTATTGCTTACATCAAGGTTTGCAATCCTGTTTATGCTGCAGTCCAGCCTCAATAAAGCCGGGCATCCGCTCACGTCAAGATACTCAATATCACAACTGGAACAGTTAACATACCTTAACGCTGTATTGCTGCTCAGGTCAAGGCTTTGCAGACGGTTCAAATATCTGTCTATGAAGGACTCGCGACCGTAAGTATAACTAGTAATATTTCCATCATTACCTAAATAGCCGCATTCATAAAAAACAATTCCTTCATCATTTATTCCCCATGACCTGCCTACAGTAAGCTCATAGCTATCATAATTTTCATAAACAATTCCTAAAAATATTGGAGTGCTGAAAGTTCCTAAATCTTCATAATCGCTCTTATCTTCATTATTGCAATGCACAACTTCTAAAGCAGCATTGTTTCGCAAATTAAGTTCTTCAAGTCCCAAGTTTATACAGTTCAAATACTTAATGGCAGTGTTCCGGCTCAAGTCAATACCTGCAATATGATTGAGAGGACAGACAGTCTGCAGAAGGTCGTCCCTGCCGCTTTCCTCTACATAATATACAGAGCTAAGGAAACGTTCATTGCCGCAGCACAGAACCCTCAAAGCCGTATTAGCTGTAAGGTCAAGACGGTCAAGTGAAGCATAACTGCAGTCCAAAGCCTGAAGTGCCGTATTTCTGCTCAGGTCAATATGCCCTAAGTAATTTATGCTGCAATCAAGGGATACAAGGGAAGTAAAATACTCAATACCTGTCAGATCTGATACACCGTGCCAATCTTCAGACTCGCCGTTGTAATATACACGCTTAGGGCTGCCGTGAATATCAATCGACAATGCTCCAGCAATCTCTTCATCACTTAGTACTCCGTCATCATCAGAATCAAAATTGCTCCGGACATATTCCCTGAACACATCATCCGGGAAATGTTCCGAATCAACTGCAACTTCCCCAAAAGAACAAGAACATACGTACAGCACAAAAACCACTGCAATAAGAAACCTTTTCACGAGCAAAACCTCTTTTCATGATCTAGAATATGTCGCTTTCCGTTGAATACACGGGTATAAAGAACAGTTCCTTAAAACCAAAATTCCTGTAGAACGGCCTCCCTGAAGGTGTAGCCTGCAATACAATCTTTTTCCCTTCCGCTAACCTGCACACCTCCTTCATCATTTCTCCTGCTATCCCCTGCCGCCTCATCTCCGGCACAACAGCAAAATAGTACACTCCCATCAATGCCGCTTCATGCGTTATGAGGAACGTACCCGCGCATTTGCCTTCCTTCCGTGCAAGATACAGCGATAGATTCTCCCGGTCATGGCTCAAAGCATCTATCAGCGCAAAATAGCTGTCCGGCGTATCATCAATCCCTCCGCCGAATGAATGCCATGCAGTGCGCGCAAATTCCTCTGACTGTTCCGGCGTGATGACAGGCTCAACAGTTAGCGTGCTGTCCGTGTTGTGTGTAATATTTGCGGGATTTAGGGACATTGCGGCCAAGTCTCCGGCATAAAGCAGCCCTGCTTCAGTGAGTGTTTCCGCTCCGCCGTCATACACAGGCCACATGAACGAAATGTTACGGTCATCAAAAAATTTCACGGCATCTTCAACGGTTTTTCTGTCCGTAATGCGTTCGGGGCAATATATCCAGTTCTCCAAAGCACAGTTTGTTGACACGCAAAAACCGCCGTTATTCCCAAGTTTCATGGTTTCACTGACGGGCAGAAACGTTAAACGCTCAAGAAAAAATTTCAGGTCTTCCCAGATAATATTCATGTTCAAAGCACCTCCGGCAATGCACACGCAAGCATCAGATCTTTTATTGCAGGTATAAGGCTTCCCGTAATCCTGCTCCTTATCCCGGCCTCCTCCGGGTCATTCACCGCATGAGACTGCATACCGTCAAGCTGTCCCTTCAAGCCCTTCACCTTAGCCGTAAGTTCATCTGCAGTTATGCCCTTTCCGTCCGCCTGAAGCTCAAGAATCTTTGCGCGGGTGTTCTCACGTTCTGCCTGAAGCTCCATATCCGTGCTCGTGAGTTCCCGCAGCCTGTTCTGCAGATCCCGCCGTTCATCGGGAGTAAGCAGTGCCGCCGCGTAATCATCCTCATTCCTGAACCCAAGACCGAGCAGCTTCTTCCCGAATGCTATCTCCTGTTTCTGCAGATCCTCGCGACCCCTCGCCATCTCCGTCTCTATGCCGTGAATCGCGGTCATTATGCCGTCAAGTTTGGCCGATTTCGTGTTGCGTGATTCCCGCCGTTCATTGAGCTGTGCGCGCAAGTCTTCAACGTCCCTGTTCATCCTTGCACGTTCTGTGTCGGGATTCCGTGAGTCGAAAAGGATTATCCTTTGCTGCTGTACGCTGTCCCGTTCTGCTTCCACTGCCTTTAACCTGCCAGCAAGCTCCTCACGCCTGAGCCTCAATGATTCACGTTCTTTCTTCAGTGATGCCATTCTGGTACTCGCCACAGATAGTTCGCGTTCAAGTTCGTCATGCCTCTTTGAGCCGTCCTGCCAGTCTTTCAGCCTCTGTTCAAGTGCTTCTACAACTTCAGCGGGATTCTTGTCGGGAAGGCTCTTATACCCGTAAGGCGTTATCTGTGAGAGCAGTTCACGCTTCAGGCTGTTAGTTATCTCCTCCTGCGTCTTGGCCTCGCTGTCAATCTGTTCTTCCTCTGTCTTCTCGTTCTGCAGTGAGAATAGCGCATCCTGATTGTAGCGTGATACTTCCTCCCGCGTCTCCCGAATCTTCTCCAGCTCATCAAGTGCCGCCTTCATGTCCCGTTCTGCCGCCTCTGCAGTGTCCGCCGCATTACGTGCAAGCTGTAAGCTGTCGCGAGTCTTCTGCCTTGCCCGGTCAAGCTCATCAAATGGTGATATTCCCGCACCGAAACGCAATCCCAACAGTGATACTTTCGACGAAATTTCCGCGTTAAGTTCGTTTATGCTCTTCCGCAGGTCTGCCTCATCACGGCCTATTGAGGCTATATCCTCGCTGAGTTTTCCGGTTCGTGTCTGTCTGGTTGTGAGTTCGTCGCGAAGGTCATTGAGCTTCTTTTGGGATTCCACTAGCTTTTTGTGTTCCTCCTCCGGGTTGGGGACAACCGCGCCGGACACGTAGGGATGAGTCATTGAACCGCATAAAGGGCAGGGTATGCCGTCCTGCAAGAGTTCCCTTACAGCGTCCAAATCCTGTATGCGCTGAAGGAGTGCTACGCGTTTCTCCAGCTTCGCAACTTCTTCCTGCAGTTCATGAATCTTCCCGGACTGCTCTACGTCCCTTATGTTAAGGCTTCTGGTTTCCTGCTGAATCTTCAGCCGTGTATCCTGCAGGTTACGGAGCTTGTCTTCAAGACCCCTGACCTCCTGAAACTTTCGGTACAGCTCATCGAGTGCGGCAAGACGTTTTATGCTTTTCTCGCAGATCTCGCGCCACTCGCTGATACTCTTTCCCTTTAACGTGCTCTCATAGAATGCCCTTGCCCTTGTGTAGTTCTTCTCGATCACTGCGAACCTGTGCGTTACGTCAGAAAACATAGCCGCTCTGTCATTCAGCACACCTTGAGCCTGCTGCCGCCTCTGTATTGCCTTAGTCCGTGAATCCTTCAGTGCAATGCGTTTCTCTTCTGCATTCTCATACATAGCAAAGCATTTCTGTATTCCCGGAAGTCCCGACGCAAGTTTTTCATCAATAGAATGTGTCTGCAAAAATTTTCTTGCCTCACGCAGTGCTATCTCTATGCGCTCTAATGATTTCTGTTCCGTCTCGACGCGTGAACTGCAAGCCTTGTACTGTCTTTCTGCCTCCTCGTATTCATGACGTGCATTGACGGCCGCCTCCTTACGTTCTATTATCTGTTCGTCCAGCGTCTTTACCCTCTGCGCAAGCGTCGCAAGTTTCGTCTGTTCAGCGAGTTTGTCCCGGTATTCCGCCTCAATCAGGGTTAATGCCTCTTCAGCGTTCTGAAGGTCTGTACGAGCTTCAGTCATGTCATCCCGTAATGATGCCTGTCGTATCTTGTTCTTCTCCCGCATTATCCGAAGCTCCTTTATGGCCTCGTATGCTTCACCTAATTCAAGGGCTTTTCCCCCGCGTTCAAGCCTGTTCTTAGACGGTACGAACAGCGCAGATCTCCTTTCCCAGTCCGTGCGCCGTGCGTCTAAATCCTTCAACAGTTCCTGTGCTTTAAGCTCCTCTGCCTTATGTTCAAGAAGCCGTATTATGTTCTCGCATTCAGTTTGTATTTCCCGTGCAGTCATCAATTATGATTTTCCCTCCTGTACCTTTTGCAGTTACGTTCCTGCACCACTGAAAGATAAAATTTTTCCCGCCGTGAATCAATCTCGCCAGCTCCATGCACCTTCCGCGTGAAAGAGTCCGCAGTCCCAACCTTCTGCCGGCCTCACGTATCACTAACGCCGTATCATCATCATCAAGCCCGCGCAATTTCTTCCGGCTGAGCGTGAATGATGGTGATTCAGCTTTAAGGCACTCATTCATCAGGTCAAGGCTGATTCTGTCCTCATGTTCACGTACCTTCCTCATATCCTCGCCGAACGATGCAAGATGCTCTATTGCTGAGGCGTTAATCCTCTTCCCGATTTGCGGCAGAAGATTCAGCCGTATGTAGTTGCGCGTATATGTCTTGTCGGTGTTGGTGCTGTCCTCACGCCATGATATGCCCCTGACTCTGAGTATGTCCCGCAGGAAGCCCCTCCGGAGTCCCAATAACGGCCGGTAAAACTTCACGCCGTCAATCTCTGAGCATTCAGTCATTCCGACACTTCCGCGAATGCCTGTACCGCGCAAGATGTTGAACAGTACGGTTTCAGCTAAATCGTCGCGGTTGTGCCCTAAAAGCACCGTCTTGCTTCCGAGAACTTCAGCACACCTGCACACATGATACTGGCGCAAACGCCTTGCCGCAGACTCTAGGGACTCCCCCTTCATGCGTTCTTCCGGGACACTGATACGGACAGTCATAATGTCTATGCCGAGACTCTCCGCGAATGATGCCGTGAATGCCTCGTCCCCGTCAGACTCTCCGCCCCTGATGCCGTGATTGATGTGCACCGCCGCGAGTTTTCCGCCGTAGAACTTCCTGCACAGCCACAATAACGCGATACTGTCCCCGCCTCCCGAAACTGAAGCGATTATGCCGGGAGAATTGAGCCAGCCCTGACGCTCTCCGGTCTCACGGAAATATTTACCCAACACATAATCAGAAAGTTCATACGGTATGTTTTTATTTTCCATCATAAAGCATTCTGTATATCTCAAGGTTTGCACATACACGCTGGACATAGTTATTTGTCTCGTCGAATGTGATTCGTTCAATCCATCCCGGAATGTCCAATCTTTCTCCGCCGTCCTTCAGCCATTTGCGCGCATTGCCAGATCCCGCGTTGTATGCCGCCATGACGTATTCAGGCCGTGCAAAATTCTTCCCCAGCCAGCCCAAATGTGATGTCCCTAGCTTTATGTTGTCCCCTGCACTGTAGAGATCGTATGTTGAGAGTCCTGCACGCCTCGATTCGTCCTTTGCTGTTGCAGGCATGAGCTGCATCAATCCTGCCGCACCTACCCAGCTCCTTGCATTGACCTGAAACGCGCTTTCCTGACGCATTATCGCCCACACAAAATTACTCTCCACGCCGTACTGTCTTGCGGCCGCGTCAACGAGTGCCTTATACGGTCTGGGGTATAACGCTTCAAGGTCTGACCTGTATAGCGTTGTGCTGGAAGTCATGAGAGTCTCAAGCCTCCGTGCCTCCGAATAGCTCTCCTCAAGGCCAAGCCACCGCGATAATATAACCGCCCGGTAAAGCTCCCGTGTGCTTGCTTTGGGACGCGATAACTTAAGGTACGCATGATTGATGAATCCGAACTCCTCAAGATCCGTGGGTCTCAGCGTAAGGTTCGGGTTAGTGCCGTCAACGATTCTGATCGGTGCATCTGACAGTATGCCGTAAATCGTGAGGGGATATTTGCGCCGTAAAAGTGCTAATGTGTTCTCTGCGTCCTGATTCTGCCCGGCCATCCTCTGAGCATACGCAAGCCAGTAGAGTATTCTCGATCTCTTGTAGGCATTCACGCCCGGAGCATCTGCCTGACGGAAGAGCTTTACGGCCTCCGCATAATTCTTCGCGTCAATGTTCCTCCATGCCCGCGCCCATATGACGTTGAAGGCATATGTTGTGTTGGGAAATGACCGCAGTATCTGGGCTTCAAGCCTGTCCTTTGTGCTGCCTTTGCCCGTGAGGTTAGCGAGTCCCTGAAGCGCACGTGCCTGAATGTTACCCCTGCGTTCACGTACAATGCGCTCAAGTACATTCATGGATTTTTCCTTCATGCCTTTGTCCTTGGCGAGGTTCGCAATTCTCGTTACAGAACTTGCCGCATAACTGTTGCCGCTGATTGCCAGTGCTCCCCATAGGTTAAGGGCAGTATCATTCTGTTTCAGCCGTGAATGACACCATGCACGGTAATACTGAGCCTTGCGTCCTGTTGCATTCTTCAGCCACTCAAGCCCTGCTGAATTATTGCCTATGGTGTGGCAGTGAACGCCCAAAGCTACACGTATATTGTTGCCGGGATTCTTGACCCGTGAGAGTACTGCTGCCGCCTCCTTGCTTCCTGCCTGAAGTTCAAGCAGCTGCAGCGCGTGTTCCGTAAGATTCTTGTTGGCTGGAATGGCGATTAACCGCGTGAGGGTATATATTTTGCGTTCATCCGTTCCTGCATTGGCTAGCATTCGTGTTAATGCGTTCAGTGTGTTGCGCTGGTCATTCTGTGCATTGTAGAGCCTGTACTGCGCCAGTGCAACATAATATTTCAGGTCTGCCGGAGCTGTCTTGTAGAGACTCTCGGCAAGTGCAACAGCCTTCTGTGTCTGCTTCATGTTCTCATAGCCCAAAAGCCTCGTCATGTCCGCATAAGGCTGAACAGTTGCAGGAAAATTCTTTGTCTGTGCTTCAAGTATCCTCACGCAGTCCGCCCAGCGTTCCTGATACCTGTACGCATTAGCCATAAGCCCGTGATCTTTTGCTGTTTTAGTCTTCTGGGAATTGTATTGCATTTCAAGCTGTGTCCATGAGCGAGCCTGAAACAAATCTTTTAGTGTCGTTGCATGTGATGCAGATGTGAAAGATATGATGATGATAAGTGCTGTAAAAAATTTTCTGCACATTAAATA
>CAJOES010000094.1 GCA_905233455.1 uncultured Synergistales bacterium | reverse complement strand
ACCTTCAGATGTACAGATACGAGATACTTGAAGCGGTTTCGGCTTCAGCCAGGTGATATGAAGAAGAATGACCGGGTGAAATATCCCGGTTTTTTTGTGTGCACAAAAAAAGAGCCTCCAGCGAGGGAGACTCTAATATATTGGTTGGCTGTAGGTTTATAGCTTTGTCATTAGTCGTCGCTTGGTACTGGTTCAGCATTACGTACTTTCATATAAATTGTGCTTTCGTCAGTAGTATAGGCAGCTACAGTTGTAGTACTCTCTCCGCTGTGGTTATTTGAAAAAGACCGTAAGATGTTGCCTGTTCTGCAAGCCTTTTCTTTACAACCTCTGTAACTTTAGTATTGTTGCCCAACGCATATCCGATATACCAGTCTGCTTGAAAAGCCTTCGTTGCGCTTGCAGCAGGAATGAGTTTCAGCGTGTATCCAGTAGTACAGCCATCCGGTGTAGCTTCAAGATAATCAACAAATTCAGTAGAAAATGGCATTTCAATACTAGCCGTAATATTAGCTGTAAGTACGTCTTTTAAGTCAGGGTGATCCCAGTAATACATAGCAGCCGCCGTCTTAGCTGTAGTAACGCGCTCACAACCTTTGCCGCTTCTGCTGATGCCGTAGCGTTGGTGCTGGATAATGTCATCAGAGCCGTTAAAGTTCCGATTATCGCAATAACAATCAGGAATTCTACAAGCGTGAATCCTTTTCTCTTCATTGTTATTTTCCTTCTTAAAATGTTAAAATACTACAACTTTTATTCCTACAATCGCTCGCCGATAAGAAAGAAAATGCACACAATCAATTCACGTTACTGTTGCCATAAAGAATTTGCTTATATCAAAGAGGGAACTTCACTTACTTTCGATAAGAGAGGTACTGTTTGTATTGTAAGTTTTGAGGGCAGTGAAGGGGAAAGTCTAGTAACTAGAACTTTGTAAATTAAGAATGGCATTAAAACAAGTAATACGGGCGAAGATTTAGTGAAAATCAAAAGATTACCGGGAGAGTTTATAATTGCGGGCGGTATTCTTGATATTGAAAAATTTGAAGACTCTCTGCTGTATTATGATTGGATTAAATATCCCCAGTAACTTGCAGGGCAGAATCAGGAGGTATGATTTGAATCATGAAGGTAGTATCAGTCATTAATTACAAGGGCGGAGTAGGGAAGACTACATTAACGGCTAATCTTGGAGCATATGCCGCTTCAAAGGGAAGGCGCGTACTCATGATAGATTTAGACCCGCAGGCTAGTCTTACATTCAGCTTTCTGACTCCTGAATACTGGAATATGAAATATTCAGAGAATAAGACCATGAAAAATTACTTTGAGCCGGTTATAAAGAAATATTTAGGCAGACCGGATTTACGGAAACTCATAGTCCAAGTTAACATGGGTAATACCATGAATTTTGACGGAATGAAACTTGACATGATATGTTCTCACCTGAAACTTATAGATATTGATGTGAAACTTTCCCTGCTGATAAATGTGACTTCCCCTGAAATATGGGCTTCAAGTTTCCTGTCGGTGTGCAGTTATCTCCGCAATTCTCTGCTAGAAATACAAGATGAGTATGATTTAGTGCCGATAGAAGGCGTAAATGAATACACAGACGAATATTGCAGACATTACAGCAACACAGCAGGACTTCATGACAGGGCTTGAACATAGAGGCTGTAAGATTTTCCCGCTTGTCCGCAACAACGGAACAGTATTCGGCTCTGCTCCGGTAGACGGGATACCTGTAGTACTGACACAGCCGAAATTCTATCAGACAACATACCGCAAAATAATATCTGAACTTGAAGAACTGGGAGAAAAGTTTTTAACAAGCATTGGCCTGTAATGCAATCAATCCCAGCCGTAATTTGTGATATTAACGTAATTTCCGTTCTCTCTGTACTCTATCCATGAAGGCGGCTCGTAATGTTCCTTTATTGTGTCTGCAAGTATGTGAAGTTCCCGTGCTCCCCTGAGTTCATTGCTTCCCGGAAGTTTGACCCCGCGCAAAAGTTTCTGAAGGTTTCTGTACGCCCTCTTTGAAGTTTCCCCGCCGTGAAGGAACATCAGGAACTGCTGTTTAGGCCCTGCATTCAGATCCTCGCCGTAGAAATCTACACGTATCATGGGTATACTGTCGCGCCTAGTGTATTTGACCTTCCAGTCCCACTTGCGCACAGCCATACGCTTTATGCCGCCGTTAGTGTCTGTCATGTTTGTGATGTTCGTATCCTGCACCGGTTCAGACTCCGCCCCCATAATGTCCTGCGTAGTGTTCAGCTCCGTCAATTCCCTGAACTGATGACCGCAGTTAGGACATTCCCGCGCCCGCCTCAATACTGCCTTCCTGCACTTAGGGCACAGCTTGAACATTTCGCCGAGATTCTCCATCTGCTTACGTTTGCTCTTGGGTATGGTTCTTCGCGGCGGAATAATCTTCGTCAGCGGTCCGTGCCTCTCTATGTTTCCCGCGAAATCAAGCACGAGGCAATCCTTATGGTGTCCGGGAGACTTTACGCGCATTCCTCTTCCGCTCATCTGGACGAACAGCCCCGGCGACAGCGTTGGACGTGCCATAACGATAACGTCAATGTCCGGGTAATCAAAGCCCGTAGTTGCCACGCCTACATTAGTGAGTGCCTTAATCTTGCCGGCCTTGAAGTCATTGAAGATTCTTTCACGCTCTGAACTTGAAGTTTTGCCGGTGATCGTTGCCGCCTCTATCCCGTGCGCAATGAACTCATCACGCAATGCCTCAGCATGTGAGACACTTACGCAGAATATCAGCCATGCCCTGCGGTCTCCTGCACGCTTTATTGTCTCCTGAACTATTCGTGTATTGTTGCTGACGTTATTTACGCGTTCTTCAAGTTCCTGCTTCTCAAAATCTCCCTGCACCTTTTTGACTCCGTCAACGTTAATTTTCATGTCGGTAAATGTTGAAGTGAGTTTTGCGAGAAATCCCCTGCGCAAAAGGTCATCAATCGTAACGGACTCGATCAGCGCATCAAATATTGCGTCGTCCCCTTCAGTCAGCAAGCCTTGGCCAAGCCTGTACGGTGTTGCAGTGAGGCCGATAACGCGCATTCTTGGGTTAATATCCTCGAGGTCTGACAGCAGGGTTCTGTACATTCCCTGATCCTGATTCTGTATCAGGTGAGCTTCATCAACTATCACTAAATCTATATGCCCGAGTTCCTTCCCCTTCTTCCAGATGGATTGAATACCTGCTACGGTGATCGTGTTCATGTCTTTCGTGCCGAGCCCCGCGCTGTATATCCCGATCGGTGCTTCAGGCCATACCTGCCGTATTTTCTCCGCATCCTGCACCAGAAGCTCTTTGACGTGTGAAAGCACAAGAATTTTCCTGCCCGGCCAGTTGTGCAGAACGTCCTCACAGAGGCCCGCGCATATCCACGCCTTGCCTGAACCTGTAGGAGCAACTATACATGGGTTGCCGCTGTTCTTCGATAACCATTCATACGTTTTTATTATTGCCTGTTTCTGATAATCCCTTAACTGCTTTATCATTAATTCTCTCTGATGATTTTCTCCTGTTTATTTTTATGAATGTATTATAGCAATCAGCCCCTTCGCAACAAGGGAAGCTGTGATAAAACACATGAATACGTGCCGTAAGCCTGCCTATATGCCAGCTTATATCATCTCGTTATATGCTGGTATTATAGCAATACAAAATAAAACAGCCCCCCTTGCTGCAGGGAGGCCGTAACATTTTGCGCAAATCTTATCGTTTCCACGTAAAGCTGTCCGGAAAAAACATTGCAAGTCTTCCCGTGATGAATCCTGCCGCAATGCACTTCACTATATCTCCCGGCATGGGCATAAGAACGAAATACATTAGCAGTGTCTTAGCTCCAAGCTCATTGCCCAGATACCATTTCGACATAAAATAGTAGTAGGGAATGCCAACAGCATAGATCACGAACATAGCCGCAAAACTTCCCAGCGTCCATGTCATGAAGCACGGTTTGAATCTTTCCGCTATATATCCTGCAACCCATGCTCCCAGAATGAACCCTATGATATAGCCGAACGTCGGGCTTAATGCTGAGCCTGTGAACACCGGAAGCCCTATCAGTCCCGCAGCAGTATACGCAGACACTGAAACTGCGCCGTACTTGCTGCCCAGCACGAGACCTGCCAGCAGCACAAACAAAGCCTGAAGTGTAAGAGGCAAAAGCGGTGTAGGGATCTTTATGTATGTCCCTATTGCGATAAGTGCCGCGAACAATGCGCACAGCACTAGATTTTTTGTTGCAGTCATATTATGTCCTCCTCACCATGAAGACCTCGCCGGATCTTAAAGTCTCAATCTTTCCGGCCTCATTCACGACAACAAGCCCTCCGAAGTCGTCTATGCCCTCAACATGCCCGTGATGCTGTATGCTGTCCTGCATGTATGTTATGTCCTGCCCCGTGAGGATTGAGCGTTCACGGTAGGCAGTGATGATTTCAGGCGCATTCAGGTTTTCCGCAAAGTCCATGATGTTGTCGGCAATGTGCGCGCAAAGTTCGTCGCGTCCGAACAAGATATTACCGTCCGGGAAGATTGCTCCGGCAGTGTCGGCGAGTTCAGGCGGAAAATTCTTCGTCGATACGTTTATCCCTATGCCCGTAATTACGCACTCAATTTCACCGCTCTCGAAACTGCTTATTGCTTCCGTCAGAATCCCGGCAATCTTCTTGTCCCTGAAGCAGACATCATTCACCCACTTTATGCCTGTAACTGCCCCGTGATAGAGTCCCTCAACAGCAAGGCAAACAGCAACAGCCGCCGCAATCGTGATCATCTGGAACTTTGCCGCCTCGACATTAGGCCGAAGCATTAACGTCATGTAGAGTCCCGTACCCGGAGGAGACACGAACGAATGACCGTGCCGTCCGCGTCCTGCAGTCTGATGGTTCGCCGCAATCAGCGTTCCGTGTGATGCTCCGGACATCGCGAGCTTTTTGGCGTAATTGTTGGTGGAGTCGGTTTCGCCCAGACATATCACACGCGAGACCTTTGAGCCGTTCCTAAGATGCGAGGTTATGCCCTTGCCCGTGAGTATGTCGCTGATATTCAGCAGTGAATAGCCCTTGTTGGGTATTGCCTGAATCTTATGCCCGTCCTTGCGCAAAGCCTCTATTGCCTTCCAGACTGCCGCACGTGTTACGCTGAAAGTGTCTGCAAGGGATTCGCCGGAAACGAATCCGCCTCTATTGTCTTCAAGTATCCGTAAAATTTTTGTCTTCATGGCGGAGATATATATACCACAATCAAAACGAACTGTAAAACATATGGCAAATTTTCGAGTTTACATTAAGCACAAAAATCCCTCCCACATAAAATCAGGAGGGGAAAATTTTTATTTGCTCTCGTGATATTCCTTCTCGGTGTTTACGTTCCAGATGTTAGCTTTGTCCTTTCTGCCTGAAAGAATATTTTTCACTGCCTCAAATGCCGTGCACATAGAATGATCTATGTTGTTGTAGCGATGCTGTCCGTTCCTGCCTACACAGTAAAGGTTAGTGATACCGTCAAGCCATTCGCGTAATTCGTCCATGTGCGCATACGTGTCGAAATATGCCGGGTACGCTTTTCTGACTCTTTCTGCGTGTGTGTCGAGAACGTCATCACGGGAAGCAATCAGCCCCATCTTGAGCATTTCAGTTATGCCCAGTTCAGAAAATTCATCGTCGGTCATGCTCCAGAGTTCATCGCCTTCGGAGCAGAAATATTCAAGGCCAAGCCACACGGTATTAATTGCGTCCTTCACCATGTATGGAGACCAATTGTTGAAGACCTGAATGCGCCCCATCCTGACGTTTCTGTCATGTACATATATCCAGTTGTCCGGAATAATATTGCCGAGCGTCTTAATCTTCGTTTCATTCTTCAGCCGCAATGATTTCACCAAGACACCAAGAGTCATATAGTCCCTGTACGGAAGGCCTGAAGCTATGGATGCTATGTGTTCAGGTACTCCGCTCATGCCTGCAACGAGATCTTTCACGGGCATAGACGATATAACCGCGTCCCCTGATTCCGTGAACTCCTGCCCGTCTTTCCCATACACTAAAGCAGTAATGTTATCGCCGTCCCTGATGAACCGCGTAACCTTTGCACTTGTTATGATTTTTCCGCCGAGCTTCCTGACCTCATCAGCGGTAATCTCCCAGAGCTGTCCCGGGCCTAACTTGGGATATTTGAACTCCTCGATCAGCGATGTCTCAACCTTGCGGCCTTTAGCGTGAAATATTTTCCCGAATATGTCGCGCAGTATTGCCGTAATGGACAGGCCTTTAACCCTTTGTGCCCCCCATTCAGGAGAGATCTCGGAAGGATGTCTGCCCCAAAGATTTTCGGTGTAGTTCTCAAAGAACATGGAATATAACTTTTTGCCGAAGCGGTTAATGTAGAAGTCTTCAAGTGATTTTTCCGGCCTCTTGTGCAATGCGCTCTTGAGATAGCTGAAGCCTGCTGTTATTGTCGTGAAGAGTCCCATATTTCTGATGGTGGAGAATTTCAGGGAGACGGGATAATCGAAAAATTTTCGGTTGAAGAATATTCGGGATAACCTGTTGCGCCTGAGCATGACTCTATCTGTCTTGCTGGGATCAGGGCCGCCGGGAGTGAGTGCGGAAGTTCTGCCAAGCTGCTTGTCGTCATATGGGAGTGCACCCTGTGATGGAAGCATCTTCTCCCACCATTCATTGACCTCCTGAACCTTAGAGAAGAATCTATGCCCGCCCATGTCCATGCGATTTCCATTGTGTCTGGCAGTTCGGGAGATGCCGCCCATGTATATACTCTCCTCAAAGACTGTTACGCTGTAGTCCACCCCCCCCCCTACGTAGAATTTCGTACGCCGCTGTGAGTCCTGCCGGGCCTGCGCCAATGATTAGTATTTTTTTGATCACGATTTAACCTCCTCATATATTTTCCTAAGTTCCAGACAGATCAATGTACCTATAATAATAATTACTGATTCATACAATGTACGCGATATATCCATCGATATATCAGCATAAACGGGAAAAACAGCTCTAATTACTCTTGCTTGTATGCTTCTGAATATTATCCCGTACTGACAATATATTATACTGATAAACCAAAGCCAGCGTCTCAAAGATTTATTGTTATGGAACGTGAACATCAGGCATATACAGGCAGGGATAATTAGGACGTATAAATCATTTAAGTAGGAATAGCTCCAGAAAGTCAAAGCCATAAAAGCAGGATATGACTTAACAAATAACGGTGTTTTTTCAGGTATAAACATGAACATCAAGCAAACAAATATTATTCCTGCCAACATGCTTAATCCCATAGCAACCAAGAAATTATCAAACATAAGTGAAAAGATTCCTGCAAAGGGTCTGCCTACAGAACTGCTTGGTGCGAACAGAAATTCACGCATTAGTTCTATCATTCCTTTATTGGTTAGTACGGACACAGCAAACCATGCAACTATATCAATAACTGCAGCAACTATTAAAGGGACAAAACGTTTCATTAACAGGAACATAAAGCATATAATTAACGCATCTTGAGGTTTTATCATAGCTAACCCCAGAAGAATTCCGGCTGTATACGGGTGTTCATCGCAGACTGCCCAAGATATTACAAGTATGGCACAGATCATTCCTCCAGCATTACCAGCAGATGTAGAAGCTAGAAAATCTGCAGACAGCAAGGACATTAAGAAGGCCAAAAAACTGGATTTACTGGAAATATTGTTTATTGTTCTATAGAGAATTATTGAAGCGGTAAGAATAACAATAAAGTTCATTACTAAAAAATATATCTTTGCCTGTTCATATTCCAAGAACCCGGCATAAAATACATTCTCCAGAAGCAACCCCCAAGGGGCAGCATGGAAACCTGCATAGATACTGCCAATTTCAGGTATAAAGTTTTTACTGCCCCTAAGAGAGTATAAATCAATTCCGCGCAGAGTGTATACGCAAACTCTCCATTGTGTAGGCAGATCGTCAAACTTGAACCAATACTTAAACAACCACCAGAAACAAAAAGCACTGAGGGAAATAAAAATGAAAATAAGTGAAAGAGAACTTTTTTGATTACTATCTTTCAGAAAGCAATAGGTTGTCTTGTCTTGTCTTGTCTTGTCTTGTCTTGTCTTGTCAATTATGGT
>CAJOES010000093.1 GCA_905233455.1 uncultured Synergistales bacterium | reverse complement strand
AATATCCCACCCCAAAGCATCACAGGCATAATCAGCTATAGCATCAAGTGCTCCCGGCTGTCCCATTCTTTCACGCCCTGCACTGCTCATAGATTCATACAGCTCCGAATCATTCAGCACACGCAAGACGCATTCAGCAAGTGCCTCCGGTTTTGCCTCCGTTAGAATCTCAGCATCACCAAGCAGCTTTTTCTGCACACGCTTCCCCTTCTCGTCAATGGACACTACAGGAATCCCAAGCCCTGCGCACAACTGGTTAGCCGTGCCGCCAAGCCCCAGAAGTATTTTCGCCCCTTGAGCCGCACACGCAATGTTCTCATGTGTCAGCGTTATGGTTATGCCGTCCCGTGTAAGCGTATCACTCCCTACAGCCCAGCCGTAAGCCACGCATGACGCAAAGAACTCTTCTAGCGGCAGTGTTGGAGCAAGCACCATGCGGAAGCTGTTCTGATCTTTCGACGACAACAGCACTACGGCATCAAGCAGTAATTTCACATCCCTGCAGGCACGAATCCTTGAGCCGGGCAGAAGCAAAATAGTATCCCCTTTAGTGTGTTCATGAATCTCCCCGCCGTCCTCAAACAGCAAATCCATCACAGGACTTCCCGAATACACAGCCCTGCCTCCAAGCTGTTCGGCACTCTTCGCATCACGTGTCCACGTCCGGAGCGTGAAACGGTTGATGACTGCCCGCTCAATCCTCCAGTGTCCAGAAAGATATACAGTTTTTGCCGTAGCACAAAACATCGGCCTCGCACCTGAACCCCATAGCGTATGAACCAGAAGATACACATCACCGACACATATTGGAGTTCGTACAGCCCGCGCAATCTTCCGCCAGTCCTTGAGCTGTGAGCGTATATGTTTCAGCAGTCCCGCTCTCATGTCGCCTAAAAGATCCCTCACGCTGTATTTCACTACGCCTCCCGAAGGTGTTACGGACGGTGCAGACTTCACCGCAAAGCCAGCCTGTGAGTATGCTTCTCCCTTACCTACAAGAGGAAACGCAAAAATTTCTGCTTCGGGCAGTATCTTCCGTAACTTTTTCGCAAGCATGACTCCTATCGCGTCCTCACCGTAACCGTTTGAGGCAACAACTACTTTGGGTTTCAGGCATTCATTGAGCGCGGCAAAGAATCTTTCAGGCTCATTCAGCACGGCTTTAACTTTAGGGATAACCAGCGGGATAGAGAAAGGCCAGGTATCTTTTGCAGGAAGGTTGTATAGATCCTTCTCGGTGCATATCATCACGTCAGCATTGCTCTTCCCTGCCAGCAAGGATAATTCCTTCAGGTCATTGCACGTGTATTTGTGGTGATCCGTGAATGATTTGTGCCCTGCAACAGCAAATCCGTACTCCTCAAGGGAACGCATGAAACTTTCCGGGTTTCCTATCGCCGAGAATGCAAAGACTTTCAGCCCGGCTTTAGGTGTCTCATCAGTCCCGAACAGCATAAAGCCGTCTGACTCTAGGCGCGAGGTAAATATTTTCTCCGCAGACACATACTGTTTCACCGTCTCCATGATTGAAGCAATATCTTCATGTTTCACCTGTCCCGTTTTGGTCAGCACTACAATATCAGCGCGGGATAATGCTTCCGTCTTTTCGCGCAGAATACCCGCCGGAGTCAGTCTTCCGTTGCCGAAAGGACAGAGAGAATCTATCAGCACAATATCAGCATCACGGCCAAGAGCTTTATGCTGGAATGCGTCATCAGCGATAACGAGTTCAGCCCCGAAACTGCGCAGAGCCTTCACGCCCTCGATTCTTTGACGTGCAACAGCTACCGGGACTTCAGGGAGGTTGCGCGAGAGCATTAACGGTTCATCGCCGGTAAGCTCGCGTTCTCCCTGCCCGTTAAGTATTATGATTGGCTTGCGTGTATTTCCGGTATAGCCACGCGTAACTATTCCTGCCTTTATGCCCCGTGAATGCGAGAATTTTGCGAGCATCTCAACAAACGGTGTCTTGTTCGTGCCTCCGTATGTGAGATTCCCGACGCTGATTAAAGGCAGTGAAGGTTCTTCCGTCTTAAGGATTCCGTGCTGCCTCAGAAAATCCATTGATGATATGTACGCTCCCGTTATCCATGTAAGCGGAGTAAGCAGCGCATTCATCAGGGAATTATATTTTTTCCCCTGGGCATGTCGCATATAAGCCTTCATCAGACTGCAAATTTTTATGCACCCCCAAACTGCATGTTGTAGAGATCCGCATAAAGCCCGCCTGTGCGCAGTAATTCTTCATGAGTCCCGGACTGCACAAATTTTCCGTTCTCCAGCACCAGAATCCTGTCAGCCTCCCTAACAGTAGTAAGCCTGTGCGCAATGATGAATGACGTTCTGCCGTTCATGGCCTGATTCATTGCCTTCTGCACCATGCGTTCAACAGCAATATCAAGCGAGCTTGTTGCCTCGTCGAGTATCAGTATTCGCGGGTCTCGTATAACCGCGCGGGCAATAGCTATTCTCTGCCTCTGTCCGCCGGAAATAGTTACGCCGCGTTCTCCTACTTCGGTATCATACTTATTCGGCAATGACTCGATGAACTCCCTGATGTCCGCAATTTCTGCCGCATCAATGATTCTCTGCATGTCCGGGTTATCGAGCCCGTAAGCTATGTTGTATGCGAGACTGCCCTTCATCAGCACGCATTCCTGCGGGACAATCCCTATCTGCCGCCGTAATTCCTTCAGCGATAATTCTTTCACGTCATAACCGTCAATCAGGACTCTTCCTGCCGTAGGATCATAGAATCTCGGTATCAGGTCAACCAGCGTAGATTTTCCCGACCCTGTAGCACCGACAACAGCAATCTTCTCGCCGGCCTTAACGTCAAGGGTTATCCCCTTCAGGACTTCCTGCCCCTTCTCATAGCTGAAATATACGTCCTCGAATTTCACCGCGCCTTCAAGCCGTCCGGGATTTATGCCGGTATGATCTCCAGTGCTCTCTATGGGAGTCTGCATCATGTCGTATATCCTTTCAGCGGAAGCAAGACCAACCTGAAGCGCGCTTACGTGATTCAGTATTGTCCGGATAGGCTGAACCATGAACGCAATGTACCCTATGAATGATACGAGTTCGCCGGGAGTTGATTTGCCGTTTATGACGCTGTTGCCTCCGTACCAGAAGACCAGAGCCAGCGCAAATATCAGGAACACTTCAACAGCTCCTGCAAGAATAGCCTGAATCGATACGGACTGAAGCAATGCCCTGTAATTTGCCTGATTTGCCTTCCTGAAGCGTTCAAGTGCTTCATCTTCCGTCGCAAATGACCGCACAACACGTATTGCCGAAAATGCTTCCTGTGCCGTTGCTGTGATGTCGGCTAAATGTTCCTGCACTTTGTGTCCGGCCTTACGGAGTTTTTCGGACGTGAACGAAAGCATAAATCCCACTGCAGGCAGGACAAGAACAATAAGACAGGTTAAACGCCAGTTGATATAGAGTATGAACGCGAACATTCCCCAGAATGTAACGAGGTTGAAGAGTAAATCTATAATTGTGCTGGTAACTATTCCCTGAAGTGTCGAAACGTCCCCCGTGATCCTGCTCATCAGTTCGCCGATCCTTGAAGCATAAATCTTCTTGAGGCTCATTCTCTGCATATGGTCATACAGTGCTATTCGTATATCCATCACGATTGACTGCCCGGCCTGAGTCATCAAATAACGCTGAAAGTATGTGCTTACCGCCTTAAGCCCGAAGATGAGAACGATAGCGCCGCAAATGATGTTGAGCATTGCAACATTCTTTGAGATTAAAACGTCATCAACAACGGTCTTAAAGAGGTATGGAGGCAGGATATTAAGTCCTGAAGAGATCAGCATAAAAATAATCGCGAATAATAATTTCAGAAAATGTTTTTTTATGTAAAACACCAAAAACGATATGAGCGTTTTATTGTCCATATTTCCCCCCTATTTTGATTCAACAATATCACACAGCCTTGATGCCGCACCCGCTTCACCTGACAGTTTCAGGAAATCCTCGCGCGTCTTCTTCAGTGCTTCGGTATTCTTCAGCTGGGCGCATATCTCTTCCGCAGCATCTTCGGGCGTAATATCCCCGTATTTCTCGTTCATGACCATATGCCCCGCAATCCTGTTCGGCAGTGATATGAACCCTCCCCATCTCCTGATTATGCGCTCTGCACCGTAACGCCTCAGCTTCAAGCCGATTATAGGAAGCCGTGCGACATACCCCAGAACCCCGGCAACAGGCACGAACCGCAGGAACTTTTCCGGAGCAACGACAAGCGCAGGGAGTCCGCAGTGCATAAGCTCAAACGTATTTGTCCCCGGCTGTGTCAGAGCGTAATCTGCCGCCCTCATCGCAACACCTGCACCGCACTTTACGGGATTAAGCCCTGCCTTCTGCCACTGTTTGAACTCTATCTCCGGCATGAACTGTGAGAACAGCGAACGCACACGCACTTCCGGCATTCTGGCTTTCAGTCCTTCGTGCACTTCAACGAGCCAGTTCAATGCGGCATTACGGATTGCAGGACGGCTTCCGGGCAGGAATAGTATTCGCGGAGAGTCTTTCTGTTTCGGCCAGTTCCACGAACTTACAGCGGGTGATGATACGTCCATTGCGAGCGCGTCTTTCACCAGATCCCCAATCACTGAAGCAGTAGATACCCTTTTTGCCTGTGATGGGTATGCTGTCAGGAACTTCACGCCTTCAATCTCCTTTCTTGGCCAGTATGTGTAGCACGTCAGAGGAGCTTTCGACTTTTTCGACATTCTCAGGCCGTACATCAGATCACCGCCGAGCTGTATCACCCGGTCAGCCTTCTCGTAAGATATATCCTGCCATATCCTTGAAGCACTTGCAGGGCCTTCAAGTTTGTCCACCCCCATAAGGGACGCAGCATCACGCTCATGCCCCGAAGCGAACTGGCACGGAAGAAGCCATAAAGATATAGAGTGTCCTCTTTTCCTCAGCTCCATAGCAACAGGTCGAACCCATCCCCATAATTCTCCCGGCCCGTTGGTCAAGACAGTTATACGCAAAAAATTCACACTCCTGAATAGAATAATAATTATTGAAAGAAATTATAATATGAGACGAATATTTCAGCAGGAGATTAATCGTTATATGTACAGAAAATTATTATCCAGCATACGTGAATATAAACGCCCGTCCCTTGAAGCACCGTTTTACGTCTCTCTTGAAGTCGTAATGGAGTGCGTTATACCTTTCATCGTTGCGCGCCTCGTCAACAATATACGCGCGGGCTGTGATATGTATGAATTGCTGCGTGAAGGGTTATTGCTTGTAGTGATGGCGTTCATGTCCCTGCTGTTCGGGATACTGGCCGGCAATGCGTGTTCCGTAGCTGCTTGCGGTTTCGCCAAAAATCTTCGTGATGACATGTTCCGTGCCGTGCAGAAATTTTCTTTTGCCAACATAGACAAATTCTCTACTGCATCGCTTGTTACGAGAATCACTACGGACGTTGCGAACGTTCAAGAAGCTTATATGATGCTGATCCGTACCGTAATACGCGGGCCGTTCATGATAATTTTCTCGTTCGTTATGGCGGGCATAATGGGAGGAAGAATCGCGCTGATATTCATTTTCGTCGTGCCTGTTCTGGCTCTTGGCCTGTTCTCGATAGCAAGATGGGCAATGCCGACATTCCGCAGGCTTTTCCGGAAATATGACAGTCTCAACAGCTCAATACAGGAAAACGTTTATGCTGTCCGGCTGGTGAAAGCGTTTGTGCGTGAGGATTTCGAGAAAGAGAAATTTGCTCATGCCGCCGATGAATTATGCCTTGACTTCACGAGGGCGGAGAGAATTTTAGCACTCAACAACCCCATGATGCAGTTCAGCATGTATATAGTAACTCTTTTCGTGCTGTATTACGGCACATACAGGGTCATAACCTCACGCGGGCTTGATATGAACATAGGGCAGATTTCCTCGATGATGACTTACAGCGTGCAGATACTCGGAAGCCTTATGCGTCTGTCCATGGTGTTCGTGATGGTGGCGTTATCCCGTGAAAGTGCGGCACGTATAGTTGAGGTGCTCAATGAGGAGAGTACGCTCACGAGTCCGGAGAACGGCATAACGGAGATCTCTGACGGCTCGGTCGAGTTCTCCGGCGTGTGTTTCAGGTACGGCGGGGAAGGCGGGCAGTATGCTCTCAGGGACGTGAACATAAAGATACGTTCAGGGGAAACGGTAGGAATAATCGGCGGGACGGGAGCCTCAAAAACTACGCTGGTTCAGCTCATCCCCAGACTGTATGACGCAACTGAAGGAACGGTGAAAGTAGGAGGCATTGACGTTCGCAATTATGACCTTGAAGCATTAAGGAATAATGTTGCTGTTGTCCTGCAGAAGAATGAATTATTTTCCGGCACAATAAGGGATAATCTTTTATGGGGGGATAATGATGCGGACGATGAAAAAATTTCTGAGGCTTGCAGGATTGCATGTGCTGATGAGTTCATTGACCGGCTCGGCTATGATACACGTATAGAGCAGAACGGCACGAACTTATCCGGGGGGCAGAAACAGCGTTTGTGTCTGGCTAGGGCGTTGCTGAAGAATCCGAAGGTGCTGATACTCGATGACTCTACCAGCGCGGTAGATACACATACGGACGCTAAGATACGTGCAGGGCTGAAACAGTACATGCCTGAAGTTACGAAAATAATAATTGCGCAGAGGGTTTTATCGGTGCAGGAGGCGGACAGGATTATAGTTATGGAAGGAGGAGAGATTAAAGAGACAGGTACGCATGAGGAGCTGTTAAAGTATGGCGGGATATACAACGAGATATATCTATCACAGCATAATGAAATATCAAAGGAGTGATTGACATGAAGAAAAAGATATTTGCAGGGATGGTTTTAGCGTTAGTGTTGTGCAGCGGGGCTTATGCTTCGGACTTCCGCATTAACTGGGGAGCTGTCGGTGATTACTTCACGGGATTTTTCGCCGGCAAGAGCAAGGATATTCCCATACAGAAAGATGATACATTGCCGGAAAATATCGCGGAGGACTGGGGCAAACTCACGGACACCCTGACAGATACGCTTACACTGCGGGACAAACAGGAGACATTGCCGGGCTGGACATGGATACCGTTCCATGAGGACAAAACCACCAACGCAAAGAAGATTAACGCGCTTCTTGATGAGGCACTCGCAATACTGTCTGACGGCAAAGCAGGGGACGCACGGAAAGAGGCTAATGCACTGCGTGAGGGCATTGCACGGAAGAGGGCAGAGCTTGACGGCCTGCGCAACAAGAGAATCACTGCACCGGAGAAAACATATATTCCGTTCAAACTTACGAAGGCAAAAGCTGACGAGAAGATTTCTGCGCTTGAGGAGGAAATACAGGACAGCACAGAGGCACTTGAAGGGGTAAATGAACGTCTTGCAGAAGCATTCAATGAGATAGGATTAGAGCTTGACGGATCGCAGGTTGAAGTACTGCTGAACTCCGTAACCGGTGATGACCTCATGCAGAATGCTTCGGTGTTCGCTAACGTTAAAGCTGTGGTGTCTAAACTTGAGGAGCTTGCGCAGAACGAGACGAATACGCTTGACATCACGAAACGCTATACGGGAATGTATTTAGTACTGAATGATCTTCTGATACACACTCAGGAAGAACTGCTAAAGAAGATAGATGACGAATACAGCCCTAAACTTAACGCAATACTTACGGAAGCCCAAGCACTAAGGAGGGACGCACTGGCCAAGAGCAATCAGAAGGTATACACCATGCCGCAGAGAAAGGCATTTGCGCAGAACGCCGAGAGCAATGCAATCACGATTCAGGTTGCGAGGCTGTATATTGAGCTGCTGAACTCACAGAGGGACGCTACAGCCGCACATATACGGGATTTGAGCCTTAACCGTGATTTAGCCGAGAACACTTACAGGACTTTGCGGAGTTCCGGAGAATTGAAGGGATTGATTCATTCGGGCTTGAGTACGTTTGATGCTGTAGAGAGTCTTTCTATGCCGGAGCTTAAAGTATTTGAGAACGGTGCGATGAGGCTTGAATTTGAGGAGATCAACAGGAGACTGAAGAAATAATGAAGACAAGTAAAATTTTTGCGGCTCTGGCTTTGCTGGGGCTGCTTTTTTCTAGTAAGGCATATGCCATGACACTGCGCGAGAAAGTCGGGCAGCTGTTCATCATACGTCCTGACCAGCTAGACACGACACTGACTCCCGACACCATGCACAACGACCGCAT
>CAJOES010000092.1 GCA_905233455.1 uncultured Synergistales bacterium | reverse complement strand
ATAATTATTTCAATCTGTTAAAAATTCTAAACACATGACAAAGAGCATAATGCTTTTAGTCTCCTTACCCATTGTGTATTATATCACAGCACAAAGCGGGGAATAGTCATGTGTATATTATTTTAGCAAAAATTTTATCTGGAGGTATTTTACCATGACGAAAACTTTATGCGTAATGTTTACTTGATTACTGCGGTGCTGTTGGTTTCTGGTGCTGCTGTGGCTTGGGGAACTGAAGCAAATTACTACAACGAAGGTAATACAGGTTTCACGGAAGCTACTGCGTATATCATTGATTCTGTTGAAGATTTCACTGAACTTAGGAACAGGGTAAATCTTGGAACAGAAGCATACGGAAGATATTACAAACTTACTAATGATATTAGAATAAATTACTGGACTTCTATAGGGCTTAATGAAGATAAGCCGTTCACAGGCCATTTTAACGGCAACAATGCGACAATAACCATAGATAAAGGGTGCTCTCTTTTCGGTTATATAGATACAGATGGAATTGCAGTTGAAAATCTTAAAGTTAATGGTGAATTTTACAAAAATATTTATTCTGACGGAGTAACTTCAGGAATCGTTACTAATCTGGTTTCAGGTATAGTTGAAAAATGCAATCTCTCCGTTACCGTATCAGCTACCGTAAACACTTTGAACAAAGGGATAGGCGGAGTAGCAGGAACAGTTGAAAACAATGGTATTGTCAGAAACTGTACGTTTAGCGGAAACATAGAAAGCGGAGGTTATGGAAATGAATATGATTCAGCCTATGTTGGTGGTATTGCTGGTATATTACGAGGAGGAAAAGTTGAGAATTGTAAAGTGAATATTTCAGACTCTATTTACGCATATTCCGGAAATTCCGGAGGCAATGAAGTTAAGGGTTCTTTTGCAGGCGGTATTGTTGGACATGCAACAGCAAACGGCATTATTAAAGACAATACCGTAACCGGAACAATCCGCAGCAAACAGTGGGCAGGAGGAATCGTCGGCTACATGCACGGCGGAACTCTCACGGGCAACAGCGTACACAGCGTATCAGCAGTTGAAGGCAACTTTGCGGCAGGAGGCATAGCGGGCTATCTCGGCGGCAGTGCAGAAGCATCGGGCAACGCTATAGTTCTCGACTCCCGTCTGTCGGCAGTCAGCAGGGCAGTCGGCGGGGTAATAGGCCAGCTCAATCAGGCAACGGTGAAGAACAACCGCGCATACACCACAATAACCGGACGTGCAGCATACAAGGGAAAAATCATAGGCGAGATTGTAGACAGTCCAAACACAATAGAGGGCAACTACTACAGCGTTGACGGTGCTGAATACGTCATAGGTTATGACTCTACGCTCAGGCTTGGGAGCAACAACGGCGGTACACAGCATGACCCTGAAACCATAGAAGATATACAGAAGGACAGCAATAACAGCGGTGAAACACCATCAACCGACAATACACCATCAGACAACAAAACTACAGACGGCGGCAAGACCGAAGGCGATAACGGCGAGACTGACGGCAACGGCACAGAAGGCAGTGAAGACAGTGAAGGCAGTTCATCTGATGGCGGAAGTTCCGGAGGCTGTAATCCCGGCTTCGGCATTCTCGGACTCATGGCGGCAGTGATCGCACTGCGCAGAAAGTAGGCACGCAACGACATGAATCAGTCCCCTTGCCCCGGCGGCAGGGGGATTTTTCTCTGCACTCTATGAGCTTTCACGTTCCGATAATGATGCCGGCAATACTACATTCTGCACTTCCGGCTTGCTGTCTTTCGGTGCTTCAATCTCATCAACAAGCATTCTTACGGCAGTATCACCGATAAGCTCGGCGGGAATCTCAAAGGACGTTAAAGACTTCTCCAGCAGATGCCCGACAAGACACCCGGTCAGGCTCACTACCCTGCATTCATCAGGCACATCAATATCACGCTCCCGAAGAACCTTCAGTGCGGCCATCCCGAAAATGTCTACGGCTGTCATTATCGCATCAGCGTCCGGGCAGACCTTCAGCAGTTCGCCAACGCACCTGCACCCCTCCTCAAACGTATTCACGACAGATCCCGAACACACGCATATTTCAGCGAGTCCAAGCTCATTCACTGCGGACACATAGCCCTCATAGCGGGTCCTGTACGTGCTCAGTGCGTAAACTCCCTTGTGTATGCCGTTCACCAGCGCAATTTTGCGGCAGCCCTTAGCGTAAAGATACTTCACGGCGTTATAGCTCCCCGTCCTGTAATCGCTCACTATACTGCTTATGCTGTCATCATGCTGTCTGATTATCTGCACCACTGCAAGCCCGTCCGAATGTATGTCCCTAAGCATTGAGTTGTTCCGCCCGGTTGACGCAATGATTATCCCGTCCGTGAATCCTGAGCGAAGACGGTCAAGGCATTCACGCTCCGTTTCAGGGTCATCGTTGGTGTGGCAGAACAGCACCGAATACCCCAGGCTTCTCGCCGCAGTGTCTATGCTCTGTGCTATGTCGTCGAATATCGTTATGTGCAGGTTCGGAACTATCATGCCTATCGTGTGCCTTTTGCCCTTCTTGAGCCCCCTCGCGATTATGTCAGGGTGATAACTCAGTTCTTCTACTGCGGCCATGATTCTGGCTCTGGTGTCTGGATGAATATATGACGTGTTGCTCAATGCCCTTGAGACTGTCGAAGGGTGGCAGTGTGCCAGTCTGGCTACATCTTTCAGCGTGCTCATGATGACCTCCTGAATATTGCGTATACAAAAAGTTGCAGGCTTGCTTGCGTGTGTTGACTTTAATTAGTCAGGCCGTTAAAATTTAGCACAGTTAATTTCTGAAAACGTTTGAATAACGTATAAGGATTGACAAATAAAATGTAAAGTAGTAAAGCAACATGGCAAAAGAAGTAACCTTCAAGACGATTTTCCCAGCAGTATCAGTGCCGCTCAACGATGATTACAGCATCAACGAGAAAGAATTCAGGGTATATCTCCGCTGGATCAAGTCCTTCTACGACAAGGGCATTAAGGGTCTTGTCTGCAACGGCCACACCGGAGAGATCACCGGACTGACCAGAGCCGAGAGAAAGCGCGTAACAGAGATCTGCGCAGAAGAGTGCGGAGACATCATGACGATAATCTCAGGCGTGAACTGTGAGAATACGCAGGAGAGCATCGAAATGGCCCGCGAGGCAAAAGAGGCCGGGGCTGACGGCATACTTCTTATGCCCCCGCATATGTGGCTTCGCTTCGGAATGAACCCCAATGCACCGTTTGAGTACATCAAGGACGTAGCTGAAGGTGCAGACATCGACATAATCATTCACCTTTACCCGGCAACAAGCAAGGCATTCTACCCCGTCGAGACACTCATCAAGATGTGCAAGGAAATTCCTCACGTCAAGTGCATAAAGGTCGGCACAAGAGTTACCGCCATCTATGAGCATGACGTTCGCGAACTCCGCAAGCACTGCCCGGATGTCTCCCTCATCACCTGCCATGACGAGACACTCTGTGTAACATGGTTCACCGGAATGGACGGAGCATTGATCGGCTTCGCTGGCTGTGTGCCTGAACTCATCACCGGCGCATGGGAAGTCTTCTCGCATCCGGAGAAGCACACGCTCAAAGAGGCTCAGGACTGGTCGAACAAGATCTACCCGATTTCACAGGCAATCTACGGAGGAGGCCAGCCTTCAGGCGAGGCACACGCAAGGCTGAAGGAAACGCTTGCACAGCGCGGAATCTTCAAGAGTGCATTAATGAGGAAGCCTGTACTGCCGTTAGACCAGGAAGAGAAAGACTGGGTTGCTGAAGGAATCAAACTCAGCGGACTCGGCAAGGTTGATATGAGCAAGTATGAGTAACAGCTAGACACTGACAGGAAAAACATAAATATTACAGGGCGGTCAATGAGGATAACGCATAGAAATTCTCTCACGGCCGCCCTTCATGTATAAAAAGGAGGCGTAAAACTATGGACACAACGAAAATCAAACGCGCATCATTCGGCGAGATTATCAGGCGCATAGGCCCCGGCCTTATACTTGCCGGAGTTGTCATCGGCCCGGGCAATATCACAACTTCCGCAATGATGGGAGCAAATTACGGCTACCAGATGATATGGCTGATTATCCCGATCATCATTATGGGAATAACGTTCATGCTGACGTGCTACAGAATATCCATGCTTACTGGAATGCCGACAATACACGCAATAAGGCACTATTACGGCAATGCGGCGGCTTGGATCACGGGTGTTGCAACATTCATGTCATGCTTCTTCTTCACGATGGGCAACATAACAGGTTCAGGAACGGGCTTGAATCTCATTACCGGCATAAACTGGAAGATAGGCTCGCTGTTCATGATAGCAATAACATTAGGTTGCTATTTCGCTAAAGGTGTTTACTCAAAAGTCGAGAAGATTATTACCCTCTGTATTGTAGGCATGATCATATGTTTCTTCGCTACACTTGTTGCAACCGGCGGCCCGGACTGGGGAGAATTCGGACATGCTCTGACTCACTGGAGCGTAGCCCCCGGCAGTCTCACTACTTCGCTTGCATACGTCAGCACCAACGCGGCAATAACGGCAGGAATCTACGGCACATATCTCGGCCTCGAAAAGAAGTGGCAGCGTGAAGACCTCTTCAACGGTATCATGTTCGCTGATGCAGTAGCACACGTTGTAGCTGTCGTTCTCATCTCCGGCGCGATATTCCTTGTCGGAGCAATCGTGCTTCACCCGACAGGCACGGCCATAAAAGCTCCTGCACAGCTGGGGCAGCTCCTCGTTCCGTTCCTGGGGACTGCCGCACCTATAGTTATGGGCGTGGCTCTGCTTGCTGCGGCGTTCTCGTCATTGCTCGGCAACACCCAGCGCGGAATGGTTCTGCTTGCTGCGGGCATCGACAAACCTACGAGGCTTGAGTCAAATTTCATCAAGTGGGGAAGTTTCATCTGCATAGCCATCACTACAGTAATATGCTTCGCCTACAACGGAAGCCCAACACAGTTAATCCTCATTGCGAACATATCAACGGCAATAGCAACGCCCTTCGGAGGATTCTTCGTTACGCGGCTTATCTTCAGGAAGGACATAAACGAGGAAAACGGAATGCCACAGCCGAGAGTTATGCAGTTCTTTATGCTGGTAAGCTATCTGTTTGCACTGGTTATGACCGGTTCGTCAGTATTGAGAATGCTGGGAATATAGATTACAATAACAAAAAATTATTCTCCCTTTGCCATAAATGGTGAGGGAGAATTTTTTTTCAACTACATTTTCAACTACAAAAAAGCCTTTTAAACCTTGTGAATGTCAAAAGTTATCCCCTCTGCCTAAAATGGTAAAGGGGATTTTTTCTGTGTTATGCACAGCACGCTTTAATCACTTCAGCAGCTTTCTTCAGCAAGTCAAACGGTATGTTCAATGCCGGCAGCAATCTTATCCTGTCCTTTGCAGTGAGGCACAGCACACCGTGTTCTATGCACTCCTTCACGACATCAGCAGCCTTCTTCTTTGAGGGCTTCAACCCCATCATCAAGCCCATTCCCGAAACAGTCTCTATGCCTTCAGCACCGGTGAATGCCCCGAAAAGGTATCTGCTCTTCTCCCGGACTTCCGCCAGCAGGGCATCATCTATCCTGCCGAGTATGCTCACAGCTCCCGCACAGGCTACAGGATTCCCGCCGAAAGTCGAGCCGTGATCCCCCGGCTTCAGAGTGTCTTTCACCTTTGCTCCCATCAGTGTAGCTCCAAGAGGCAGGCCTCCAGCGAGTCCCTTCGCCGTAGAGACTATATCAGGCTGTATTCCGTAGTTCATGTAGCTGTAGAGCTGTCCGGATCTCCCGTTGCCCGTCTGGACTTCATCTACGATCAGAACAATGTCATGTTCATGCGCATAATCAGCAAGTGCCTTCACGTAGTCCGAATCCAGAGCGATAACCCCGCCTTCACCCTGCACGCACTCAATCATTATTGCCGCAGTCTTGTGCGTCTCCGCTAAGTGTTTCAGTTCCGCAAAGTTGTTCGCCTCTGCATGTACGAATCCAGGCGTTAACGGCCTGAACAGTTCGTGATAGTGATCCTGCCCTGTAGCTGACAGCATAGTTATTGTGCGCCCGTGAAAACTGTTCTTCAGCGTTATGATCGTGTGATATTCTTCGCCCTTAGTGTCCGCAGCATATTTCCGGGCAGTCTTTACCGCGCATTCATTGGCCTCTGCTCCGGAGTTCGAGAAAAATACCTTGCTCATTCCGGTACGCTCGCATAACATTTTCGCCAGCTTCACGCATGGTTCTGTGTAATACAGGTTGGAGATGTGCTGAATCTTTCCGGACTGCTCAATTATTGCCTGCCTCCATATCTCATCGCACGCGCCGAATGAATCCACTGCAATTCCGGAAGTCATGTCGATATAGTCTTTGCCGTTCTCGTCGGTAACTATTGAGCCTTTGCCCGACACTATAACTACAGGGAAGCGGTTATACGTCCCTGCAACATATTCTTTATCCTGTTCTTTTATGTTCATGTTTAATTCTCCTGCTCTAAAAACATTGTGCCGGCTCCCTCATTCGTAAGTAATTCTATGAGTATTGAGTGAGGCACTCTACCGTCCATAATTATAACTTTCTTTACTCCTTCAGTGATTGCCTTTATGCAGCATTTTGCTTTAGGTATCATTCCTCCGGAGATTACGCCCGATGACATGAGGTCTTCCGCCTCTTTCACTGTGATTTCAGGGATAAGGCTTGCAGGGTCTTCCGGGTCTCTGAGTATCCCGGCAATGTCGGTCATCATGATGAGCCTTTCTGCCCTGAGCGCGCCGGCAATATACGCGGCGGCAGTGTCCCCGTTGATGTTGTATGTCTCGCCGTCAATGCCGTAACCTACAGTAGATATTACGGGGATATAGCTGCGCGCAAGAAGGTCATGAACTGCATCTGCGTTGATCCTCGTTACCTCGCCGACAAAACCTAAGCGTTCATCCTTGCACCTGGCCTCTATGAGCCTGTCATCAACACCGGAAAGCCCTATTGCCCTGCCTCCCTTAGACTCAAGCAAACCTACAAGAGATTTGTTGACCTTGCCGGCAAGAACCATCTGCACAATTTCAACAGTCTCTTTGTCCGTGACTCTCAGGCCGTCCACAAATTCAGGCTTCTTCCCTAATCTCTGCATGAGATCATTTATTTCCGGGCCTCCGCCGTGAACCAATACAACCTTGATCCCCGTCAGCCACAGCAGAACTATATCCTCCATAACCTGCTGTTTGAGAGTCTCACTGGTCATAGCGTTTCCGCCGTACTTTATGACTACAATTTTTCCTGTGTATTTCTGTATGTATGGCAGTGCCTGCACTAATATTCCTGCGCGTTCTGTCGCGTTCATATGATCATCCCCCTAAAATATCAGTCCTGCAGTTTCATCGAGGCCAAGAAGTATATTCATGTTCTGTATTGCCGCGCCTGAAGCACCCTTGCCGAGATTGTCGAAGCGTGATACCAGCAAAATGCGTTCATCATTGCCCTGCACGGAGACTTCAAGGTCATCACGTCCTGCGAATGCTCCAGCAGACATGAAGCCCCCTTCTGCACTGGTGTCCGTGAAATGTATCACGCCGTCATGATAGTACTCTGCGTATAACTCCTTCAGCGTCTTAATGCCCGCATTAATGTCCGAACCGTGAAGCGTTACGGTAACTTCCATTCCCGCATAATACGGCGCAACAATAGGACAGAACACCGGAGCATACTTCAGACCGCATAATTCAGCCATCTCCGGAAGGTGCTTGTGCTTCTGGGTTATGCCGTACTGTCTCGGCGCGTCAAGGAGCGTATCACGTCCGGAAGACTCATACTCCGCGATCATCTTCTTGCCCCCGCCTGAATACCCGGTGAGGGAGAAGCACGAGAGCTTTGCGTCATTCGGCAGGAGTCCGGCCTGAACCAGCGGTGCAGCGAGCACGATGAAGCCCGTAGCATGACAGCCGGGATTTGCGACTCTCTTTGCGGTGCGTATCTTGCCGCGCTGGCCTTTAAGCTCCGGGAGGCCGTATACCCATTCAGGTGCTACCCTGTGCGCGGTTGACGTGTCTATTATTGCCGTGTCCGGGTTGGTGATGAGTGATACGGATTCTTTTGCGGCATCATCAGGAAGGCACAGAAACGCTATATCCGAACTGTTGAGCGCGTCCCGCCTGGCGTTAATGTCCTTGCGTGTCTCTTCGGTCAGTGTGAGAAGCTCTATATCCCTGCGTGATGAAAGCCTCTCGTATATCTTCAGTCCGGTAGTTCCTGCATAGCCGTCAATAAAAATTTTTTTCATGTTATCTGCTCCATTTGATTTTATAGGGGCGTATTATAAA
>CAJOES010000091.1 GCA_905233455.1 uncultured Synergistales bacterium | reverse complement strand
CAGTTCGCAGTTCGCAGTTCGCAGTTCGCAGTTCGCAGTTCGCAGTTCGCAGTTCGCAGTAGCTTATCCCATACACTAATCCCATCCCTTAAATTTATATCGTCAGGTCTGGAGTCTGGAATAGTATCATGAAGATATTGATTACAGGCTGTACAGGCATGGTTGGTTCTCACTTTATGGGCACGTACAGAAATAACGGCCATGAAGTGTATGGAATAGCCCGCAATTCATCATCGAGCAGGATGCAGGCAATACAGGACGAAAACATATTGCGCTGTGATATTCTCGAACGCGACGCAATATCTCGTATCTTTCAGGAAATCAAACCGCACATAATAATTCATATGGCAGCTCAGGCATTCAATGGCGAGTCATGGAACTCCGAATATATGACTCATATGACGAATTATATCGGGACGCTGAATATTTTGTACTGTGCAAAAAATTATTGCCCGGACGCAAAGATACTGCTTGCATGTTCATCGGCAGAATACGGAAACATTACAGAAGCAGACTGTCCGCTGAAAGAAGACAGGCAGCTAAAGCCTCATACTCCCTACGGAATATCGAAAGCAGGTACAGAACTTTTAGGCCGTCAATATGCGCTGAATTACGGTATGAAGATATATCTTCCTAGAATGTTTATACACGTCGGAACAGGACACCCTCCGGCAACGGCAATACAGAATTTTGCGCGTCAGTTAGCACTCATAAAGGCAGACAAATTACCTCCTGAGATCCACGTAGGCAACCTTGAAACCAGCAGAGATTATATTGACGTTCGGGATGGCGTTAAAGCTATGATGTTCCTGCTTGAGCGCGGGAATCCCGGTGAACCCGTGAATATCTGTAACGGTGAAGCCTTCAGGATACGCGATATACTGCACATGCTGATAGATATTGCGGACGTTGATGCTGCAGTAGTCCCGGACAAAAAATTATTCCGGCCTGCAGATGAGCCGTTGCTGCTGGGTGATGCCTCAAAGATTAAGGCACTTGGATATTCGCGTACGTACTCCATGAGGAAGACTCTTGAAGATGTTTTTGCGGACTGGGAGTCTAGAATATGAGTGCTGAGTTCAGAGACGTATCTGTACTCATTCCTGCAATGGATGAGACGTATTCACTTTCACGCACAGTTGATGTTATTGCAGAGACATGTACGCCTAAGGATATAGCCGAAATCATAATAATAATTTCTCCGCAGAAGACCTCGCATGAAACCCTCAGGACAGCAAATGAACTCATCGCTAAATATTCAGGCAGGATAAAAATATATATTCTTGAGCAGAAGCTGCCTTTTGTAGGAGGAGCTATAAGAGACGGTATCAATGTTGCTTTAGGTTCTCATCTTATCATGATGTCAGCAGACTTAGAGACAAATCCGGCTATTGTGCAAAAATTCATAGAATCATCGAAACAGTACCCTGAAAGAATTATAACGGCCACGCGATGGAAGTATGGAGGCGGTTTCAGAGGCTACAGCAGAATAAAACTTATTTGCAATTATATATTCGAAAAGAGTGTTGCATTGTTTTATTTTTCAGGACTTACTGATATGACATACGGATACAGGCTTTTCCCGTCTGAATTAATGAAGCGTATCGAGTGGGAAGAACTTAAACACCCGTTCTTTCTTGAGACAGCATTAAAGCCATTAAGGCTGGGCGTAAAGTTCATAGAAGTCCCGGCCAAGTGGGAAGCCCGCACGGAAGGAGTATCGCAGAACGGATTTTTTGAGACGTTCAAATATTTTCGTCCGGCATTGCACAACAGGTTCTTGAAGCCTGAAGATATATTGAATCATGAATAGTGTAAAATTTCTGATACTTGGTGCAGGCCCTGCAGGTCTGTCATTTGCTGTCAGGCTCATGCAGAACGGTGAGCGTGATTTTGCCCTGCTGGAATCTGAGCATGAAGCTGGAGGTTTATGCCGTTCAGTTGACGTTGACGGCTCGGCACTGGACATAGGCGGCGGTCATATCCTCGACGTTAGGCGGCCTGAAGTCGTGAAGTTCCTGTTTGGGTTCATGCCCCGCGATGAGTGGAATCACTTTGTGCGCGACACGACAATATACATCAGCGGCAAGTATATATCTCATCCGTTTGAAGCAAATATCTGGCAGACTGGCATTGATTCGCAGGTTGAATATTTAGCCTCAATAGCACGTGCAGGAAGCGTTACGGGTCAGCCCATGCCGGAAAAGTTCACCGACTGGATAGCATGGAAGCTAGGCGAAAAGATTGCGCGGGAGTACATGATACCCTACAACACTAAAATGTTCGGTGCTGAACTCGACAAACTCGGCACTTACTGGCTCGACAAACTGCCGTCAGTCAGCTTTGAGGATACGCTGTTATCATGCCTTGAGCACAAAGCACACGCAAAACAGCCCGGTCATGCAGAGTTCTATTATCCTGTTGAATACGGTTACGGCGAAGTATGGCTAAGAATGGCAGAGTCTCTTGAAGGCAGGATATTTTACGGGCAGAAAGTGAACGCAATAGATTTTGATGCTCATACTGTGGGTACGGCAGAAGGGGATGAATATCACGGAGAGATCATCATAAACACGATACCTTACAGGGAGTTCCGGGAGCTTCGCGGAATGCCGGAGAAACTCAGGCAAAGCATTAATGAACTGAAGCATACGTCCGTGCAGGTGAAATATATTCCGGAGAACATGAATACTTCTGCGCAATGGATATACTGCCCTGATTTGTCCCTGAGCTATCACAGAAAATTTCTGCGTCATAATGTTTTGCTGGGAAGCAAGGGTTATTGGCTTGAGACTAATGCGGACAGGACAGAGCCGGATGACGGGAGATTTGCATACATGAACAGATACGCATACCCTTTGAACACTCTCAACAAGCCTCAAATCATGAAATCATTGCTTGAGTGGCTTGAATCACGGAATGTTTACGGCTTGGGAAGATGGGGAGAACATCAGCATTACAATTCTGATCTGACTGTTGAACTTGGCCTGAAGTTAGCAGATAAGTTTTCGCGTTGAGTATAATTCCGGGTATAAAGGAGTTGTATTGAATGCCCGGAATTACAGAACTGCCCGAAAATATATGGTCAAGAATAGCCGCCGGTGAAGTTGTAGAGCGTCCTGCATCTGCCGTCAAAGAGCTGGTAGAGAATGCGTTAGATGCCGGAGCAAAAAGAATCCGTGTAAGCCTTAAAGACGGAGGAAGACTCAGCATTATTGTTGAGGATGACGGCACGGGAATAGCCTTTGAGGATCTGCCGCTAGCACTGACATATCATGCCACCAGCAAAATATCAGGACTCGATGACTTGGAGCACATAAGCACGTTGGGCTACAGGGGGGAAGCCCTCGCAAGCCTTGTAGCTGTTGCAGACGTAGAGATACGCAGCAGGCAGGAGGGGACAGACTCCGGCGGACTCATACGGACACATGACGGGAAGGTCATACAGCACATATCCGCGAACTGTCCGAAAGGTACTCGCGTGCAGGTCGATAATCTGTTCTCCGGACTCCCGGCCCGGCGCAAGTTCCTCAAGAGTGCATCAGGCGAACTCAGGCGGGCGGCAGTGTATCTGCGTGAATATGCCGTCTGCAACCCCGGTATAGCTTTCACGCTGGAGCATGACGGCAGAAACATTTTCGCTGCTGACGGTGCAGGAGACAGGAAACGCGTGCTGCTCAAGTTATGGCCTGAAGGCGCGGAGATTCAGAACGTGAATATCAGTGCGGGGCATCTTGTGCTTGAATGCTGGTTTCAGTCCCGTGCAGGAATGTCCCGCGGTGAGGTTATCGCTTTCGTGAATGGCCGTGCAGTCAATGACCCTGTGATAAAGTCTGCCGTTGCTACGGGAGCGCGTGAATTGTCTGGAAACTGGGCATTGTTCTTTACGCTTGAGCCGTCATTGGTTGATGTCAACATTCACCCAGCAAAATCAGAAGTCCGCTTCAGATACCCGAATGAAATATATGAATCAGTCAGAAAAGCCGTAAACTCTCTCGGAAGTCCTATGCCTTTGCCCGAAATCATCAATACGCCTCAAAGAGTCAGTAATATATCCGCACCGAAAAATTCAGGATTCAGGTTCAATGATAATTTCACTGCCAGAACAAAATCACCAACACGGCCAAGACCAGAACCGGAAAGAGAAATATTCATTGACGACATAGAACCGCAGGAGGAACAGAAGCCAGAAATAACATACATGGGGCAGACCACAGGAGGCTATCTGGTATACGACAGCAATAACGGCCTTGTGCTTATTGACCCGCACGCCGCGCATGAACGCATAAACTACGAACGCATAAGTTCATCTGTCAGGAGAGCGGAGAACGTACAGAAACTATTGATGCCGGTATTGCTGCACCCGACATTAGCACTTGAAGCGCATGAACATGAACAGGCATTGCGTGAGTCTGGCTTTGAGTTCGGGAACACTGCAAGAGGTGTTGAACTTAGGGCTGTACCGTCAATCGGAACTACGGAATTTGAACCGGAAGCACTTTTGCGGGCATCACTTGCGGCACTCCGGAACAATCATGACGGGGACGCTAAAACTGTTCTGTGGCGGACATGGGCAACTATGGCGTGCAAGGCCAGCGTCAAACTCACTACGGAGCTTTCACCGCAGGAGGCAGTTATTTTGTGGCGGGAACTTCATGAATGCGAACAGCCTTTTGTGTGTCCTCACGGAAGGCCGACTATGATAGAGATAAAGAACAGTGATTTGCTGAGACGTTTCGGGAGAGAATGATTTTCTGTCTGGTATGATGATCCTCACGAGGGGCTCGTAGATGGGAATATGGCTTATCAAGACGAGGAAGCCGCTGTATAGAAATCTGGTGAACCGGCACAATGGCCAAGAAACACAAAAGCTACAGACATAAAAAGCGGTTAGATCTCCTTGACGTGGTGATTAATCTTGCCGCTTTTCTGTACTGGCTTCTGAGCTTCGCCCTCATAATCATTCAATATATGGGACATATTCTCGGGTTAGTATAACGGGTATTTTCTAGGAAATTACTTCATAATATTTACTCGAAATGGGGTACAGCTCCCCTCAACGTTGTCCCTATTTTACCACAACATAACACTGACCTGATGCTATATAATTCCATGAAACAAATTTATTTTATTCGGAGGTAATTATTTTTATGAGCACCAACTCTTTCACCAGTTCCCTTCCGTTCAAGCTGGTTGTAGCTTTAGTTGTTGGCATCCTTGCAGGTCTCGGCCTCAGTGCCATTGATGGAAGCGCAATTTGCACGGCTTTGCTGAATATCATTGTTACTATCCGCTATATTTCCGGGCAGTTCATCAATTTCTGCGTGCCGTTAATCATCATAGGCTTCGTTGCTCCGTCAATAACCCGTCTGGGCAGCAATGCTTCACGTATGCTTATCCTTGCGCTGATTCTTGCGTATGTGTCATCCATCGGTGCGGCATTCGCGGCAACTGCGGCGGGCTACTCATTGATTCCTTTCCTGAACATTGCATCTGACGTTGAGGGCTTGAAGTCTCTTCCTGATGTCGTGTTCGCACTGGCTATCCCTCAGATTATGCCGGTAATATCCGCGTTAGTCTTCTCGATCACAGTAGGTCTTGCGGCGGCATGGAACAGAACAAAATACGTCATCAATCTTCTTGAGGAGTTCCAGAAAATAGTTTTGAGCATAGTAACACGCTTCCTGATTCCGGTTCTGCCTTGGCTCATCGGCACGACTTTTTGCGGGCTTGCATATGAAGGCTCAATCACAAAGCAGTTCCCGGTATTCATCGCGATAATATTAATCGTTATCGTTGGTCATTATATCTGGATGGCTCTGCTGTACGGCATAGCCGGTGCATATTCCGGGCGCAACCCCTTCAACATCATCAGGAATTACGGACCTGCATACATGACGGCAATCGGCACGATGTCCAGTGCGGCGACTCTTTCCGTAGCTCTTGAGTGTGCGCACAAGTCTGAACCTACACTGCGTGATGACATGGTGAATTTCGGCATACCGTTATTCGCGAATATCCATCTTTGCGGCTCGGTCATGACTGAAACGTTTTTCGTTATGGCTGTGTCGAAGATACTTTACGGCGTATATCCCACTGTCGGCAACATGATTCTGTTCTGCTTGCTGCTGGGAGTGTTCGCGATCGGTGCTCCGGGAGTTCCGGGAGGCACGGTCATGGCATCGTTAGGGCTGATTACGGGCGTTCTTGGGTTTGATGCTACAGGGACGGCGTTAATGCTGACGATATTTGCGCTTCAGGACTCTTTCGGGACTGCCTGCAATGTTACCGGAGACGGCGCGCTTACCCTGATACTTACAGGATATGCAGAGAAGCACAAGATTGAAGCGGAGAACTTAGGAAATATTTTAGGGTAAAAATAAAGAGGTCTCCTGAATATACCGGGAGGCCTCTTGTTTTTTGTATTATTTCAGCGTCAGGGAAAATATTCTCAAAACCGTGCGTTACTCCCGGAACTACATGAAAATCAACTGGAACACCAGCCTGAAGCAATCTCTGTGCATAGGTTATATCCTCGTCCCTGAATGGGTCAAGCTGTCCGACCATGATATACGCAGTATGATCCGTTATCTGCATCATTGACGGCGCAGCACTTCCGCAATCAAGCATAGGATACAGCGGCATCTGGAAGGATACTGCCGGGCCTTTTCTGTCCCTTGCCATAAGCACAACCGAAGCTGTAAGCCCTACTTCCGCACTTTGTCCGGCAACAGCTATACGGTCTTTGCGCACCGGAAGCTTCTCTGTCATCCATACCGGAGCAGAATAACAGCCCTCAAAGTCAGCAGGGTAAGGGTGTTCGGGAGCAAGCCTGTAATCCGGAGCAGCAACGATACAGCTAGTGATTTTCGCGAACTGAAGCAGTAATTACTCATCCTGTTCCGGAGTTCCCATCAAATGCCCTCCTCCGTGAATCCACAGCAAGCCCGGCAGCTTTCCGTTCCTGTCTGCTGTTTTGGGAGTGTAGACTCTGACGCGCAGGTTAGAACCTGTGATTTCATCATAGACTTCTACGGCTTCATCTTTGGGCAGTGTTGCAGTGGCAATCACAAAGCCTTTGCGGATTTTAAGCGGTAATCTCCGTCCGCAAAAAAATACGACTCCGATCGTATCAGAGCCGTAAAGAATCTTTTGATTATGCTTCTATGGGTATTTCTGCCTCATCCTGTCTCGGCCAAGTTGATGTCCATGTGCGCACGGGCATTCCCCATATATTGATGAATCCTACAGCCGCAGAATGATCGAACGTATCACCCTCTGAGTATGTCGCAAGATCATGACGGTATATGCTCTTGGCCGCCTTCAGTCCCCTCACGACAGCACTTCCCTTGAACAGCCTCACTTTAACCGTGCCGTTCACGTAACGCTGTGTATCATTCATGAATGCGTTGATTCCGTCGCGTAATGGCGAGAACCAGTAACCTTCGTATGTCAGTTCCGCAAATTTCGTCTCAAGTTCGCGCTTAGTCCGCAGCACCTGCTTATCTAGCGTTAATGTCTCCATTGCCCTGTGTGCCGCAAGAAGCACCGTAGATCCCGGACATTCATACACTTCGCGAGACTTGAATCCGACTAGCCTGTCTTCAACCATGTCAATGCGTCCGATTCCGTGCCGTCCTGCAATGGCGTTAAGTTTCTGGATCAGTTCAACACCGTGCATTCTGTCGCCGTTCAGTGCCGTCGGTATGCCTCCCTCAAACGTAATTTCGACGTACTCCGGAGAGTCCGGGCCTTCAAGCGGGTTCGCAGTCATCTCGTATGCGTCTTCAGGCGGTTCGTTCCAGGGATCTTCAAGCAGTCCGCATTCTATTGAACGTCCCCATAAATTATCGTCTGTGCTGTAGGGTGATGATGCCGTAGCCCTTACCGGGATTCCGTGCTTCTGTGCATATTCGATCTCTGCCTCGCGTGTGAAGTGCCAGTCCCTGACCGGTGCAAGTACCTTAATGTGCGGGTTCAGTGCAGTTGCGCATACCTCAATGCGTACCTGATCCTGGCCTTTTCCCGTGCAGCCGTGAGCAACTGCTGCAGCTCCTTCTTTGTTGGCGATGTCTACAAGAGTCTTCGCAATCAACGGGCGCGATAACGCAGAAACCAAGGGATATGTTCCCTGATACATTGCGTTTGCCTTCAGTGAAGGGTACACGTAATTTTCTACAAACGTCTTCTTCAGGTCAAAGATATATGCTTTCACTGCACCGCTGTGAAGTGCTTTAGCTTTTGCCGCCTGAAGGTCTACATCTTTCTGCCCAACGTCCGCAGTCATGGTGATAACGTCCCAGCCCTGTTCAGTGAGCCACATTACAGCAACAGAAGTATCAAGCCCTCCGCTGTAGGCTAATACCGCTTTTCCTTTCTTTTCTGCCATAAAAATTAATTCCTTCTTTCATGGAAAAATTTATCTTCAGCATGATAATATCACAACGAAATATTTTAGCGGGAGGCTTGGAATGAGTATCAGGTTTATTGACCTGTT
>CAJOES010000090.1 GCA_905233455.1 uncultured Synergistales bacterium | reverse complement strand
TTCGGCATCTGAAGGTGCAGGTTCTGGAGTTGCTATCGTATCATCAGGACGGCAGCAATGGAATTTATCATGGGCTACAAGCAAAGATAAACTTTATACTGCTGTAAATGTCAGCAATGGTTCAGGAACTGTAGCTAAACAGATAATTAGGATGAAATGGTGAGGCAAAACTAAATAACATAAGGAGTAATAATCTGCTGCGTAATGTCAGTATGCTGGACAGGCAACACCAATCAGGGGAAACCGGACTTCCGGCTAGGGGAACGTCAAAGCCTCTGGACTGCTGTAAAAACTCTAGCAGTTACGCCGAATGAGGACAGAAAATGCCGCACTAATAGAATGTACACAGCACAAGATTACTTTTTTCGTAGCATACGGTGTTTCACAAGCTGTTTCTGATGTTGAGAAGGCTTATTCAGGGTTCAAAACCATTTACGATAATCTGAATGAAGCAATATCATCAATAGAATGATTCAGAGAAAAAATTAACCCCCTCACGCATGAGGGGGCTTTTTTGTGTCTTCCTACTTCCTGCGCTTCTTGAGCATATCAACATACACTGCCAGAAGAATAACTATGCCTTTAGCTATCTGCTGCCAGAAAGAATTCAGCCCAAGAAGATTCAAGCCGTTGTTCAGCACGCCTATAATAAGTACGCCGATCATAGTTGAGCCGATTTTACCCACGCCTCCGGACATTGACGTTCCGCCCAGGACCGTAGCCGCAATAGCGTCCATCTCGAAGCTCTGTCCTGCTGTGGGCTGTCCTGAAGCCATGCGGGCGCAAAGCACTACTCCCGTGAATGCCGCCAGGAATCCGCTCATGGTGTACACGAGCATTTTCGTGCGGGGAACATTTACGCCGGAAAATATCGCTGCCTTATCGTTGCCGCCGACCGCATACACATGACGGCCGAAACGCGTCTTGCTCAGGAGTATCACGCAGATTATCAGGAACACCAGCATATATATTACAGGGTACGGGATCGGCCCAAGATAGCCCGTTCCGATTATCTGATATGACGGTATCATTGCGCGTATGGGCTGTCCGTTGGAGTAGATATATGCCGCGCCTCTGGCTATCTGCATCATCGCAAGCGTTACGATGAATGGCGGTATTGTCGTCGTCGCAATCATGAACCCGTTGAACAGTCCGAGTGCCGTCCCGATAATTATTGCCGTAGCTACTGCACCGGGAACGGAGAAGCCGCTGTGAACTATCAGTCCTGCACTCAGAGTTCCGGAAAGTGCAAGGATTGATCCGACTGAAAGGTCAATTCCTCCAGTGATGATCGCAAATGTCATTCCGAATGCAAGACACGCATTAGATGACACCTGACGCAGTACGTTGATTAAGTTTCTCTGCGAATAAAATACTCCGTTCGTAGTGAATGAAAGTATCACACACATAATGAAGAGACCGATTAAAGTCCCCATGTTGTCCTTAAGGTAACGTACTACGCTGTTCTGTGCTTTTATGTTCGTCTCAGGCGACATTGATATTTCCTCCTCCTGTTGCGTAACGCATGATTAATTCCTGGCTCAATTCTTCCTTTGCAAGATTGGCCGTAACTCTTCCCTCGTGCATGACTAAAACCCTGTCAGACATATTCAGAATCTCCGGCAGGTCTGAGCTTATCATCAGTATTGCTACTCCCTGTTTTGCAAGCTCATTCATGAAGCCGTAAATCTCTGCCCTTGCACCGACATCAACACCCCTTGTAGGCTCGTCAAGTATCAGGAGCTTGGGTTTTGTTGCGAGCCATTTCGCTATAACTATCTTCTGCTGATTGCCTCCTGAAAGATTCTCTGCAAGCTGTTCTGCTGAAGGTGTCTTTATCGCAAGTTCGTTTATGTGCTTCTCTATCTCGTCAGCCTCACGCTTAGGGTTGCCTAACGGATGCCCCCTGAATATCTCGTGAAGCACCGTAAGAGTCAGGTTATACCCAACCGAATTGATGAGCACTAACCCTTCTTCCTTCCTGTTCTCCGGCACTAAGGCTATACCGTTCTGCATTGCCTGACGCACCGAGCGGATATGCACAGGCTTTCCGTCAATTAGTATCTGCCCCGTGTATCTGTCGTCAAGCCCGAAGATGCAGTGTGCGGTTTCAGACCTTCCCGCGCCGACAAGACCGGACATTCCGACGATCTCGCCCTCGCGTATGGCGAAAGATACGCCGTTCACGAACGGAGGACTCACGAGATCCTTCACTTCAAGCACGACTTTTCCGGGATTAACCTTGTCCTTGAAGTATAACTGCGTGAGTTCGCGCCCTACCATCATTGCTATCAGCTGGTCATTCGTGGTCTCCCTCGTGTTGACTGTGCCGACATACTGGCCGTCGCGCATTATCGTTACCCTGTCAGTTATCGCAAACAGCTCGCTCATACGGTGAGAGATATATATTATCCCGATCCCCTCAGCCTTTAGCTGCCTCATCGTCTCAAACAGCACTTCAGTTTCCTTGTCGGTAAGTGATGCTGTAGGTTCGTCCATCACGAGAATATCTGCCTTGACCGATAAAGCCTTCGCAATCTCTACCATTTGCTGCTGTGCAATGCTCAAATCCTTAATGAGAACGTTCGGATCAAAGTCGAGTCCCAATCTCTGAAGCATTTTCTTCGCTTCTTCATTCTCCTGCCCGCGCTTGATTATGCCGCCGACGTTCCTTTCACGCCCCAAAAACATATTTTCCGCAATGGACAGGTACGGCACCAAGCACAGCTCCTGATGTATTACGCTGATTCCGTGAGCCTGAGAGTCTGCAACACTCTGCATTATGTGCGATTTGCCGTTTACGATTACTTCTCCTTCTTCAGGAATGTATATCCCTGCAAGGCACTTGATGAGGGTAGATTTTCCTGCTCCGTTTTCACCTAACAGCGCATGAACTTCACCGGCTTTAAGCTCAAAATTTACGTCCTTCAATGCGTAGACACCGGGAAATCTCTTGTGAATGTTCTTCATCTGGAGCAAAATTTTTCCTGTTTCTGCCATGAAAATTTTTCACCTCCGCAAAAAAATAGAGGCAAGAGCTTTTACACCCTCACCTCTGAAATATTCTTTACTGCCAGTTATCTACTCCGAACTCGTCAACGTTCTCTGCCGTAATAAGCGTTACGGGTACAGGGACGTGCTTTTCTACTTTCTCTCCGGCAAGAATCTTGTATGCCATCTGCACGCCGATTTTGCCGATGTTTATCGGGGACTGTGCCGCTGTTCCGGTCATGTCGCCTTCCTTGATTGCCTTCTTCGCATCGGGTGAGCCGTCAACGCCGTAAATCAGTACTCCGCTCATGTTTGCCGCCTTGAGTGCCTGAATTACTCCGCGTGCTGTCGGGTCATTGACGCACATAACCACTGCCATATCAGGATGAGCCTGAATGATATTCTCCATCTTGGGCATTGCGATCTCAAGCTGTCCCTCTGAACTGTCCTCTATAGCAATCGTGAATTCCGGGTGCTCTGATACAACCTTCTTGAAGTTGGCGATACGGTCAATTCCTGTCTTCGTTGTCGGATGCCCGAGAATTATGGCCTTGCCGCCTTTCGGGAGTCTCTTGAGCATGTCCTCGCCGCAGAGAAGTCCGGCTGAAAGGTTGTCGGAAGCAACTATGCACGCAACATAATCTTCATCGTACACGGCAGCATCAACATTGATGATGGGGATTCCTGCTTCATGAGCTGCCAGAAGCCCGGGTGCAACTCCCTGCCAGTCTACCGGGTTGAGGAATATTGCGTCAACTCCCTGCGCTACCATGTCTTCAATCTGGCTGATCTGCTTTACGGCATCAAGCGCGGGGTCTAACGTAATGAGCGTGTCTCCGTTGGCTTCTACTGCGGCCTTGATTGCGTCATTCATGACACCGAAGAACGGGTTATTCATGGTCATATAGGTTGCTCCGAACTTTTTGCCCTGTGCACCTGCAACACCGAACGCGCCGAAAACTACAACGACAGCAAGGAATAATACAAACAGTTTTTTCATTATTGATACTGCCTCCTGAAATAAAAATTTGTGTGGGAAAATTTGAATGTTATGATTATGCGACAAGATACTAAAAATTACATGGTTAGAATTACAGTTTAAGAGGAAAATTAAATTCAATCATCTGACGTTTTTTAATAATAAAGAAAGGAAGTGTAAAAACGCAATTCATATCACCTGCCCTGTGCAGGAAAATATATTTGCGTGAATCATGAAATATTATATCGGTATCGACACAGGCACTACATCAATAAGCATTGCCGCAATAGATGAATCAGGAGAACTCATCACAAGCCGCACGGTCAATCACTCTTCATTCATTGCCGGTGAGTCTCCGGAGAGCAGGATACAGAATCCAGAACGCATAACACGCATAGTTCTTGAGACTCTTGACGGCATAACCTCAGAGCTTGGCCGGCCTTCAGCAATAGGCTTCACCGGGCAGATGCACGGCATGATGTATGTGAACGCTTTCGGGTCTCCTGTCAGCCCCCTGTACACGTGGCAGGACGCAACAGGCAACGACAGCGTGAAGATTCTGCACGAACACGGGCTTAGCGTGTCATCAGGCTACGGGCTCGCAACGCACTATCACCTTCAGAGAGCCGGAAAGATTCCCGGAGATGCCGCAAAAATGTCGACGATCAGCGACTACATTGCAATGAAGTTATGCGGTAAACATGAGCCTGTGCTGTCATCGGACATGGCTGCAAGCTGGGGATGCTTTGACCTTGAAGCAAGGCACTTCCACTATTACGAGCTTGAAGCTGTAGGAGTGGATACATCATACCTGCCGAACGTCGTGAACGGCTATTCGGTAATCGGGCAGACTCCCGAAGGCGTGCCTGTAGTGTGTTCGATCGGGGACAATCAGGCGAGCGTGAAAGGCTCAGTGAAGGACGAGGAAAATTCCGTTCTGGTGAATATCGGCACGGGATCTCAGGTGTCGTTAGTTACAAGGGAATATTACAGCACTGAAGGCAGCATAGAGATACGGCCGTACGGTGATATATACCTTCTTGCAGGCTCAAGCCTGTGCGGGGGAAGGGCATATGCGATGCTGGAGAAATTCTACCGGGATATTGCCGGGCACGAATATTACGCGGCAATGCAGGAACAGGCAGAAGAATTCCTGAACTCCAGCGGGCTCGGTGAGGCATGGGACGTAACTACAACGTTCATGGGGACACGTTCGAACCCGGCCAAGCGGGGAAGTATTGAGGGCATCAATGAGGGGAATTTTTGTGCGGGAGCTTTCACCGCAGGAGTGATTCAGGGGATATTGCGGGAGCTTCACGGCATGTATGAGGACATGAAGGCATTGACGGGCAGAAGCGCGAATATCCTCGTCGGCTCAGGGAACGGAATGCGGAAGAACGGCTTGATGCAGAGGCTTGCAGGCGAGATGTTCGGAATGACGGTGAATATTCCGGACTGCACGGAGGAGGCTGCTACAGGTGCGGCGTTGTGCGCAATGAAAATTTCTTCTGCCGGAGAGTGATAAATTTCAGAGGGGATGAAATATCATGATGAGAAAAATTTTTGCGTGTATCGTTTTTGTTTTTATTCTGGTTTCTCAGGCATCGGCGGATATATCACTACGCACATGCCATTCATCAATCACTGACATTGACGGCGGACATTCTGACCTTTCCGCAGCGAGGTTCTATGCTTTCTGGACGACTCTTGCGGACGACAGCAATACTCCATCACGCTCAATATTCGGCCTCAGCGGGCAGATGACGATAACCGGTGCAGAGTATTCTTTGTGGAACGGAAGCACCAAGCTCAATATCTCACCGGCAAATTCCCATACATTCACACTGAAGGCAGACAGCGCAGACTCCGGAGGCAGGTACACCGAATACAGGCCGATCGGGAACAATGACACTCAGGCCGCGTTTCTGGACAGTGCTGACGGGGGCATGAATGGTGCGACAGTGAGATGGTCATTTCCCGATGCGCCGTTAAACTTTAGCCGCGCAAGAATCCCGGACTGCCTCACCACGCGTGAACAGCTTGAAGCATTCGTGCCGTACATTGAGTGCGTAAGCTCAGGTGATACGGTAACCGGACTAAGCTGGCGCATTGTCTCTCCTGATGACACGTCATCATCATTGCCGCTGCAGGAAAATATTATGCTGAAGGTAAGCGCATACGGCATGGACAATACGAACTTCTATTCAAGCGCATGGTTCGGGATTGATTCCGGGGATGAACCTGAAGGTACGGTTAGTTTTGCCGAGCCTGTAACGAGTTCTGATTTGCGGCTTATCGTGGTGAATTACTGCAAGGGCAGGGATGATTCCCAAATATACCAGTGGCGTTATATCAGGAAGTCAGAAGCAAAACCGGAGATCAGAATAACTCACATGTCAGAAGCAAAACTGGATAACGGAAGGGCTGATTTCAGCAGTGCTGTATCACTCGGTGTAGCACTTGAGCTTTACGGAGAAGATATATTTGCAGAGTCAAAATACTTCACTGATGACGGGAGCATAACTATTGAAGGCACGGAAGGAAGCCTAGATATTACGCACACGCTTCAGCCTGTATCGGGGCTTTCTCTGGGGAGCGGCTATATCAGCTACAAGCCTGTTGATGATTGGGGAAATATCGTGAATTTCTCTGAAGATGTCGTGAGCGGGAAAAATGCAGCGTGGATTATTCATACAGTACCTGGAGAACCTGACATAGAAGGCAGTACTGTTATCCCCGCATTCAGGTCTACAGAACGCCAGCTTTCAGAAGGAGTGCCGTATATTGAGCTGGTTAAAGACGGGTCTAATGTTACGGGAATAATCTTCAGGCTTGCTTCTGCACATAACACTTCAGTTCAGGTGTCTCCGGGACACAGAGTAGATTTATACTTCCGTACGTATAATCCTTCAGGCAAAAATTATAATTCAGGCTGGCAGAACAATATTGCTTCAGGCAGTTGGGATTTTGACAGCCCGGTTTTTGATGACAGCCTTAAAGGTGTATATGTTAAGGTCAGAACGTGGGATGCTTCAGGAATACCTTGCGTGTATCAATGGAACTTTGCATATGATCACAGTGTTCTTGATGACATGGAAGAAGAAATTGACGAGTTCGGCGAGGCTGTACTTGAGGGAGGGGAAGAGATGATAGAGAGCATATCAGATCTGGGTGATGCAATAGGTGAACTTGCAGAGGAAGTTGCAGACACCGCAGAGACTGCGCTTGTGATAGCTCTTATAGCTCTTGTGCTCGGCATTATAGTTTTTGGTGTTGCAGGTAAAGGCTGTGATTCCGGTATGGGCCTTATAGGTCTTGCTGTCCTTATCCTGTTTATTCTCATCAGGAGGAGACGCAGCCAGAACGCATAAAACACAACAAAAATCCCCCGTCTTGCTCAGGCGGGGGAGTGTTATATTCGTTGTTGTGATGGTTACTGGGCTTCAAACATATCTTTGCCTACTCCGCACAGGGGGCAGACCCAATCGTCTGGAATGTCCTCAAAGGCAGTTCCCGGGGCAATGCCGGAATCCGGATCTCCGGCCTCAGGGTCATACACGTAACCGCATACGGTGCATACATACTTTTTCATTAATATTAACCTCCCTCTACGTTTGCCTAATTATAGCATACGGACTAGAAAAACTTTTCCCAATAGCCGACAATCAGAATCACGATCATAATCACCGGCACTACATACGTAAGATAGCCGCGCAGGAATCTCGGGAACTTCAAGCCTTTTCCCTCGTCAACTTCAGCAATGAAATTATCCCATCCCCACCCGTAACGGGTAACGCAGAACAGCAGATATACGATTGTCCCGACAGGAAGAATATTATTGCTCAGTATGAAGTCCTCAAGATCAAGGACATTCGAGCCTTCACCGAGCGGCTGAAACCCTGACCATATATTGAACCCGAAAGCACAAGGCAATGACAGTATGAATATTCCCGTGCAGGTTACGATTGATGCCGGGACTCTGCTCCAGCCGAAACGATCCATGAAGCATGCTATGACGTTCTCAAACACCGCAATAACTGTAGACAGTGCCGCAAAGCTCATGAACAGGAAAAAGAGTGTTCCCCATATTCTGCCGCTGGGCATTGAGTTAAACATGTTGGGAAGTGTTACGAAGATTAAGCCGGGTCCTGCTCCGGGATTCACGCCGTAAGCAAAACACGCCGGGAAAATGATTAATCCTGCCGTCAATGCAACAAACGTATCAAGCCCGGTAATTATGAGGCTCTCCCCCATCAGTGAACGTTCCTTGCTGATATAGCTTCCGAAAACTGCCATGCTTCCGATACCAAGCCCTAACGTGAAGAATGACTGGCCCAATGCGGCATATACGCTGTTCCAGAAGCCTTTTGCGGTGAGATTCTCTATGCTGGGTTTCAGATAGAAGCTCAGCCCTGCATCAGATCCCGGAAGCGTTACGGATCTCACTGCAAGCGCAATCATGATCACCAGCAAGCCGCACATCATGACTTTCGTTACGCGTTCGACACCGTTGCGCAGGCCGGCACAGCACACTATGAATCCCAACGACACAGCAGCATACAGCCACAATGCCGTACGTTC
>CAJOES010000089.1 GCA_905233455.1 uncultured Synergistales bacterium | reverse complement strand
GGCTCTTGCTGCTTACGGGCACATGGGACGTATAGACCTTCCGGAGCTTCCGGGCTGGGAGAAGACGGACAGGGCTGAAGAACTCAGGAAGGCCGCAAAAATATAGACAGCAAATATTACGTTCCTCTCAAATCTGTTACAGGGAGGAACGTTTTACATTTTTCTGAAGAAGCTCTTTAGCATCAACCAAATTACATAAGGATACGGTTTTCTTAAAATACAATAAAGAAAGGTCATACCAACAGACTGCATAACTATTTTCTTGTGCAGCTTCAATCCACTCGATAAAGCAGCATTAAAATTTATATTCTTATGCCACATCTTTAACTCTCTGATACCGTCATCAAAATCTTTTTCTTCTATCCAGCCTTTATGCACTGCATAGAAAAATTCTTTTGTCTTGGCAAACCAATTTATGCAGTCGTAGAATTCCATATCGTTTGCTTCTTTTGAGCATGTACCGAAATATTCAGAGATTATGCGGCGTAAATCCTCATTCGATTGCCTGAAACCAAAATTACGGAAAACAAATTTTCTGGTTGAAGACGTAGGATTAGCTCTAAAAATGTATCTTGCGGAACATACAGCTACTTTTTCAGCTTCCAATAATAAAACACGGCTCAAAGTTTCATCATTATACATTTGCCGTTTACCTGACTTATGATATTTTTTCAGTGCCCTGTTATAGATTTCATTTTTAATCAACGCACCGTTCATATTAATCTTCCAATCTGGAAGTGTCATACCGCAAGCTTCTTCTCCGGAATAAATTTTACCGAAGTCAAATTCATCATCAGGCAGCACAAATTCTGTAGGTCTGCATTCCGAATCCGCAAAAACCAGCCGACCGAGGCATATATCCAAGCACTGAGCTTCTGCCCTGTCAAACAAAATTTTCAGGTAATCTCTATCAAGCAGATCATCATTGCCCATAACTGCAATAAAACGTCCCTTTGCCATAGCACAAGCTTCTTCAACCGGAATATACGGAGAACCGGAATTTTCGTTTCTGCGTGCCTTAACGATTCGGGTATCATTGAGTTCAGAAACAACATTCCATGTACTATCACTTGATTTATCGTCTATTATGATTAGCTCTATGTCTTTGAGTGTTTGCGATAAAACGCTTTGAACTGCCGCTCCAATATACTTTTCTGCATTATAAGACGGGATGATAACAGATACTGCAATACGGCTAGAATTTGCTACAATAGAAGGTGATCTGTGAGCTGTGAGCTGTGAGCTGTGAGCTGTGAGCAATTATACGTAGATTTTTCCTTCACTGTCAATGTTCCTTTCACTGAATTAGATTTAAGTTATTATATCCCATGCAAAAATCATCGTAAAGGACACTGCATAACAAGCGCAATCTGATATTTTTGAGCCGGAATCTCCTGACTTTAGGCATTGTGAGCATATCAATAACACACATAACGCATAAATAGTCCGGAGCTTCCGGGCCGGGAGAAGACGGAAAGAACAGAACAGTTACGGAAAGCGGAAAAAATATAGAGACGATAGAAACCCTCACTGAAAGTTGCAGGGAGGATATTTATTATTTCATATTTTTTCATTGCATAGGATAATGTTTCCGTAAGACCGTTCCAACGTGTCATTTGAATAAATTTAATAACCTACCCAAGAAAAGTCCCGGCATTTTTTTGAATGCTCAATGGACTAATGAAGACACCCTGACCGTATCTGGCATATATAAGTTTTACTATTTTGGGTTTCTGCTGATGCACAACTGCAGCTATTTCTCCCTTACCGTTAAGAATGTTTCCGGAATAGTCCTGCTTTATGTTTCCCGGGTCAGAATTTAAGTATGTCTGACATTATTTTTGAATAGTTCATGAACTCTTTTGTTGTTCCCCAAACAGTACCTACACAAATAATCCTCTCGTGCTGTATGCTTTGGTATATTTCTTCTCCGTAAGCATTTAAAATCCAGTTTTTATTGCATTCCTCGCTCAAAATGCCGTCTTCAATGGCTATACCTAAAAAAGGTTCATTGTAACTGTATACACTGAAAAGGTCTCTTTGAAAGAACACATCGCGCAGGTCTGCCGTGAGAACCATATTATATTTGTCCGAGTTATACTTCAGAAAGTCATGATAAATTTTACGGAAATTTATTATATCATTGAGTTATATTGCCTTTATATATTTTGCAGCTGCTCAATTATTTTTTCAGCTATATACGTCATTCCCTTATCTCCCGGATGCCTAGAGACACCCGAATGTTCAACGATATGCGTTTGTCCGTCAGAGCCTGTTACCTGCGTGCCTAAATTACACATATAGTTTTCGTTGTCCTTTATTGAGCTTATATCAGCGATGAAGGCTCCGCATTTTTCTGCTGCACGTATCTTCATGATATCCCTTTCGTTTTTCTCCCAAAAATCCGTAACAACAATTATTTTAGCTTCAGGACATTGCCGGCGTATATGTTTAAGAAGTTCAGTGTAATCATTCTCAAAGGTAGAGAGGTCATTTACATTTTCTCCTAGCTGTATTGTAATCACATTAATTTTCTCGTTCAGATAAGGGGCTAATAAAGATATTGTTTCGGCTCTATCTGCACTCATCATTTCCCATACGGCGAAATTATACGCACAGCACGTTATTGAAGGGTACATTCGCTTGAGTTCTTCAGAGACTATATGAAAATAATCTCTCTCAGGTTCGGAAGCCGCCATTCCGCACTCATTCCACCAATAATCACACATACCATGCAGCGTAATACTATTGCCAATAGCACCCCCCCCCCCGTACGTATTTTCTGCAAATTTATTAGCTTCTGAATTACTTCTCATCTGTTCGCTAATAAGAGATAGTTTCATTCTCAAGTTAGTTATCTCTGCGTTATGTGCCCTGTCATGTCTGGCCAAGCGCAGAACGCCCAAAGAAAGCAGAGCAGTAAAAACTACAAGCAGCAATAATATAAAGTTCATAGTTATCATCCTTTTTACGCAAAAATCATCGTCAAGAACACCACATATACCAGACCCGGCAGCATATCTCCCAGCTTTATCCGCGTAATCTTCAGCATGTTCAATCCTATCCCAAGAATCATCAAGCCTCCGATACCTGAAATATTCGCGAACATATCAGCCGTGATGAACGGTTCAGCCCAGACAGCAAGAAGCGTCAATGTTCCCTGATATATGAACATAGGCACTACCGACAGCAGAACTCCAAGCCCCAGAGACCCCGCAAACAGTGTAGCCGCAATCCCGTCCATGACTCCCTTAGTCATGAGCAGTTCAGGATCATGCCTCACGCCGTCATTGAACGCACCGATAATCGCCATTGAGCCTATGCAGAACAGCAATGTAGCCGTAACGAATCCCTCAGTGAAGCGTGAATTGTTCGTGTGAAGTTTCGCCTTTATTGTGTCTCCAAGCCTGTTGAGCCTGTCCTCAATTCCCATAAGTTCACCAGTAACACTCCCAAGCACAAGACTCACCAAGACGGCTATAGAGTGTTTCATGCCGAGCATCATATTTATTCCTACGTACATTGTGAAAAGGCCAAGACAGTTGAATATATTTTCCTGAAGTTTTTCGGGAATGAATTTGCCGATCAACAGACCTAACGAGCTGCCTATAAGGACAGTAAGTGAATTGAAGATTGTCCCTCCTGCGGGAAGAGACTTGAATATTTCAAGCATGATGAATTTTTCTTGCTCCTGATTTTTTTAGCATAATTATACGTGATAGAATTTACGCGTTCAAAACTTAATTGAAGGAGAAATTTTTTCATGAATCTCAACAGCATAATGAAACAGGCCAAGCAGATGCAAAGCAAAATGATGCAGGTACAGGAGAAACTTGCAGAAGAGAAAGTAGAAGCAAGCGTTGGAGGCGGAATGGTTACAGCAACTTTTACCGGGCAGGGTGATTTAGTCGGCATAAAGATTGATCCCGAAGTCATCAATCCCGACGATAAAGAAATGCTTGAAGACCTTGTAGCTTCCGCAGTCAATGAGGGGATCAGGAAGAGCCGTGAACTCATGAGCGAACGTATGGGAGGAATAACCGGCGCATTAGGCTCAATGGGAATGGGGTTCTAGCGTTTGGAGCAGCTCAATGATTTAATCTCTGCCCTGAAGAAATTTCCCGGCATAGGCACAAAGAGCGCGAGACGCATAGCCTTCTATCTGCTCAAGCAGGACAATGAATATCTCTCTGAATTCGGCGGACTCATTTCCGGACTCAAGAAGGATTTATACACTTGCGAGCTTTGCGGAAATATCTCATCACGAAACCCCTGCAGCATATGCACTGACCCTTTGAGGGAAAAGAATATTTTGTGCATAGTTGAGGACGTTGAAGCTCTTGCAGCGTTTGAACAGGCTGGAATCTATAACGGGCTGTATCACGTTCTGGGCTACAAGATTTCGCCTGCTGACGGGCATGATATAGGTGATGAAGATATAGAGTTTCTCCGCAAACATATAGCGTCTCTCAAGGCAGATGAAGTAATCATAGCTACAAGCCCTAAATTTGAAGGGGACATGACATATTACACGCTTCTTGACGTGCTGAAGGATTCTGACGTGAAGAAAATTACTAGGCTTGCTTTCGGGCTTCCTGTTGGCGGTGCTATAGAGTTCGCGGACAGAATGACTCTTCACACGGCATTAGAGGCAAGAAGGCAGGTGTTATAGCGTGCATGAATTTTCGTTCGTGATAGTTGCCGGTGGATCCGGCTCAAGGATGGGCGGCGCGCAAAAGCAGTTCATGACTCTTGCTGGCCGTCAGTTGTGGCAGTGGAGCGCAGAGACTGCACAGCAATGCGAATTTGTGCGTGAGGTTATCCTCGTCGTGCCTGAAGGAACGCTGACAGACATTCCCGGCATCAGAATCACTTACGGCGGCAGTGAGCGGGCAATATCCGTACTGAACGGATTACGTGCGGCAAGCTGTTATTACGTCATGGTGCATGATGCTGCAAGACCGTTCGCGACACATAAACTGCTTCAATCACTTGCCGATTCAACCGGCAAAGATTACGGTGCTGTGCCTGTCCTTCCTGTGAGTGATGCACTGAAACGCATTGACGGCGGAAATATCTCGTGCGTTGACCGTGAAGGGCTGTACATAACGCAGACACCGCAGAGTTTTCCGCGTGAACTGCTGATCGAGGCTGTGAGGGATAACCCATACGCAAAGGATGAGGCTGAAGCGTGGCAGAAGGCAGGGCATGAATTGAGATATGTTGAGGGGGAAAGGCTGAACTTTAAGGTTACCTGGCCGGAGGATATGATGACAGCAAGGGCATTGGCGGAAAGATACATTACGCGCACGGGAATGGGTTACGACGTACACAGGCTAATTCCGGGACGCAGGCTGATTCTCGGCGGAATTGAGATTGCATCGCCTCTGGGGCTTCTCGGCCATTCAGATGCGGACATACTGACTCACGCAGTCATGGATTCGCTTCTTGGTGCGGCAGGGCTTCCGGACATAGGCAGCATTTTTCCGGCAAATGATGTACGCTACAAGGACGCTGACAGCATAGAACTTCTCCGGGAAGTAATGAGACGCGTTGAGTCTGAAGGCTGGGAGATTGTATTTGCTGATGCAGTCATACAGGCTCAAGTCCCGAAGCTCAACAAGTACCGTGATGCGATAACAGCAAGCCTTTCACGGTTTTTCCCCGTCAGCATAAAATTCAAGTCCGCAGAGACTCTTGACGATTCAGGCTCCGGGCTGTCCATGACATGCTGGGCTGTATCAACACTAAGGAGGCGTGAATAGATGCTGGTATCACACAACAGGGAATGCGGAAACAAATTATGGTTCGGTGAAATTGCGTTAGACGGCTTTGAACAGTTCATATTCAATGACGAGATTATGATACCTCCGTTATTTGATGCGTATGATGACTTCATTGACCATGCTTGGCCTGAATTTGTCGAGGATAGTTCTTTCAGTTGATGACATGCTTACACTAGGAATAGAAACAAGCTGTGATGATACGGGCGTTGCAGTGCTGAAGGACAACAGGGAAGTGCTGTGCGAATTGCTGTCCAGCCAGATAAAAGATCATTCGCGTTTTGGGGGCGTGATCCCTGAATTTGCCGCAAGAAAACATCTAGAAAACCTTTTACCGCTGGTGAATGCCGCAATGAGTGAGTGCAATATTACCGGCAAGGATTTAGACCTTATTGCAGTAACGCGGGGGCCGGGACTGATGGGATCTCTTATTGTGGGAGTGATGACGGCACGGGCATTATCGCAGGTATGGAATGTTCCGCTGATCGGCGTGAATCACCTTGAAGGCCATCTGTTTGCACCGCTGATTGAAGCACAGGACTTAGAGCCGCCGTTTTTGTCGCTGATAGTGTCTGGAGGGCATACGGAGATCATACGGGTTGATGCTTTCGGGCAATATGAGCTTCTCGGGCAGACCCGTGATGATGCGGCGGGTGAGGCATACGACAAGGCAGCGAGGATCTTAGGCTTGAAGTATCCCGGCGGGCCGGAGATAGACAGACTCGCAGGGGCAGGAGATCCTCACGCATTCGATTTCCCCATACCGTTAAAGCACACGAATAATATCGAGTTCAGTTTCAGCGGGCTGAAGACGGCGTTGCTGTGGCAGGCCAAGAAGTATGACGGCGTTAATGTCCCGGTGAATGATCTGTGCGCATCGTTCCAGCGGGCAGTTACGGAAGCATTGATGGCGAAAGTGAATCTTGCTGTGAGGCTTACGGGCATAAAGCGTGTGAGTGCTTCGGGCGGGGTTGCGGCTAACAGCGCGCTTCGTGAGGCTCTGATGACGGCAAAGGGTTTCAGGGCGTGGCTTCCGGAAGTGAACCGGTGTACGGATAATGCCGTGATGGTTGCTATGGCGGGTCATAATGCGTGGCTTCGGGGCGTGAGAACTGATGAAGTTTCGGCGGATCCGTCGCTTCATGATTTGCAGTATAAAAATACCGAAAAAGGAGCTTGATTTTTAGAGAAGAGAAGAGAAGAGAAGAGAAGAGAAGAGAAGAGAAGAGAAGAGAAGCCTTCGTGCGCTTTTAAAGAAGTCTGAATTTCTCCGCAAAGGCGTTAATGCTGTACGTTCCTTTCGTAAGAATCTGCGTTATTTAACTTTATGGAAACAATATATTCATATCTTTAAATCAAAGCACGGTCTTGAAGTCGGCGGTCCTTCAGAGATATTTTCACCGGTATATTCAAAGTGTGCTTCATGCGACGGAGTAAACTTCAGTGCAGATACTGTGTGGTGGCAGAAAGGGAGCACGGACAAATACAAATATCATTCTCATATACTCGGCAATATGTACATAGCTGATGCCGTAGATATGAGCTGTTTGAATGATGCTTCATATGATTTCGTCATGTCCTCCAACAATCTTGAGCATATAGCTAACCCTATAAAGGCACTGAAAGAATTTGTGCGTGTGCTGAAATATGGAGGCTGTGTGATAGTTCTCGTCCCAATGAAGGACAGGACATTTGACCACAGAAGAGAATACACCAGCTTTGAGCATATACTTGAAGACTATCGGAATGATATGCAGGAAACGGATTTAACGCACCTTCCGGAAATACTTGAACTTCATGATTACGAGCTTGATCCTCCCGCAGGAGGGCCGGAGAACTTCAGGAAGCGTTCAATGCTGAATTATGAGAACAGATGCCTTCATCATCACGTTTTCTGTGAGGACAGCCTGAGAAAAATATTTGAGTATCTTAACCTTGAGGTTATCGGCCTTGATGAATGCGGAGGAAATTACAGGATAATCGGCAGAAAAGGCTGAGTTCATTTTAGCTTGCTTCCTGATAATTCTATGAATGCCCTTACAGCTTTTGATGTATATTCCCTCTTAGGCAGTACAGCATAAAACAGCCTGTCAGTTACTGGAGAATCTATGCGGTAAAAGTTCAGTTTTTCTTCTTCAGGCGTAATCATTCTGTCGCTGATGAATGCCGCCGCAAAATTTGACCGTGCAAGATGATATGATGTTGCAAGCTGTGCAATCTCCAGCTTTATGTTCGGTGTTATCCCGTTCTGCGAAAATATTTCGTGTGCCCTGTCGTGAAGGTTATTCCCTTCTGAAAGTATCACGTACTCAAGTCCGCTCATTGCCTCCGGAGGTATTGCGGGACAATCCGGCTTCACGTGCCGGCGATTGAGTATGTCTCTTGCTGAAAGTGCGCAGGGAAGGCTCAAGGTTTCGGGGGATACCGCTAAAAGTATGTGATCATGAAATGCCGGGTAATGCTCAAAGTTTGTGATGAGTTCATCATTGCAGGAAAAAGTCAGGTCGATCATGCGTTCTGACAGCATACCGGCCAGTTCTGCGGAGCTTGCTTCAATCAGTTCCAGCTTTATGCCGGGATATGTCCTGCTGAAGTCTGTCATGACTTCAGGCAGAATATACGCATTGATATAGTGTGAACCTCCGATGCAGAGATGTCCGGAGCGCAATTCATGAATATCCTGAATCTGATTGTTCATATCCTCTTCAAGTGCAGTCATCTTCTCTATAGATGCGATAAATATTTTTCCTGCTTCAGTCAGCTGCAGCGGCCTGGTGCTACGGTCAAACAGTGCCATGCCTATAGATGCTTCTATCTTTTTCACCGACATGCTCAATGCTGGCTGTGTAATGTATAGATTCTCTGCCGCCTTAGAGAAACTTCCTGCCCTGTATATCTCGTATATGTATTCGAATTCCTGCTGCATAATAAATTTTATTGATTTACGTATAAATTATCATAATTGGATTTTATGACAGCATCATATTAACATAATCCCATCCACAAACAAACAAGAAAAAATTTTTGAGGGGAGTACAAAGCATGAATATTAACGCGCTCCTGATTGATGACACTGACAATGTCGTTACGTGCGTTACCGAAGTTCCTGCGGGTTCTGAGGTTGTCTACAGGAAAGGTGATGAAGTCCTTAGCCTTAAAGCTGAGGAGGATATACCTTACTGCCACAAGATAGCTTTGAATGACCTGGCTAAAGGTGATGAGGTCATAAAGTACGGCGAGATGATCGGGCGGACTCTTGAGCCTATAGCAAAAGGTTTCAGGGTATGGGACAGGAACATATACAGCGTTCCCAGGGATTACGCAAGCGAAATGATTTAGAGGATGGTGAAGTCTAATGCAGTTTTGGGGATATAAGAGAAACGAAGGCAGAGCAGGAATCCGCAATCACGTATTGATTCTTCCGACGTGCGTATGCGGTTCAGAGACAGCAAGAATTGTGGCGAGTCAAGTGCGCGGTGCAGTGAATATCGTCTTCAACACCGGCTGTTCTGACGTTCAAGCGAATACGGACATGTCGCAAAAAGTCTTAACGGGTTTTGCTTGCAATCCCAACGTGTATGGCGTAGTGATTATCGGTCTGGGCTGTGAGACAGTCGGGCATAAGCCGTTGCGCGAAAAGATTCAGGCTATGACCTCAAAGCCTGTAGTGTCATTCGGCATTCAGGAGGAAGGCGGGACTCTGCGGACAATCGAGAAGGCTGTACGTGCGGCGCGTGATATGGCGGCAGAGGCAGGCAGGCAGCAGAAAGAGTTGTGCGACATTTCCGAGCTTCTGATGGGTATAGAGTGCGGCGGCAGTGATGCTACTTCAGGAATTGCCAGCAATCCGGCAGTAGGTGAATTGAGCGATCTGCTCGTTGACTTGGGAGCTTCTACTATGATGAGCGAATCAATCGAATGGATTGGAGGCGAACATGTTCTGGCGAAAAGGGCAGCAACACCGGAGATACACAACCAGATAATACAGGTCTGCAAGGATTATGAGGAACACCTAAAGGCTGCAGGCCAAGACTGCCGGGCAGGACAGCCCACACCCGGCAACAAGGCAGGCGGACTCTCCACGCTCGATGAAAAGAGCCTCGGCTGTATACGCAAGGGAGGAACGCGCCCTATCGTTGAGGTTCTTGAACAGGCAGCAAGACCCACAAAAACCGGAGCTGTAGTGATGGATACTGCAGGATTCGATATTTCGTCGATTACGTCAATGGTTGCAGGAGGGTGCAATGCAGTCATATTCACCACAGGACGCGGAACGCCTACGGGAAATGCAATAGTGCCTGTGCTGAAAGTTACTGCCAATGCAAAAACATTCATGATGATGGAAGACAACATGGACGTAGACCTCAGCGCAATAGTTCAGGGAACAAAGACATATAAGGAAATGGGACGCGAGCTTCTTGACGTGATTCATGACGTGTGCAACGGAAAACTGACAAAGGCAGAGGCTTACGGCTTCAGCGATATAGCAGTGGATCACGTGTGCAGGTTCGTATAAATTCAAGCACCCTCAGATTCTCCGGCAAGAGAACAGAGGGCATAAAACATAAAACTATAACAACAGGAGGAATTATAAATCATGGGATATATCTTTAAACCGTGGCGTAACTGGAGTCTGTTTACCCGAATAATGATAGGCTTTGTTCTCGGTATAGCTGTCGGTCTTTTCTGGGGGCCGGGCGCAAAAGTCCTTAACCCTCTTGGTACAATCCTCACAAGGCTTCTTACTATGGTAGTTGCACCGCTGGTTCTGTGCCTTCTGGTATGTGCTGCGGCAGATGTCGGCGACGGGAAGAAACTCGGGCGCATGGGAGTGAAAACAGTAGTATGTTTCCTCCTCAGCACCGCAATAGCTATAGTTCTCGGCCTCGTAACGTCAAACATTATCGGTGTCGGTACGGGAGTAACCATACAGCAGACAGCACAGACTGTTTCAGCGGCAAAAGAAGTATCAATGCTGGATACCCTAATCAACATTATTCCCAACAACCCATTTGAAGCACTCTCCAAACAGAATTTGCTTCAGATAATATTCTTTGCTTTGATTTTAGGGTTCTCATTGATGAAACTTGGAGAACCCGGAAAGCCTCTGCTCGACATCTTCAGGGCAGGACAGGAAGCCATGAAGGAGATCACCAACATAGTACTTGAGTTCACGCCCTACGGGGTATTCGGACTGATGGCTAACGTTGTAGGCACAAACGGCCCTGAGATATTGATACCCTACATCAAGGCAATAGCGGCAATGTACATAGCCGGGGCAATTTACGTGATAGTGGTTCAGGCTGGAATCATGGCGGGACTTATCGGACACATTAACCCGTTCAGATTCCTGCGCACGATGAAGGAAGCTATGGCGTTCGTGTTTGCGACATGCTCAAGCGTTGCAACAATCCCGCTGAATCTGGAATGCACAAAGAAGCTGGGAGTTGATGACGAGACGGCAAATTTCGTGATACCGTTCGGTGCTGTCATGAACATGAACGGAACTGCAATATATGAGGCTGTTGCAGTGGTGTTTACTGCGCAGATATTCGGCATAGAACTGGGTTTCACACAGCAGGTTATGATCATGCTTACGGCCACGCTTGCATCAATCGGCACGGCAGGTATTCCCGGTTCAGGACTCGTAATGCTCACGATAGTATTATCGTCCGTGAATCTTCCTATGGAGGCTATAGGGCTTCTTGCCGGTATCGACAGGATACTCAATATGGGAAGGGTTATCCCGAACATTGTCGGTGATGCGGCAAGTGCTGTTATAGTGGCGAAGACGGAAGGGACGTTAAAGCCAGTGAAGTAACTTTTTGTGTAAAGTTCCGTGGACCTCAAAAGTTCACGGATTTTTTATGCTTCAGTTTTCATGAATGTTTCTCACACTTCGCCACCGTAAATTAATAACCTGTTTCAGACGTTTATAATATAAATACAAAGCTGTATAATTACTGCAACAAAATACATATAAATTCATCAGAAAGCGGGTTGACAAAATCGAAATGTCCGTAATAATTGACACGACACGACACGACACGACACTATTATTTTGATTTTTTGAGGATAATATCAGCTTTTGCAGTTATGATGCTACACTTAGCTTCTATAGGCTACTACAATTCAGACGTAAATTCATTTGAATGGAAGATATTTAATTTTTATCATGGTGGGCTGACTTATTGGAGCGTGCCTGTCTTTGTTATGATAAGCGGCTCTCTATTTCTTAGCCGGGATATATCAGCGAAAAAGATGTTCAGCAAATATATTTTCAGGATGATCTTGGCGTTTGTATTTTGGTCTTCATTTTATGCTTTGTTGTTATCATATCTTCGTCAACAAAATATTGCTGACTTTTTATCAAACTTCATTATAGGGCATTATCACCTTTGGTTTTTATTCATGATAACGGGACTGTATATGATAGTTCCATTCATGAAGAAGATTGCGGAGTCTGAACAGCTTACTAAATATTTTCTTATCCTTGCATTATTCTCGGCTTTTGTCATACCTCAGAGCATAAGTTTATGTCGAATATTTTCTAAGCAATATGATTATGTATTAGGAAAGGCTTTCGGAAATTTTTATTTATCTTTTGCAGCAGGTTTCAGCGGATATTTTCTTGCAGGATATTTCCTCAATACACATAAAATAACTCTAAAGCATGAATGCCTTATATACATTGCAGGTGCAGCAGGGATTCTTATATCAGTTTTCCTCTCAGAATATGCTTCACTCAATTCTAATATGCCTGTACAGACTTTCTGCCTTCCATTAAGCATAGGCATCATGGCAGAAAGTATTGCAATTTTTACCTTCTGTAAAAAGCACGTTCACCAAAAGCTAGCAAAGTCAGGATTCATAAGAGCATTATCAAAATATAGCTTCGGTGCTTATCTCGTACATGCAGCAGTGATAGGAATCCTAAAGAAAATACCGATAGTACATAATATGCTCATGTCTAACCCATTAGTTTTCTTGCCGCTAACTGCTTTAATAGTCTTCATAATTTCTTTCTCAATATCTGCTCTGCTCAATCACATTCCTGTCATAAACAGATATATAGTGTAGAATAATTTTATGGCAAGCACTCACATAACAAAATATATCTGCACCGAATGCGGGCACACAACCACCACTAAAACCGGCAAATGTCCCTTCTGCAATTCATGGGGAACGCTCGAGCCTGCAGAGGATACTCCAAAACCCGCCCGCAAATCCCCAGCATCACGCGCAAAAGTCATCAGTGCCCTTGAAGTCCGTGCACCTGAAAGACTCTCAACCGGCATCAATGAGCTTGACCGCGTTCTAGGCGGCGGACTCGTTCCCGGAGGAGTGGCACTGATCGGGGGACAACCGGGAATCGGGAAATCTACACTGCTGCTTCAGGCGGCAGGAAGCGTCGCGAGAAATTACGGCGTTCCTGTGCTGTATATTTCCGGCGAAGAGTCAGAAGCCCAGGTAGCGTTACGGGCATCACGCATCAATACAGCCTCAGAGAAGCTATACCTGTATTCAGGCTCAGAGCTTGATGAGGCATTAAGCAGCCTTGACGGGAATAACTTTGCGTTTTTCGTTCTCGACAGCGTACAGGCAATGACGGCGGACAGTAATTCAGGCTGGCCGGGAAGCATCAATCAGGTTCGGGAAGTCGCGCAGAGGGTCATAGACGCGGCACGTGCAAAGAATATTCCTGCGGTGCTTATCGGACACATCACGAAGGACGGCAAACTTGCAGGGCCTATGATTCTTGAACATATGGTTGATACCGTGCTGAACTTTTCCGGCGATAACTACTCATCATACAGAATGCTCCGTGCAGTCAAGAACCGTTACGGAAGCACAGACGAACTCGGAATATTCGAGATGCGTGAAGACGGACTGCACCCGGTAACCGACAAGAGCGGGCTATACTGGAACCGTGATGATGTATCAGTTCCGGGAGTCGCGATGACCATAGCACTTGAAGGGAGCACGCCGTTAGCCGCAGAGATTCAGACACTTGCAGCACGCACGGTTTTTCCCTATCCACGCAGGACTTCACGCGGAATCGAACTCAACCGGTTTCAGCTATTGACGGCAGTAATAGACAGACGCTGCAGTATCGCTACGGGATCTCATGACCTGTACATTAACGTTGCAGGAGGACTCACGCTTCAGGATCCCTCTGCGGATCTTCCGGCATGTGCGGCTATAGCTTCTGCCCTGAAGAATGCTCCCCTTCAGCCCGGGACATGCTGGCTCGGCGAGGTAGGGCTTGCAGGGGAGATTCGTCCGGTATCACGCATTGATCTGCGGCTCAAGGAAGCGGCAAGGCTGGGGTTTCATTCCGCTGTAGTGAGTTCCCGCGAAAAGGTTAGGTTTGACGGCATAAAGATTATTCCTGTCTCACATATCGACGAGGCATTAGCAGGGTTGCTGCTGAAATAATCACGAACGATAATATTATTCCGCAGGTTGACGCATTCAGCCTCACAAAGCCTAAATCTGCCGTGATCCCGTTATAGGTCATGTACAGCGTAAGGACTATTCCGCAGAGTGCAGACAGTATTGCGCCGGTGTTCGATGCCCTTTCAGTGAACAGCCCGAAGATTAACGGTGCGGCAAGTGATACGCTCATCAATGAATAGAATATCGTCAGTGCTGATATTATGCTTTCCAGCCTTAAAGCCAGCACGACACCTATAACTCCGCATACAAGACTTACACAGCGTGAAGCCCATAATAATTTGTTGTCGCTAATGCCGGGATTAATGAAGCGTCTGTAGAGATCATTCACCAGAGAACCAGCAAGCATATAAAGAACCGTATCTGCAGTGCTGACCTCTGCGGCAAAAACTGCACCCAAAGCCACACATGCGGCCCAGAAAGGCATCATATTCTTCATTGCGGCAGGAAGTGCTAAATCTGGCCTCGTCAGGTCAGGATACACCGCGAAACATGCCATGCCTATAATCACGGGAATAACCGCAAACACCAGCTGAACCAGACCGTTTAACGCTGTACCTGTCTTTATGGCTCTCTCGTCCCGTGCGGCAAAAACTTTACCGATAAGCCCGGGCGATATGAAGAATGACGGCACAAGCATAACGATATAGCCTATTATTGCGGTGCTGCCCATGCCGAAGAAGTCAAAATATGCTACAGAGTTCACTGCTGACCTTATACCCTCAATGCCTCCGGAATGAGTCAGGACATACGGCAGTGCGATAACGAACCCTGCAAGGATCACAGCAACTTCAATTATGTTGACGATTGCGCTGGAGAGGAGGCCGCCCGCGGCAAAATACAGAGTCGTAACTACTGCACCGGCAATAACGCCCTGAGTCTTGGGCACGTCAGCAACAACCTCAAGAATCCATGCAATACCGAGCAGCTGTCCGGAGAATAATGCGAGAGTCCCTAATGCCATCATGAATGAGATTATGCCGGAAAATATTTTGCTGTATCTTGCGTCAAGATAGTCGCTCAAGGTGTAGTAGTTGTGCTCCCGTGCAATGCGCCAGATTCTTGGCCCTACCCAGAAAGCCAGAATCATTGAGCCTATCCCGGCACTGCCGATCCACCACCACGCAGAAAGGCCATGCTGATACGCCAGTGCTGTAACTCCGACGGTAGAGCCTGCACCGAGATTTGCGGCTATGAGTGTCGTGAAGAGGAGACCTGAACCGAAATTGCGTCCTGCCACGAAGAAATCAGATGCGCTTTTTGCCCTGCGCCCGATGAATGCACCGAGAAGAATCAATATCACTGCGTAGAGAATAATGAATGCCAACATAAAAATAATCCTGCCTTCCTGAAAACGGACACAAAAAATCCCTGCTCATAATTTCCATATGAACAGGGAGTAATTTCTTCCGTCGTCTCAAAAAAATTGGCTGGGAAACAGGGATTCGAACCCCAATTGCCTGATCCAGAGTCAGGTGTGCTGCCGTTGCACCATTTCCCAAAGCCCTTAAATCTTTAATGTGCCCGTTATTCTGAAGCACGGGTGAAATTTTATCAGTTTAGCCGTAAAAGTCAACAGCCCGACAGTCATTATATGCTGTATGTGTATGTAACATGAACTGCGTTCATGTCCCCCGCCCACCCGCCCCCTTCTGCACG
>CAJOES010000088.1 GCA_905233455.1 uncultured Synergistales bacterium | reverse complement strand
CTCCGCAGGGAAGAGTAACAGGAAATGCCGATAAATATTCCCGGTGATTTGCCGGCAGTGAATATTCTTGAGCGCGAAAATATTTTCGTCATGACTCAGAGGCGCGCACAGAGTCAGGACATAAGGCCATTGCGCATACTGATACTAAACTTAATGCCCACCAAAATAGCCACAGAAACCCAGTTAGCCAGACTCTTGGGCAATACTCCCCTTCAGGTTGAGATTGAATTGCTCACCATGAGCGGACGTGTACCCAAAAATACGCCGATTGAGCACATGCTTGCGTTCTACAAGAATTTTGACGCTGTGAGGCATGAATACTTTGACGGAATGATCATTACCGGCGCACCTGTTGAGCATATGCCGTTTGAGCAGGTATCTTACTGGCCGGAACTGTGCGACATCATGGAGTGGAGCAAATCACACGTTCACAGCACGTTTCATATATGCTGGGGTGCTCAGGCTGGACTGTATTATCATTACGGCATACCCAAAATACATTTGCCCAGAAAGCTGTTCGGAGTCTTTCATCACAGGGTTACGCATAAAGGCTCGATACTTTTTCGCGGCTCTGATGATGTCTTCATGGTTCCCCACTCAAGGCATACTACGTTCATGAAGCGCGACATTCAGAAAATCCCTGCACTGAAGATACTATCCGAGAGTGCTGAAGCCGGCGTATATGCTGTATCTACAGACAGGGGAAGGCAGCTGTTCATCTCCGGACACTCTGAATATGACCCTGATACTTTGGCTCAAGAGTATTGGCGGGACAAGAAGGCCGGGCTTGCGATTCACGTGCCGTATAACTACTTCCCCAATGATGACGACACAAAGCCCCCTGTATGCACGTGGAGATCCAGCGCGAATTTGCTTTACTCTAACTGGCTGAATTACTTTGTGTATCAGCAGACACCGTTTGACGCGAAAAATATTACTGGCCTCAAGATAAGCGGAGAATGACAGAAATAGAAGATTTCACGGACAAAGTTATATGCGGGGACTGCCTGAAGGTTATGCGGGAGATTGAGTCCTCAAGCATTGATCTGTTCGTAACGTCTCCTCCCTACAACCTAAAGAACTCATCAGGAAACGGCATGAAGGACGGGCGCGGCGGAAAGTGGGCAAATGCTGCGTTATTGTCCGGGTATGAAGATCATGATGACGATATGCCCTATGATGAATACTGCTCATGGCAAAGGGAATGTTTGAATGAGATGATGAGGCTGCTGAAGGATGACGGTGCAATATTCTACAATCACAAATGGCGCGTGCAGAACGGTTTGCTTCAGGACAGGCACGAGATACTTGAAGGCTTCCCTGTCAGGCAGATAATCATCTGGAAACGTTCAGGAGGCATCAACTTTAATGCAGGGTATTTCCTGCCAACATATGAAGTGATTTACCTCATAGCAAAGCCTAAATTCAGGCTTGCAGACAAAGCAAACAGGCTCGGTGATGTATGGGAGATAAAACAGGAGTCCGGCAATCCTCACCCTGCGCCGTACCCGGAAGAACTCACGGACAGGATAATTTCATCAACCAGTGCGCAAATCATAGCTGATCCGTTCGCAGGTTCAGGAACTACGGCAGTATCAGCAATACGTTACGGAAGAAAATATATACTCATCGAAAAATCCCCCGTGTACTGTGAGATGATACGAACAAGAATAGAAGGCAGAAACTGGAATTATGCAGAGGACGACAGGCAGTATAAATTGTGGTAGCGCGTGGGAAAATTGTTACTGGTTCGCAAGAATGCTCCTGAATACAGACCAATACGCCGCACCGGGAAAAAATGAAAAGTTTATGAATTTGCTTTTGTCGAAAATTGAGCCGCTAATTTACCTTCAGCATATAACAGAAAATAACAGATACACTATATGCCATAATGCCCTGATGAATGAGATTCATAGATTCTCTGAGGGCGCATCAAAATCTTCACGCCAGCGCAAAAATTTCTGTGATGACCTTGATGCTATGCTGGGTTCAGTTGATGATATCGCTGTTTTCATGTTTACTGTCCGTTATGTTGTCCTTCCTGCAAATTCTGCACTGAAGAAAATTCCTGATGATGACAAAAAATTTTGCCGTGAACATGCCGCACAGATACTGACTTCACTGGGAAAAAAGAGTGTCAGTAAAGTCTTGGCCTCTTGGGATTCATTGGGAGTCTGGGGCTGTATTAGCGCAGAGAGGGAAGAAATTAATGCGGAGTTCATGAATCTGCGGAAGGCACTGGAGAACCTGAAGAATTTTCCGCACACCGCAGCAGATGATAACGCCGTGATGACTGCATTCGTTCAGGAGTTTGAACGCAGGGCAGGCCAGAAGCGCAAGAGACGGGCAGGAAAAGGGCTTGAAGACGCTGTAACGTTCCTGTTTGACTTTTACGGCCTGAAATCACGCCAGAAACCTGAACATTTCCAGACGAATATAGAAATCGATAAATGGTTCAGGTGTCATGACGGCTGGAGCATAGGCATCAGCTGCAAGAGGACAATGCGGGAAAGATGGAAGCAGGTATCGGGTGCAGACAGGGATACTCTCAGCAAGCACAAGATACGCGAAATATGGCATCTCATGACTTACGACAGAGACCTTAGCGACGACAAAATTACAATGCTTGGGCAGCAGCGCCATATATTCTATCTTGATGATAACAGCGAAAGATATATCACTGCCTCAGCACATAAGGGAATGAAAGATTATGTGCGTCCTTTAAGCAGATTAATTGATGATATTGCAGTAGAACAGAAAATATCTGTAAGTGTCCGTTAATATTCAATAAAAACACATAAAATTTTTTGCTTGTTATTGACGTAGCAAGTGCTTTAAGTGTACTTTATTTTTACTGCATAAACATAGCCTGCTATGAATTTATTTTAAGGAGAAATGTATTGTGAGAAAAATAACCGTATCATTAGCTGTAATGCTTGCAGTTATGCTGTCTTCGGCATAATTCGCTGAAGATAATTCCTATTCCGTAAAGTCCGGCATATCCTACAGCCCGCAATGGGGATTATACATAGCCAATGCAGTGGAGAAGGACGGCAGGATCGCAAACATCATAGTAGACCGTCTGGCCGGCAACGGAGCAACTGTAGATGTCCGTGATTTCACCCTTGCAGTGCAGGACGCTCTGGAGTAAGGAGACTGTGCAATGAAGAAGAAAAGCCTGCTCATTTTATGCTTTGTGCTTGCATGTGTGTCTTCGGCTTATGCGGGACAGTTCAGACCGGCAATGCCATCGCAGTTCAGCAACTAATCGCCTGAAAGATTCTATGATGCCGGAAACTGCACAGTCAGGAGCTTCACCAACCCCGATACATTTTCATGCTGCGTTCATGTTATACGGTCAGACGGCGGAAACATACTCGTAGATCCGGGATATTATGGCGGCGAGCTCAAAGACTACGTGAAATCCATTGGCGGTGTTGACTTCGTGCTGTTGAGCCACTGCCATGTTGACCACATCATAGGGCTTGATGCGCTGAAGCGTGATTATCCTGACGCAAAAATTTATATCGGCACTTCAGACCTTGAGGGGCTGTACAATACCTACATCAATTATTCTTTTGAGCGCGTAATAAGCGAGCCTTTCGTGATTGAGTGCGAAGTCCTGCCGGTATATGAAGGAACGTATAATCTTGCAGGCAACAGCATAAAAGTCATTCCTGCCGCAGGTCATTCACCGGGAAGTTCGCTGTATTACTTTGAGGATTCAGGACTGTTGTTTGCAGGAGACTCTGTCGCTTTCGGAGGAATACCGCGCTATGACCTTCCAAACAGCAGCGTCCCCGGAATATTTGAATCCCTCATGCGCATAAAGAATCTCAGCCTTCCCCCATCAGCTGAAATATTCTTCGGACACGGCGAACACATGAAATATTCTGACATGATCAGCACATACAAAATATTCACTGAACCGTTAGACTTTTACGTCAAGCTTCAGGACGGCACAAGCTGTCGGTAAGAGCCGGGAGTTCAGAGGCCAAATACAACACATTTCCCATAAACATGAATGCTCCTGCGCAGATGAGGAACGGGAAAATATACCTGCCGGTAAGATTTATCGCAGAAATATTCAAGCCTTATGTTAAGTGGGATTTGAAGAGGAGGCTGCAATAATGAAGAGGCATAAAATTTTAGCGTGTGCAGTCTTGTTTGCAGTTATGATGTCGGCGGAATGTTCAGCATTGCAGTTCGGCAGGTACTATCAGGAAGCAGATTCGCAGGAGATGTCCCCTGTTGAGTGGCTGGTGCTTGATGAAACCGATGATGCGCTTCTGCTGATTACGGCTAGGTGCATTGACGAAATACCCTACAATGAACGCAGGGCAAACGTAAAATGGGATGACTGCTCGCTGCGGGAATGGCTCAACGGTGAATTTCTCCGTACTGCCTTCACCAGCACAGAACGCAGCGCAATAATCACGTCCGGACTGCCCGGCAAAGTTTTTGCGTTAAGCCGCGAAGAAGTCATCAAATACATGCCGGAAGAAGCAGACCGCCAATGCACACCTACAGCATATTCACGAAGCCGCGTGACATACATCAATGGGAACGGGCTTTGCGCATGGCGGACGCGTACTCCTGCAGGAAACTCTCAGGCGGTATACCTCAGCTCCTACGGGACATTCGGGAACAGGCCGCATTATGTTGACGATAACGTTATCGGCGTACGTCCTGCATTATGGGTCAGCAAAAGAGCAGTGGCAGGAGCAGTGCTGTATTCAGTGAAACCGGATTCACGCAAGGCATATGAGGCAGAGAACACTGTATTTCCCATGATGAAGCAGGAAGCACCGTTTGACGCGAAAGAGCTTCATGAATACTTTTTCCGCAATCCGCATAAAGCACTTCAGGAGTTCGATGGCAAACGCATAGAAGCTGAAGGTGTAGTGCTCAGAACCGGGCCGGACGGCGTATTCGGCCAGCCGTGCATAGAGCTTTCGGACAGGGCAGGAGGGAAATGCTATGTGCTGTGCATATTTCAGGACGCAAAAGCATTCAGCTCCGTCAAGGCCGGTGATAAGGTGTCGGTACGCGGAAACTACCTCGTCATTCGCGAGGATTATGGTATAGTGCTGAAAGCCAGCGAATTGGTTTAGGAGAGCATAAAACATGCCGGAAAATATTTATATTCCTCATAGTAACGGTAAATGTGCTGTATAATTTTTGAAATATTTTTATGAGGAGATTTGTCCGGTCATGAAAAAAAATGTAAGCCTAAAATCAATGCTGATTCTTCTTGCGCTTGCCCCCCTTATCATTGCAGTAACTATAATAACAATAATTACTTCCAGAATAGTCGTGAACAACCTGAAGGAAAACACGAAAGAAGAGCTTATTGTAGCTGCAAGGGCACTGCGTGAATACTATGAATACGATATAGTGAACAACAATGACCTTGTGGACGGATTCATCAGGTATGAAACTTCATATATCGACATAATGAAGACAACCGGGGTTGACCTTACTCTGTTCAAGGGGAATATACGCTTCATGACCACTATAAAGGATCAGAACGGCAAAAGGATAGAGGGCACGCCTGCATCTGATGCAGTGTGGCAGACAGTCAGCAGCGGGAAAGATTATTATTCTGACAGCGTGAAGATTAACGGTCAGGATTATCACGTGTACTACATGCCAATAAAGTTCAGCAACAAAGTTTACGGCATGGCATTTTCCGGCAAGCCTGCAACACAGATTAAGGCCGCAGAGTGGAGCATCTACAAAATGATAATCTCAGTCAGTGTAGTAATGCTGCTGATATTTTCGGTCATCACCCTCATTGCCGCACGCAAGATAGCCAACCCGTTAAAGGAAGTCGCTGAAAGGATAGAGAATCTCCTCAACATTAACCTTAATGTAACGATAAAGTCCAAGAGCAATATTCAGGAGACAAGCCAGCTCGTGAATGCCGCCGCAAAATTGAGCACCGTTCTTACTGATGTTGTAGGGAAGATTCAGGACTCTGCATATTCCCTCACCGACACAGTGAAATCTACTGCGGACATGGCAGAGAGCGCGTCATTTGCTTCATCCCAGATCGCCGAATCCATGCAGGCACTTGCGACAACTACAATCACTATGGCTGGCAATGTCCGGGACATAAACAGCAACGTTACCGACATGGGAGAAGTTATAGGACAGGCGGTGCAGAACGTGGACAACCTGACGAAAAACTCAGAGAGCATGAACGAGGCCAATAATGCAGCTATGGAGTATATAGGCAGTGTTGCAGAGTCATCACAGCGGTCATCGAAGGCAATAGATACGATCACCGACAGGATCAACGCAACCAATGAGGCAATATCGAAGATTGATGCGAAGGTGAGAATGATAACGGATATAGCATCACAGACGAATCTGCTGTCGCTGAATGCAGGCATTGAGGCAGCAAGGGCAGGAGAGGCAGGAAAGGGCTTCGGTGTTGTTGCGGCGGAGATAAAGAAACTTTCGGAGGACTCAAACGAATCAGCGGAACAGATCAACAGCATAGTGCAGGAAATCCGGGCACTGTCCGATGAATGCGTTGAAGAGGCGGCAAAAGTTCACGGTATCATCACGGAGGAAGGCCAGCTTCTGCAGACTACGCACGAAAAGTTCACGGCACTTGCGCGGGAAATATCGGAATCGGTCAAGGAAATATCATCGGTATCGGACATTACGGCAAAACTTGAGGGCATAAAGGATACGATACTTGCGGCAGTCAGCGACTTGGCGGCAATAGCGGAGGAGACTTCTGCAACAAATCAGGAGGTTGCTGCCTCAATAGATATGGTTGCGGAGAACGTGAAGAAGGTATCAGAGGATACGCATACAATGAATGATCTTGCTGATACTCTGAATGAGGCGATTTCGTATTTCAGCTAAAAATGAAAAGCAGTTATAATAGAGCTATTTGCAGCAAAAAACTTTAAGAAAGGGCTTGACAAAATCAAAATGGCCATCATAATTGACAAGACAAGACAAGACAAGACAAGACAAGACAAGACAAGACAACCTATTGCCTTCTGACAGGTAATACGACACCACAGAATATAATTGCTCCGTCTGGTTTGCTTCATGCAGATCCGGCGGAGCATTTTTTGTGCTTTGAACTGGAGGCAGCATAGAGATGAAAAAATTTCTTGCTTACCTCAAGGGATGGCGGGGCATCGTGCTGATCACGTACATGTGGCTTATCCTGATGGCATATGTCATAGTTTATGTTGATGTAACGAGCCAGGAAATGAGGAGACGCTTTTATATTGTCTCAACGGCTGAAGTGATACTGCTTGTTCTGGTGTATATATGTCCTAAGCTCCTGCAATGGGCTGAACAATTCAGTATAACTCACCATGAATCACTTTCTGCAGACAGAAAACGCAGAATTTTCCTTAAAACGTGGCTCATAAGCATGTCCTTTTTCTTCGTGATGTATTTCATATTTTATCCTGGCAGCTTGAACCCGGATAATATTGGACAGTTTCATCAGGCTCTGAGCGGCAGATATAATGATGCCCATCCTGCTTTTCAAACGATGTTTGCTTATACTCTGCCTCTGAAGCTGTCTGGCGGCTGGCTGGCATCAGTGTATATATTTCAGATTATCATTTTTTCTGCTGTGCTTGCATACACGGCACGTGTTTTATATGAGTACGGCGGCAGAAGATACACGAAATGGACTTTGTTTTATATGCTGCTGAATCCTTTTACTTATGTTATGGCTTTAACTCCGCTTAAGGATACTTCACTTGCAATAGCGGCCTTATTGTTGATGACGTTCGCAGTACGTATTTACTTCACGAAAGGTGAATGGCTTAAGAATATATTTCATACGGCTGTATTCATGATTGTTATAACGGCAGGAACTATTTTCCGGCATAATGCGCTGCTCTTCACAGTGCCTTTATTGTTTGCTGTATCGCTTTACGTTAAGAAGAGGCACGCCTTGCTTATGTTCATATGTTTTATTGCAATGATTTGGGGCATAAGAGGACCGCTGTATCACAGCATGGGAGTATCTTATCCATCAAACAGACAGATAGAGTCCCTTTCAATGCCTGTGCGCATCATGGTTAATGCTGTCCTTGAAGAACGTGAGAGTCTTGACAGTGAAATTTTGGATTTCGTGTACAGTATCGCGCCTCTGGAAATCTGGCAGAAGTATTTTGATGTCAGCCGAGGCGGATATGACAAAATTAAGCTGCTGGGCAAGACTGCTGAGGAAAAGGAAGATGCAAAACTTGTAGACAATCAGGCCATTGAAAGAACTGGCTGGAAAAAGATATTGACGCTTACACTTCGATGCTTTAAGGAGGCTCCTCTGCCTTCCATAACTGCCTTATTATCTCCTACAACAATAGCTTACGGAATAATCGGTGCACCGGTATGTATAACGCGAATTATGCACGCAGAGAATGATTTAGGGCTGGATGAAAAAACTTTTCTGGACTTAAGTTTTATGTATAACGCTATCAGGAAAATTATACCTGATACTATTGAGGGAATAAGCCAACGCATGGAAAACGGCAAAGTTTCTCTTCAGTCTGTTATTGTAATATGCAGCTATGCGGCTGTAGTACTCTTCAAGCATCTGTTCTGGCATATAGGTGTCCTTAATCTGTTTATTATAATTTTTGCCCTTGCTAGGCTGAGATTCGATAAAGCAGAAGGCTGGAGAAGGCTGTGCTTAGTACTCCCAATGCTGATGTATAGTTATGGAACTGCGCTTTTCGCACCTATACCTGATATGAGATATTATTATTTATCGTTCCTTATAGTATCTCCTTCGCTTCTAATCCTTTGGGAAGAAAATTAACATGATGGATAAAATAGCTGTTCTTATTCCCTGCTTCAATGAGGCACTTTCAATCTGTAAAGTTGTAGAGGACTGGAAACGCGAGCTGCCTGAAGCAAAAATCTACGTATATGATAACAACTCCACTGACGGTACGGCTGATATTGCCTTGAAGG
>CAJOES010000087.1 GCA_905233455.1 uncultured Synergistales bacterium | reverse complement strand
TACTGTTGTCATATGATATAATTATCAGTAGACAAGGTTTTATCAACACGAACTAGTCGTGTGATTTTCTCTAGACAAGAAAGATTATAGCATAAATCCTTGTCTTTTTCTTCTGTCCTCACTTAAATTTTCCGGAAAATATTTTTTGATAAGAAATTGAAATTTTTGCTGAATCATGAGAGTAGTATACTATGAAACGTAATTTTCAGTAAGGAGAGAATAATTTTGCTCGTAAGCATTGTATCTTTCGTAATCGTTATCGCCGTATGCGTATTGATCCATGAGTACGGCCACTACATAACAGCAAAGATTTTAGGCGTTCAGGTGCATGAATTCGCGTTCGGCATGGGCCCGGCAATCCTTCAGCACAGAGGCAAGAATAATATGCTATGGTCATGGCGTTTGTTCCCGATCGGAGGTTTCTGCCGTCTTGCAGGAATGAATGAGGACAATGAAGGCGAGGAGGTCATTCCGGGTATGGGTTTCGACGAACAGCCCGCATGGAAACGGTTCTTCATACTCCTCAACGGCTCGCTGTTCAATATAATTCTTGCTGTCGTACTGATGGCATTCTTCCTCTATGGTCATGGCGTACTTGATATGGAGAGCACCAGAATCGGCGAAATCATGTCCGGCTTCCCGTCAGAGTCCGCAGGCCTTCATGCCGGTGATGAGGTGCTGAAGGTCAACGGCGTGAACGTCTCGAAGTGGCGCGAGATGTCCGACAAAATCCGCATGGAGAGCCAGAAGAATCCCGACGTGGCATTTGAGGTCAGGCGCGGCGGCGAGATACTTACGCTCAATGTGAATATCCCAATGAATGAGGAGTACGGACGGCCTATGCTCGGCGTATCACCGTCATACACGCGTTACGGGTTCATTCAGGCGTGCCGCAGTTCTCTGGGCTATACCTACAGAATGACCATGATGATGCTTCGGGGGCTGGCTGAACTCATACTGCGCAGACAGGAGACGGAAGTAACCGGGCCTGTAGGGATTGCGGCAATGTCCGGGCGTGCTATGCGTTCGGGAGTATGGGACTTCATCACGTTCATTGCGGTGATTGCGCTGAATCTCGGCATCATGAATCTTTTTCCCATTCCCGCGCTCGACGGCGGAAGGCTGTTGTTCGTGTGCCTTGAGATGATCGTGCGCAGAAGGCTTCCCGTTAAGGTGGAGAACTGGATACATGCCGCAGGTTTTGTTGTGCTGATTTCGATTATGATACTCATAACCTGCAAGGATATTTACAGCTTGTTTCTGACACAATAGACCATGAACAGCAAAAGACAGGTAAAGATAAATACGCTCACGATAGGCGGAGATGCTCCCGTAAGAGTTGAGAGCATGTTGAAGGTTTCTCTCGATAAGCATGAAGAATGTTTGTTGCAGTGTGAGAGGCTTACAGCTTCAGGGTGTGAGATGGCACGTGCTGCACTTCCCGACAAGAAATTTGCTGATGACCTGAAACACTTAGTGGAACATACACGGCTGACCATCATGGCAGACATACATTTTGACCCCGTGCTGGCAATTCTCGCAATGGAGGTAGGGTGCAGGGCTATCCGTATCAATCCCGGCAACATGCCATTGAACCGGCTCAATGACGTTATCGCAACCGCAAAGAGTCTCGGTGTGGTGATTCGTATCGGTGCGAACGGCGGCAGTATCTCACAGGCTCAGCTGGACGAGGCACACGGAAGCAGGCCGGAAGCGTTGTTCATTGCTGTGCGTGAACAGGCGGAATTGTTGCTGCGCAACGATTTCACCAACATGATACTTTCCGCGAAATCCTCAAGCGTCAACGAGTGCGTGAAGGCGAATGAACTTATTGCGGCAGCATATCCTGATTTCCCCATGCACATTGGACTGACGGAAGCAGGGCCGGGCGACGGCGGTATCGTAAAGGGTACGGCGTGCATTTCCCGTCTTCTGTCTGAAGGAATCGGAGACACTTTAAGGGTATCACTGACGGATGAACCTGAACGTGAGGTTCGCGTGGGCTATGAGATACTCAAGGCGTTAGAGCTTAGGGTGCGGGGCGTGAATCTCATTTCGTGCCCTACGTGCGGACGAAGGCGCGCTGATGTCAGAAGGCTTGTTGCTGTCGTTGAACCGTTATTGCAGAATCTGCCTGACGGGACATCGGTTGCAGTGATGGGCTGTGAGGTCAACGGCCCGAAGGAAGCCAGACACGCGCAGTTCGGCATCGCGGGGACTCCTTCGGGTGCTGTGCTGTTCCGTGAAGGACAAAGAGTCGGGGAATATGCTTTCAGCGAGCTTGAAGCAGTGCTCCCCAAGTTCCTGTCATTCACTGAATCTGTTTGATGACCCTGCAGGGCACTCCGGCAGCGAACACGTCCGGCGGTATATCCCTCGTAACTACACTGCCGGCACCGATGACACTGCCGGATCCTATCTTCACACCGCCCGTAACAGTAACATTCCCTGCAAGCCAGCAGTTGTCGCCGATAATGATGGGCTTTGCGTACTCTAACAGCTCGTTGCGTTCCTGCCATTTCAGCGGGTGCACGGGCGTAAGAAGTGATACGTTAGTCCCGATCATGACGTTATCGCCTATAGTTACCGGGCAGACATCTAAAATAGTAAGGCTGAAGTTTGCGTAAAAGTTCTTTCCCGTGTAAATGTTTATCCCGTAATCGAAATATACCGGCCCTTGAAGGTACATATCAGGATCAGCATTCGGCATAAGTTCGCGCAGAATCTTTTCCCGTGCTTCCTCGTCAGTGTCGTATAACTTGTTGTAGTCCTGGCATAAACGGTGTGCCTTTGTTCTTAGTTCGTATAATTCATCGTCGGCAGGGTTGTATAACTCTCCTGCAATCATCTTCTCAAATTCAGTCATTAGTAATAATTCTCCGTTCCGTTAAACTGCTATAATTCTACTACCATTCAATAAACATAAAACATAATCATGAAAGGAGAAATTTTTTCAATGGTTCAAGGTTCTATGCTAGTAGTAATTCTTATCATTGCCATTATATTAATGGTATTGCTTATCTCTAAGATGAAGTTTCACCCGTTCGTTGCCCTGTTTGCTGTAGCTCTGGCTATGGGCTTGGCCGTAGGTATGGCTCCCTCAAAGGTGCTCGATACGATCCTCAACGGCTTTGGCGGGACATGCAGGGGAATCGGCATAGTGATTCTTCTCGGCACGATCATAGGCGCGATGCTGGAGAAATCCGGAGCGGCATTCACGATGGCTGACAGTGTGCTCAAAGTTGTCGGCGAAAAGCGTCCTGCACTTGCCATGAGCTTAATCGGCTGGGTAGTATCTATCCCGGTGTTCTGCGATTCCGGCTTCGTCATTCTGTCATCACTCAACAAATCGCTTGCGAGAAGGAGCGGCGTGCGTCTCTCTGTGATGGCTATAGCACTCTCTACGGGACTTTACGCGACACATACATTAGTGCCGCCGACACCCGGCCCGATAGCTGCGGCAAACGAACTCGGAGCAGATCTCGGAATGGTCATCATGTGGGGTATTGCAGTCTCTATCGTGTCAGTGATTGCGGGATACATTTACGCTCTCATTGCCGGGCCGAAACTGCCTGTGCCTTTCGATGACAACGCAGAAGCAGGTGAATCCTATGAGGAACTCAAGGCGAAATACGGAACTCTGCCTTCAGCCTTCAAGTCATTTGCTCCGATTCTTATCCCGTTAATCTTAATTGCTTTCAGTTCATTCATCAGCTACCCGTCAACATTAGCGAAAATCGGCGGTAAAGAATCAACATTATTCATCGTCTCCAGCTTCTTGGGAAATCCCGTTATAGCTCTCTCAATCGGCGTAGTTCTTTGCTTCTTCCTTGCACCATTCACAGAAGAAGTAACTAACGGCTGGATCGGTGCAGGAGTCAAGGACGGCGCAAATATCATCATGATCACTGCGGCAGGCGGCGGACTTGGTGCGGTTATTGCGGCAAGCGGTGTCGGGAACTATATCGGCGAGGCTCTGTCATCATACAACTTCGGGATATTCCTTCCGTTCATTATTGCGGCAGCACTCAAGACGGCTCAAGGCTCATCGACGGTTGCAATCGTAACTACAGCGCAGATCATAGCTCCTATGCTCGGCTCACTGGGACTCGGTGCTCCTATGGGTGCGGTTCTGGCTACGCTGGCTATCGGAAGCGGCGCAATGGTTGTATCACACGCAAATGATTCGTATTTCTGGGTAGTTACGCAGTTCAGTGATATGGATCTCAACACGGCGTATAAGGCTCAGACAGTAGCAACACTTGTTCAGGGTATAGTTGCAGTTCTTGCGATCTATGCTATTTCCCTGTACATGCTGTAGCAATCATAACATTACTGCGGGGGCTGTAATATGCTCCCGTTTTTCTATTGATACCATGAATAAAAATATATTTCGCGAATATGATATTAGAGGCGTTGCAGATAACGACCTCACGGACGAGACGGTAAAACTTATCGGTCAGGCTTATGCGTCATGGCTGATACGGAACGGCGTAACTTCAGGCGTAACTATAGGCGGTGATGCAAGGCTCTCAACTCCCCGAATCAAGTCGGCACTAACTGAAGGGATATTATCGTGCGGCCTTGATGTGATTGATGTAGGGCTGGTAACTACTCCGATGCTGTACTGGAGCCTGATACGCTTCGGGCTTGACGGAGGCGCAATGATTACGGGTTCGCACAATCCTCCGGACATGAACGGCGTAAAGCTCTGCTATGAGCACGGGACATTATGGGGAAGCGAGGTACAGACTATACGGCAGATTGCGGAGGCAGGAAATTTCGAGAAAGGGCAAGGGAAATTATCTCATGCCGACATAAACGGCGAATACATCAAAATGCTTGTGTCGAAATTCACGCTCCCATTCAACAAACGCTTCAAGATAGTATGCGATTCCGGCAACGGTGCGGCAGGCCCTACTGCACGTAAATTCTTTGAGGCTGTCGGCTGTGAGTGCATATCACTCTACGATGAGCCTGACGGACATTTCCCCAATCATCACCCAGATCCGCAAAAACGCGAAAACTTACAGGCATTGATTGAGCGCGTGAAGGCAGAAAAGGCTGATGTCGGCTTTGCGTTTGACGGTGATGCTGACAGGTTAGGGGTTGTTGACGACAAGGGAAACGTAATTTTCGGCGACAGATTGATGACTCTCTACTGGAAGGAGATTTTAGCGAATCATCCCGGTGCTGATGTCTTAGTCGAGCCTAAATGCAGCATGGTGCTTCCTGAACTTACGGCAAAATGGGAGGGGCACCCGTTCTTCTGGAAGTCCGGTCATTCAGTCATAAAGGCCAAGATGCGCGAGATCGGTGCGCTGTTCGCGGGGGAATACTCCGGACACATGTTCTTTGCTGATGAGTTCTTCGGGCATGATGACGCGTATTATTCCGCCGGAAGAGTCCTGCGCATAATGTCAAATACGCATGAGAGTCTTTCACGGCTCATGATGTCCATTCCTCTCTATCCTTCAACTGAAGAAATACGTGTAGCATGTGATGACAACGTGAAGGTTCAGACGGTTGAACGAATAAAGGCAAAGGCTCAGGCACAGCATGAATGCAGTACGGTTGACGGCATAAGGATTCTGTACCCGGACGGCTGGGGGCTGATACGCTCCTCCAACACACAGCCGGTGATAACGCTCCGGTGCGAGGGGAAGACACAGCAGGCACTTGAAGCGATCATGAATGACGTTAAGGCGTTGGTACTCGGCGAGGGACTTCCGGACTTCACATGGACATTCTGAGCGCAACAACACAGGCCAAGCCCCAATACGGAGTCATCATCAATGTATCTGAGGCAATGCTCCCGCTTGAAGTTCACGGACATACTGAGCTTGAGATCGGATTCGGGAACGGCGAATATACGGTGCAATATGCGGAGGCACACCCTGACACATTCTTTTACGGCGTGGAGATCTCACAGTCATGCGTCCTGAAGTGTGCAAGGCGTGCGGCAGGGCTGGAGAATCTCCGCATAATCAACACAGATGCAAGGTTCATGTTACGGGAGCTGTTCACTGACGAGGCACTTGACCGGATACTAATGCAGTTCCCGTGTCCGTGGTCGAAGAATTCTGATGCGCACAGGAGGGTTACGGCAAAAGATTTTTCCGACGGTCTTGCGGCTGTCCTGAAGATTTCCGGAATATTCGAGATGCTCACGGACGATGAAGAATATTCGCGGGAAGTCCGGGACGTTCTGGGCAGTCATGAGGCGTTAGAGCTTTGCGGGTATGAGGTCAACCCCTCACGCACGATAACGACGAAATACGAGCGCAAATGGCTTGAGGAGGGCAAGAACATTTACCGTCTTATGTTACGGAAGACGAAACCATTTACGGCAGGGAGGCGGACGAGTCAGGATATGCACATAAAGATTAAGCGTGATGTTACTGCTGATGACATAAAGGCTTTGAGGAACGTATCAGGCAAGGAGAATAAATCATTCTGGAAGTTCGGAAGGTTTTTTTCCGGTGAGAATGCCTATCTGCTTGAGACGCTCACGAGCGATGATGAGTTTGAGCAGAAATTCTACATACATATTGCACCGCGTGATGACGGGTATTTTTTGCTCCGGCTGGACAAATCGGCTAATGCGTTCCTCACTCCGGCAGTGAGGGGGGCACTTAATGACGCGGCACAGAGACTGGCAAACGCATCATGAAGGATATACGGCCGACATCAGGAAAAGTTTTAGCGGCACTGTTCAGCATACTCGGCGGAAAGATTGAGGGGGCAAAATTCCTTGACCTTTTCGCCGGCACCGGGCATGTAGGCTTTGAGGCACTGAAGCGCGGCGCGGGATTATGTGTGTTTGTCGAGAGCGTAAGATCACGGGCAGAAAGCATAAAGAGGCTTGCAGGTGATAATACCGTTCTTGGCCTTGAAGCAAGGCGGGCGGTGTCATGGCTTGTGAAACGCGGGATGAAATTTGACGTGATTTTTGCGGATCCTCCGTATTCTTCCGGGTGGTGTGATGTTCTGCCTGAACTGAAAGGTTTAGCGGAACTTTTTGCTGATGACGGAATAATGATAATAGAACACTCAATACGCGAACCCCTGAAACTGAAAGACAACACCAACAATCTTGAAATCATTTCACAAAGAGAGTACGGCGAGACGTGTTTAACGTTTCTGCAGAGAATGACATAAAATTTTTATCCTGCTATAATCCCCCGCGTTCAAAAATCAAACGGAGGATAAAATAAATCTTGCAGACAACATCAATAAGCCGGCAGGTCATATCAAACATAATCCCTGCAATAGTAGTAGAGATAATGATACTCATCTACAACCTTGCAGATACATTTTTCATTGCGCAGACAGGAGACCCCTTGCAGATTGCGGCAGTGTCATTAGCTGCTCCCGTCTTCATGGTTCTCATTGCTTCCGGAATAGTCTTCATGGCCGGAGGAATGTCCTGCATATCACGCTCGCTCGGTGCAGAGAAGCGCGGCAGGGCAGAGAGTACTGCGGCATTCTGCGTGTGGGCGGGAATCATTGCGGGTGTAATCCTTGCTGCAGTGTTCATGTGCTTCATTGAGCGGATATTACGGGCAATAGGCGCGAGTCCTGAGACATTCAGGCTGGCATACAGCTATCTTTCCATCGTGATGGCTTCCGCTCCGTTCGTGCTGTTCAGCATGGCATGTTCCGGCATCATGAGGGCGGAAGAGCACGCATCAGGGGCAATGATGGGGCAGGTTATCGGAAACGTCATCAACATTATACTTGATCCCGTGATGATTCTGTGGTTCGGCTGGGGGATAACCGGTGCGGCAATAGCTACAGTTATCGGCACAGTGTCGGGAGCAGTGTATTATCTCGGCTATTTTCTTGCCGGTCGGTCATCACTGAGCATTCACGCAAGGCATTTCACGGCAAAAGACGGCATTGCGCGTGATGTCTTCTCGATAGGCATTCCGGCATGTCTTGATCCGTTCCTGATGAGTGTTGCTATGATGTTCATGAACTCTATGATGTCAGTTTACGGCGATATGGCTGTGGCTGCTGTAGGTGTCTCAATGAGAATTAATCAGATTGCGGGACTTATCGCTATGGGTGCAGGACAGGGAGTTCAACCGCTTTTAGGGTTCTGTGTGGGTGCTCAGGACTGGGAAAGGTACAGGGCTATGCTGTTCTTTGCGCTGAAGTTCACCGTAAGCATAAGCCTGATTCTTGTTGCCGGGTGCCTAGTGTTCACCGGTGAGATTGTCGGAGTGTTCCTGACAGAGCCGGAAGCGTTCAGCTATGCAGTTGACTTCACGAGAATATTTTTATCCAGCAGTCTTGCATTCTACATATTCTTCATATTCATCAATGCACTTCAGGCAATGGGGGCAGGCAGGGCTTCACTGATTCTGAGCGTGTGCCGTCAGATAGTGTTGTACATTCCTGCAATGTTCGTGCTGAATTATTTTTTCGGCACATACGGGCTTGTATGGTCATTGCCGACAGCAGAATATCTTTCGCTTTTGCAGACAGTCATATTTTACGGTAGGATAATATTTAATCCGAAACACCTAAACTAACAACACTACGAGAGGGATAAAACATAATGCAGGTCAGGGCAGTATATCCGGGATCTTTTGACCCTATAACGAACGGGCACATATACATAGCAGAACGTGCGGCGGCAATATTCGATGAGGTCATAGTAAGTGTGCTGGTGAATGAGCGCAAGACTTCAGCCTTCAGTGTCTGTGAACGGTGCGATATGGCGCGTGAGAGTTTGAGCCACGTCAAGAATATTACCGTAGACAGCTTCAACGGTCTGTTAGTGGATTACGTCCGGCAGAAGGAAGCAGGGGTAATCATCAGGGGTTTGCGGGCAATGAGTGATTTCGAGTATGAATTTCAGATGGCATTGATGAACCGTCAGCTCGCTCCGGAGATTGAGACATTCTTTATCGTTACTGATCCTAAATATTCATACGTGTCAAGCTCAAGTGTCCGGGAAATATTCCATTTCGGCGGGACTGTTGAAGGGGTTGTGCCT
>CAJOES010000086.1 GCA_905233455.1 uncultured Synergistales bacterium | reverse complement strand
AATTAATGCTGGTATATTTTACTCATTGGGATTGAAAAAATCACGTTTTATATTGTTGTGTGTGAAATGTGAAAAGTTTTTATGAGAGCATAACAAAAAGACAAAGATTTATGCTATAATTCTTTCAGCAACAAAAAACTATTGCACACGACGGCATCGCTAAATCCGTCTCTCTCTGTCTGCAGATATTATATCACATGGCAGAAAAAAGGCGTGAATTTGTTGTGTGCAGGAAAACAAATTTTGCGTTGGCAGGTCGTAGGTTGGGTGAAATATTAGCATACTAACGGACAAAATTAAAGGAGGAAAAAATAAATGAAGAGAACACGCAAAGGATTCACGCTTGTTGAATTACTGATTGTCGTAGCGATAATCGGAGCACTTGCAACAATGATGACGTTATCAGCAGGAACTTCGGCAGCTAAAGCACAAGCCGCTTCTATAGTATCAGGATTTAAGATGGTTAGAACTGCTGTTGTACAATATGAAGTAGCCAGCGCAGATGAAGGGCCTACTGTTGGGCACTTTAATAATGCTGCTTCAAAAGATTACGTAGGACCTGAATCAGTTGCACTGCTTGGAGCGTATACAATTACTGAGTCTAATAATAATTGGATAGCTACATATAGCTACGGAACAAATAATACCACTGTCGGAACTCAATTAACCAATATAGGCAGTAAGCTTGGCATTTCAGCTAGCAGCGGTGATGCAACTATGAAAGTAAGATAATCTGTTGCAGATGAAAACAGCTTAAAACCTACAGCCAACCAACATAAAAAGAGTCATCCTCACGGGTGGCTCTTTCTTTATGCCTTAATCTCCAGCAAAAATCTCTTTATCTCATTCCTTCCCGCTTTCCCATCAAGCTCCCTCACAATATCCCTCACGCTGTAACCTTCCTTCAGCATCTCTTCCGCCTCATCCTGCCACGCCGTATTTTCCTCCCCGCAATACCCCTCAACGACAAGCACCAATTCACCCTTCACGCCTTCCCGAACGCGCTCAAGAATCCCGGCCAAGTCTCCCCGAATGCTTTCCTGAAACACTTTGCTGATCTCCCGCACCAATGCCGCCTTCCTGCTGCCGAAAATCTCTATCATGTCGGCAATATGTTTCCCTGCCTTATGCGGGGACACGTAGAAGCACAGAGTACACGCAAGCCTCTCAATGCCCCGGAAAAATCTCCGGCGTTCCGATGACTTCTCCGGAGGAAAGCCCATGAACGCAAACGGCTGGGGATTCAGTCCCGACATCAGCACCGCAGGAATCACGGCAGACGGCCCGGGCAGAACGTCAACAGCAAGCCCCTCATCTGCTGCACGTTTCAGCAGTATCCATCCCGGGTCAGATATTCCCGGAGTCCCGGCATCAGAGATCACCGCAATATTCTTCCCTTCACGGAGCCTAGCCAGCAATACGGGCAGTTTCTCGTTCTCGTTGTGCATGTGGAATGATGTCAGTGATTTCTCTATTCCGTAATGATTGAGCAGTATGCTTGAAGTTCTCGTGTCCTCACAGGCGATAATGTCCGCCTCACGCAGGACACGCAGTGCCCGTAAAGTTATATCCTCAAGGTTGCCGATAGGTGTCGGGACAATGTACAGCATGATTATTCCCTCACGAGATCTATCACCGTAACTTCAGGAGGCGTGAACATCCTCATCATTGCGCCGTTGAAGCCTGAACCGTTGCTGACGTACACATAACCCCCCGCCCTGCGCGATAATCCCTGCGTGCTGTGCAGTGCCATATTCTTGAAGTACCCTACAGGCCAGAACTGCCCGCCGTGAGTGTGTCCTGAGAGCTGAAGGTCAAACCTGCCTTCCGCATCAAACGGGACTCCGGGACGGTGTTTCAGCACAATCACGAACCTGTCTGCGTCTTCAGGCTTCAGGTATGGTTTGATCCAGCCGTAACGCCTGTCATCTAGCCCGATAAGCGTAATTCCTCCGGCTTCTGTGCGTTCGTCTATGAGCATGTTTATTCCGCAGTCCCGTATGATCCCTTCAACGTCTATATCGAGAAAGTGATAATGCTCATGATTCCCGTTCACGGCATATGCCCCGTAACGCGCCTTCCGTGCCGCTTCTGCCAGCAATGACAGTTCACGCTCCCGGTAAGCCATATCGCCGTCAATCGTATCACCGCCGAGCAGTAATATATCGGGCTTGGCCTCGTCAACAATATTCATGACCCGCTGAAAGTGCCGTATAGTAGAGAGTCCGCCAATATGTATATCAGTCAGAAAGACTATGCGCAGTCTGTCAGTGTTGATTTTCTTGGTGGTAATGGTGATGTTCCTGCGCCGGACAAAATATGCTTCCCCTGCACAATATATGCTACCTGCAATCGTGAGGAGAATTGCCGCACATAGTTTCTTCTTCGTGAACGGGCGGAAGAGCGTAACTGCATCAATGCCTATCACCGCCATGAATGCAAGTATAGTGATTATTGCCCACGTCATAGCGACGGCTCTGAATATTTCGTCGAGACGGCCGGGCATGAAGTCATAATACGGATTCCCGAAATCTATAGAGCCGAAGAATCCTGCAGTGAATACCAATAAAGCCCAGAGCATATATATATTTCTCGCAAATGAGGACACTCCGGCTTCACGTAACTTAGCGTAAAGAAAAATTTGCGTACCAACAGATAACCATAACAGCATAACGGATATTTTTATTCTTCCTTTCTATAAATCATACATGCTCATAATTTCAGGCGTGTAATTATCATCCTCATCACGCACATACAAAGGCGGCAGTAATATCATTCCCTCTCCGCCGTCCTTTATGCACTCGATCAGAAACACTCCAGACACAGCACCCTCACGGGGATATACAGGCCGTAATCTTTTGGGGATCAGCCGGTGATTGCGCATTGCACTCATGAACACGTCAAGACGCTGGCTGGTGAACACCGCAAAGATCCTTCCGCGGCACTTCAGGAGCCTGTATGCAGATTCGCCGACATCATCAGGCGTGCAGGACAATTCATGCCGGGCAGTCGAACGCGATATGTTCGGGCTGATACGTCCGCGCGAAAGAGATTCATACGGGGGATTGATGACGAACCCGTCGAAACTCTCACGCGGGAAAAGATTTTTGTCCCTGATGTCCCCTGCAATAAACGCTGTCTTTGACTCTAAGCCGTTATTGATTGCGTTCTGCTGTGCAAGAGAGATTAACCCCGGCTGAATGTCTATGCCTGTAACATGAATATTCCTGTGCTTCATGGCCAAGAGAAGCGATATTGCACCGGTTGCGCAGCCTGCCTCTATGAACCTGCTGTGAGATGAACGGACTTTGACCCATGCGGACAATAATATTGTGTCGAGACTGACTCTCGGGCCGTCTGAAGGCTGGAGAAGGTTTAGCCTGCCGTAAAGAATGTCATCACTGGTGATACTGTTCATGCAGTAAATATATCACAGAGACAGCAATACGGCTTACTGAATGGCGGCAATAAGTTTCCTGAATGCGTTTGTTCTGTGTGATATTGAGTTCTTCACGTCTGAAGGGAGCTGTGCAAATGTCAATTCGTACCCGTCCGGCACGAACACGGAGTCATAGCCGAAACCGTTTGACCCCGCAGGAGTGTGCGCAATATTCCCCGTGCAATAGCCTTCAGTGATGAGCGTGTATTCTCCCGGCACGCACAGAGCCAGAGATGCCGCGAACCTTGCCCTTCTGTCCGCGGCACCTTCAAGACGGCCAAGAAGCCACGATACCCTGTCAGTGTCCGCACCAATAATTACGCGTGCAGAGTACAGTCCCGGAGCACCGTCAAGCGCAAGGACTTCAAGCCCGCTGTCATCTGCAAGGCACGGAAGCCCGGACACGTCCGCCCATGCACGAGCCTTCAGCATGGCATTTTCCGCGTATGTCCTGCCAGTCTCCTCGACAGCAAGCCCAGAAATCTCCGGAGCAAAAATTATCTCCTCAGCGAATCCGTCCCCTATGATGTCAGCAAATTCACTGTATTTGCCTTTGTTGCCGGTTGCAATGATTAATTTCCTGAACTTCATGATCTCTTAGGCATCTTCCACGGGGCTGAAAGGTCAACTACTCCGCCTGATTTCGGAGTCTTTGAGTCTATGAGAAACCTTACCTGCGTTACGGGCGAAAAGTTCTCCTGCAGTGTCCTCACTATGCCCGTGAGCAGCAACAGGCTCTTTTTCTGCCCGGCAGTCTCAAGGGACGAAGCAAACTGCCCCGGCATGTCAAGGAAAGCTGTATCACTGACCTTAAACACGTGGAGCAGTTTAATCTTGCCGGCATTGGGGATGCTGCTTAGAGTCAAAATCTCTTCAACGGCATCACGGATATTGTCTTCAGTTGTGCGTGAAACAAAATTTTTCCTCGTCTCTGCAAGAGAATCATTATTGACGTGGTACAAATTCAACGATACCTGCTGAACATTTGCTCCGGACTTTATGGCTTCCCGTGATGCGCGCTCCTGTTCGGCCTCCTGAAAGTCCGTCAAGTCCTCTTGATTCTCTATCCTGTTCTCCGGCTTGAGCAGTAATTTTCTGTTCAGCAGATCCATAACCCATGACGTGCCCAGATACCCCAGCACGAAACACAGCAGAATCACTCCGAACCACATCAATACGCGCAGCAGTAACGGAGTCGGCCTGTCATCATAATCCGGCTCTGGCGTGCGCACCCTCTGCCTTTGGGGTCTCTGCTGCCTCTGCACCGGGCGTTTCTGTGGCTGTACCTGCTGTACCTGCTGTACCGGCTGTACCTGCTGTACCTGCCGTCTTCTGCGTACAGGCGGTTTCTCTTCTCCTGAACTGCTGACACTCTGCAAACTTACTCTTCTGCGGACTGGCGGCATAATTAGAATCATCTCCTCACTTCAAGTAGCTTGTTATCCCTGCAGCCATTGCCTGAGCTATCTTCTGCTGATATGCAGGAGTATTCAGCCTCTGGGCTTCTGCCGCATTCGTAACAAATCCTGTCTCAATAAGAACTGCCGGCATTCCCGCACCCCTGAGCACAAAGAACGGTGCCTGTGCAACCCTCCTCATAGGAAGGCCGTTGCGTGCGCCTGCATTGTACAGAGCCGCCGCAAAGTCTGTACTCTCGGAAATCTTGTTGTTCTGCTGCATGTCCCCAAGTATGCGCAATAGTAATTCCGTCCTCCTGTCAACGTTCTCGACATCATAACCTTTCCCTTCTACGTATTCCCTGTTCTCTATCTTGGCCAGGTTCATAGCGTCTTTGTCCGTAGGAAGTGCCATGATGTATATCTCAAAGCCCGTCATTGAAGTTTTTGACGGCAGGGCATTCACATGAACGCTGACGAAAAGGTCTGCCTCTGCGTTGTTTGCTATGTCAGTGCGCTCCTGAAGCTGCAGGTATACGTCAGTCCTTCTTGTCATGATGACATTATAGCCCTGTGCTGTCAGTGCCCGTTCAAGCTCCAAGCCTATGCCTAAATTCACATTCTTTTCTGTTACGCCGTTTGCTGAAGCTCCGGGATCTTTTCCGCCGTGCCCGGGATCAACGACTATAGTTTTGCGTCCTCCTGAAGACCTTACGGCAGGAATAGTGATAGTGCTTGCAGGTGTAGTTACTGCGGGGGACTGCTGGCGGTTATTGCTGTTGATGATGATTATCGGGTCTGCTCTCTTCACCGTGCCCGTATTCTGTGCCTGCTGTGCTATCTGCGCAGTTCTCTCGTTCATCGCTGTCTGTGCAGGCGATGGAGTCTGTTTCGGCTGTTCGGGTTTTGCCGGTGCAGGTGCTGAAGGTTTCTGCTGTTCCGGGGCAGTTTTAGCGGCAGCTGCATTTTGCGGGAACGAGAAATCAAACACAATCCTTTTCGGCGAGGCCAGTACAGTTTTCTCCGCGCGTGTTATCCCTGAAGGCGTGAATATAAGCTCCGTACCTTTTGTGCCTGATTTCAATTCCGTTTTGATGTCGGGATAAGGCGAGGCAAGTGCTTTAGAGTCCTCAAGGCTTGACGAGAACAGCGCGTGTAATTTGCCGTCAAGCATGTACACCATAGGGTCTGCGTTATCGTCTGCAACGATCACAGCACGTATCTTCCTGTTAGTGCCATCCGTATCCGTCCACCGTATGCTCTGGATTGTTCCGCTCCAGCTCTCTGATACGGGCTTTTTGCTGTCGTCAGGCTTGAATGCCTCATGCCGGGGCTGTGATTTGGTGCTCTTGACCGTGCGTGATGCGGCCGTATGAACTTCCGGAGTGTCATGCGTCTTCTGCACTGCCGGAATTGGTGTTGCAGGTGTCGGCTGTGCGGTCTGTATTGCTGGTGATTCTGCAGATGGCTTTACCGTCTGTACTGCTGGGACTGGGGCTGAAGGTGTCTGGGATTTCGGCTGTACTGTTGGGATAGGAATTGCCGGGAGTGCTGCTGCGGGTTTCGGTTCTTCCGGGAATTTCCCGAACGCAACATCACGCCTGGAAGATCCTGCAAGTGCCGCCGTTGTAGGTGATGCCCCTGCTACCTTGCTGAAACGAAGCCTGTTAGCCTGTCCCTGTCCTGCTGAACTCTGGAATAATGATACCGCGCTTGAAGAGTCTATCCATATCCTGCCGTCCTTCTCGACTGCCGGGGACTGAAGGGGCACTATTGACGTTCCACGCCATGCCGCCGCTGATCCCGACATGACACGGATAGAGATTTTTCCGCGTGAAAGCAAAACTTCCTCGCCGTTAGTGCGTGAGGCGAACCCCAGAAGCTGCCCTACACCGTCAGCAGGAACATAATAGCCTGACTGTGATTCGATTACCGGAACTGCTCCTATATTTCTTGCGCCGTGATAGAGTGCAGCATCACCATAAGCACAGGAACATAAAAGCAGTGTGAATATGACTGCAGGAAAAATAAAAAAAAATCTTCGCATAACCAATAAGGCTATTCGCTGTCTTCAAGTATCTGGTCAAGCTCAAACAGCGTAGGAACGTCAAGCAGAAGTATAAGCCTGTCATCCGCAGGTTTCGCAACCCACAGGACATAACGCCGGTCAATAGCAGATGATAACTTTGTGGCAACTTCAAGCTGTGCATCATATATCGTCAGGACTTCACGCACGGAATTTACGATCATTCCGAACTGAACTTCATTTATTGCGATAACAACTATTCTTGCCTCATCAGTCAAGGGACTCTGCGCCATGCCTATTTTCATCTGCATATCAAACACGGGCACTATAGTTCCGCGAAGGTTTATCACGCCGCGTATATACATAGGAGCGTTAGGTACTCTCGTGATGAATGACGGGACGCGGACAATCTCGCGCACCATATTGACATCAACACCGAAATTTTCATTGCCCAGCTTGAAGACGAGGTTAATATGCTCCTCGCCTAATGACTCCATATCTACGTCCCTGAAATCCTGATTCTTTTCTTTCTGTGCCGCTTCAGTGGTCTGTATATCAGCCAAAAAATTTCAACCTCTTTTCATGAAATTACCCCCCTGAAGCCGTAAAAGCAGCAGGGAGGCATAAAATTATAGTCCTTTTACTCAGCTGCGGCCATCTCTGCGAGCTTCAATGCTCCCATGATCCCTTGGTTTCCGTTCAGGGCTGCAGGAGTTATGTAGCTGCTGATATTGCGCAGTTCCTTAGTGTCAATGTAATTATTGATGTACTCAAGCACATACTTGCGCACAAGCGGGAACAACTGAGACTGTTCCATTACCCCGCCGCCGAGAATTATCTTCTGGGGACTTAGCATGTAAGTTACAGCCGTCATTGCCTGTGCGATATATTTCGCTTCAAGCTCCCATACTTCCGGATTGTCTGCAAGCTCCTTCGCAGGTTTGCCCCAGCGCGCCTGGATTGCCGGGCCTGAAGCCATGCCCTCAAAACATGCGCCGTGTGAAGGACAGTGCCCCGCGTAAGAATCTCCGGGAACGACGGACATAGCGATATGCCCTGCCTCCGGGTGAAGCATTCCGTGAACCAGATTGCCGCCGGACATTGCTCCCATTCCGATTCCTGTTCCGATGGTGAAATATACTGCGTCAGTGAGTCCCTTTGCACAGCCCCACGTTACTTCGCCGAGCAGTGAGCCGTTCACGTCAGTATCAAATCCTACAGGAATATCATTCAGTGCTTCCTTGAGCGTCTTGACCATAGGGTAATTTCTCCACGGAATTTTAGGCGTGTAGAGAATGTTCCCGTATGTCTTTGCGTGTTTGCGCACGTCTACAGGGCCGAAACATGCAACACCGAGCGCGGAAATTCTGTCGTCCTCAGCTTCTGCATCGAGTCTGGCTCTGAAATACCGTATAACTTCCGGCATTGTCTCTTCAGGCGTTGAAGTCTTGATAGACACCTGATCGAGAATCTGCCCGCTTTCATTGCCGACAGCACAAATCATCTTAGTTCCGCCGGCCTCTAATGCTCCGTATAACATTATCCGAATAACCTCCCAAAAAATCCCTTCGGCTTTTCCGCTTCCGGTTTAGGTGCTTCCTGCTTTACGGGTTCCGGTTTGGCTTCAGGCTTAGGGGCTTCTGTTTCTTTCTTCTCTTCTGCTTTGGGCTTCTTGAATTCCGACAGGTCTGTATCCCTGACGTTGCCGCGCAAAGGCAGAATGCTCTTCGGATTCACTGAGAGTTCATCGACTCCCCACTTCAGGAATTCCTTAGTGAGTGTCGGGTCTGCTCCAAGCTCGCCGCAAATTCCTACCCACGTATTATGCCTGTGTCCTGCCTCTATGGTCTCGCGTATCAGCCTAAGCACTGCAGGGTGATGGGTATCCGCAAATCTCTCAAGGTTCGCGCTCTGACGGTCTATAGCACAGGTGTACTGCGTCAGGTCATTCGTTCCGAGCGAGAAGAAATCTACTTCTTCTGCAAGTTCATCGGCGCAAAGGGCAGCTGCAGGAGTCTCAATCATGATTCCTATCTCGATTTTCTCCCCCATAGCTTTGCCTTCAGCTTTGAGTTCCTGCTTGCACTCTTCAAGAATCTCCTTGCATTCCTGGACTTCCCAGCGGCTGATTATCATCGGGAACATGATGCCGAGATTGCCGAATGCTGATGCCCGGAGCAGTGCACGTAACTGCTTCTTGAAGAAATCCCTGCGGTTGAGGCAGATTCTTGTCCTCCTTGCCGAGGTGCATATAGTCGATAGTCTTATCCGCGCCTATATCGCATGTCCTGATGATTACGAGTTTAGGTGCAAGCCCTTCAAGAACCTGCTTGTATGCCTTGAACTGCTCTTCTTCCGTCGGTTCTGTCTTGCTGTTGAGATATACGAACTCCGAACGGAACAAACCTACGCCTTCAGCATCATTCTCAAGCACTGCCGCAATGTCCTTAGGGCCGCCGATGTTCGCATAAAGCCTTACAGTCTGGCCGTCTTTCGTAACGCTGGGCTGTCCTTTAAGTTCCTTGAGCTTGGCCTCGCGTGCTCTGTCCTCTGCCTGTTTTGCTGACAGCTCGTCGATCAGATACTGGTCAGGCTCAATATACAGGCATGAATTGTAGGCATCGAGAATCGCGAACTTTCCGTCCCAGTCATCGCTGACGTTATGGCACTGAATCAGCGTGGGCCAGTTCATGCTGCGTGCAAGTATGGCTGTGTGGCTGTTGGAGCTTCCGAGCTTCGTAACCAGTCCCAGCAGTAATGACTTGTCGAGCTTCACTGTCTCGGATGGGGCTAAATCGTTCGCAACGAGTATTGAAGGTTCAGTACCTTGCAGGCTTTCGGTGTCGTTGCCGAGCAGAACATCAAGCATGGAGTTCTTGAGGTCAACAACGTCCGCACTTCTTGCACGGAAATATTCGTCTTCCATCTCGCTGAACTGTTTTGCTACAGCGTCGAACCCTTCACGCACGGCATATTCTGCAGTGTGCATTTCTCCGATGAGCTCCTTGCATGAATCGACGAGATCCTCATCATCGAGCATCATTGCGTGAGCCTCAAAGATTCCGGCAGTATCTTTCCTGCCTGCTGCCATTTCCTTATCGTAGAGGGCGTTCTGCTGTTCCTGAACCTTCACGCGGGCGGCCTCGAAACGGTCAAGTTCTCCGGCAACGTCGCTGATGAGTTCTTCGTTAATATCATAAACGGGAGCTTTGTAGATTTTTATCTTGCCGATAGCTATACCGTTTACGATCTTAGTACCCTTGAAGGTCTGCATATCCTAGAAATGCTCCTTAACGAACTTTTCGATTGCGGCGGCGCAGGTATCCTCGTCTTCTCCTTCGATGCGTACAGTAACTTCATCTCCCTGAACGATTCCCATTCCCATGAGTTTCATAAGGGAAGTTGCCTTTGCGCTTTTCTCGCCCTTTACGAACGTGATAGCACTCTTATACTTCTTGGCTTCTTTGGCCAGTTCTCCGGCCGGACGTGCGTGAATACCTACTGGATCTGTGATGACATACTTAAATTCTTTCATCGTATCTCTGCTTCCTTTCATGAAAATAAAATTGTTCTAAGAAAATGGTGCGTGTAGTTATCAAATTATAATATATATTTCGATTTTCGCAGTCCATTTTTTTTCGGGGCTTGACGCAAAATAACTGTTCGTGTAAAATGCCTTGAGTGTTGAGGGCCTATAGCTCAAGTGGTTAGAGCCACCGGCTCATAACCGGAAGGTTCTTGGTTCGAGTCCAAGTAGGCCCACCAGATAAGAACGATAACAGCTCTGGAGTTCATAGCTTCGGAGCTTTTCTTTTTGCGCTGGCATTGATACATACAACAGCAGCAAAAATCCCGGGGGATTTCTCCTCCCCGGGATTAATTTTACGGAAAAAGTGAGCTTTACTGCACTCTATGATTTTCTGCGCCTGATGAATGCACCGAGAACTATAAGCCCGGTAAGTCCGATGCCTGCGTTGCAACCTCCGCCTGAAATGTTGTTTGTGGTATTTTTGGTATTGTTGAATGTCGGGTCAGTCTTATCGCTCATATCAGGATTATTTATAATCGTGGTTTCTCCGTTGTCAATTACGTTATTTCCGGTTTGGTTTATGTCAATAACCATTGACTCACCGCTATTACTGTTACTGTTAGTGTTACTGCTGGAAACATTGAATGCTATGCTGCTCCATACAGATGCAAGTGCTGACCTTGAAGTTTCATCATTAGTGACTAACTGTAAGCAGTAATATCCGCTTGGTACTTTTCCGCCGGACGATGAATTATCATCAACATAAATTATGTAATTTACTCCGTTGCTGTTTGTAAGTACGAATGAATAATAGCCGTCATCATGAAGGTTCAGATTTCCCTTTTCCCCGCTGAGTCCGTCATGATAAATCTGCGCCACCTGAGCCAGAGTCCTGCTTCCCATTGAACCTACACTAAGCATGATCAGCTTGCTGTTGC
>CAJOES010000085.1 GCA_905233455.1 uncultured Synergistales bacterium | reverse complement strand
AAAAAAATTTTGCCTTATACAAAAATCGCACTAAGACTTTTCTTTAATCATTACGATAACTATAATAGAAAAAACTTAGCGCAGATTATAGAATTGCACATGATTATCATTTGTCTTATTCCGCCCTGTGATATAATGAACGCAGGACAAGAGATAAGATAAGTGGCACATAACCACAAGTCATGTGCAGAATTTATTTGGTGAATATGATTATACGGCACAGGCAGGATTGATTTTTTCCTGTCTGTTTTGTTTTTGCGGCTTAACGGGCTATAATCACTGTGAAATTTGTGATAATCAGGAGGAAAATACATGCTCAAAGGCTTAACTGATTCAGAAGTCCACGCCAGCCGGAAGCAGTACGGCACGAATACGTTAACGGAACTTCCGCAGGAGCCGTTATTCAAGAAGTTTTTAGCGAACCTTTCAGACCCGATGATAATCATTCTGTTATGCGCACTGGTCATTCAGCTCGTGTTGTTCTTTGCGGGCAGGGCAGAATGGTTTGAACCCGTCGGAATCCTTATTGCCGTACTGATTGCCTCCGGAGTCTCATCGTACACGGAGCATCAGCAGGAGCAGAAGGCTTCAGCCCTCAAGTCCCAGCAGGAAGCCGGAGAAACCGCAAAAGTCATCCGTAACGGCACAATTCATGAGGTGCACGTCAGCGAGGTCGTCAAGGGAGATATAGTGTTCCTTCAGGCAGGGGACAAGATACCTGCGGACGGAATAATCGCTGAGGGAAGCATTAAGGTTGACCAGTCGGCATTAAACGGAGAAACGGAAGAGGCAGAGAAAAGCATCAACCAGGACAATGATTTTTACGACACAAAAGACCTGCTCAACAAATATTATGTCTATCGCGGAACTGTCGTGTGTTCAGGCGAGGCATACATGGAAGTTAAGGTTGTCGGGGACAAAACATTATTCGGAGAGCTTGCACTTGAAGTTCAGGAGGCAACGCGCAAAACTCCCCTGCAGGTCAAGCTCGGCAAACTTGCGCACCAAATATCCATATTCGGCTACACCGGAGCTGCGGCAATAATACTCGGAATACTCGCAAGGACATTCATTACCGGCAATCTTTCTGCAGATGCGTATGAATGGATACGGCTTTTAGTCGAGGCAATAACCGTAGCAGTAACTATTGTAGTGTGCGCGGTTCCCGAAGGTCTGCCCATGCTGACATCTATGCTTATGTCGTTTCAATCAATGCAGATGGCAGGCGATAACGTTCTTGTGCGGAAGATTAACGGCCTTGAGACTGCCGGAAGTCTCAATATACTTTTCAGCGACAAGACCGGAACAATCACTGAAGGACGCTTGAGCATCGCCGAGATAGCCGCGCATGATGTGAAGGTGTATGAAGGCTTGAAGGATTTTCCGGCAGACAGGCTCGGCGACATTCTTGCAGGTGCAGGGGTCAACAACAGCGCATCAATCGGGGACGGTCAGGTCATCGGAGGTAACAGCACGGACAGGGCATTAATGGCTATGTTCCTGAATGATGATGAGGCAGTGAAACGCATTGAGGCAATGAAGGCTGACGTTAAAGAATTTGAGGCGTTCAATTCCGACAAGAAAACTTCAACAGTAACGCTCAAAGACGGCGTGAAATACATTAAGGGAGCACCGGAGAAGATCATACCTGAATGCAAAAACGTAACAGCCAAGAAGAAATTAGAGAACTACATTAATGCACAGGCAAAACGGGCAATGAGGCTTCTTGCGATTGCGAAGGATTCCGGCAAAGGGTTAGAGCTTGTGTGCGTGCTGAGTATCCGCGATAACGTCCGCAAAGAGGCAGTAGAAGCAATACGGCAGGTACGCAATGCAGGGATTCAGGTAGTGATGGTTACCGGAGACAGGAAAGAGACTGCAGAGGCTATTGCGCGTGAGGCAGGACTCATCACGAGTGATGATGACGTTGCGATGACTTCTGCGGAGATGTCGGCAATATCTGACGATGAACTCAAGGCCATACTCCCAAGACTGCGCGTGATCTCCCGTGCATTGCCGTCGGACAAAAGCAGGCTGGTGAAAGCTGCACAGGAACTTAACCTTGTTGTCGGCATGACAGGGGACGGCGTGAATGACTCTCCTGCACTGAAGAAGGCTGATGTAGGGTTCGCTATGGGATCAGGCACGGAAGTCGCGAAAGAGGCCGGGGATATTACGATTCTTGATGACAACTTCAAATCCATAGCAAAAGCAATCCTGTACGGACGCACAATGTTCAAGAGCATACGCAAATTCTTGGTGTTCCAGCTCACGGTTAATGTGTCGGCAGTTATGATATGTTTCCTTGCGCCGCTGTTCGGTGTTAATGTCGTGCTGACGGTCATACAGTTACTGCTCATTAATCTTGCTATGGACACGTTAGCCGCAATAGCATTCGGTTCTGAGCCGCCGAGACAGAGCTACATGAACGAAAAGCCCGTTCCGAGAGACGAGAGCATAATCACTCCGTCAATGCTGAAGGATATATTGATTGGCGCGGCATATATCACGTTCATATGTCTTGCAGTGCTGTTCGTGCCGAAAGTCCGTAATCTTTTCGGGAATGCCGATGCTGTATATCTCCGTACGGCACTGTTTGCGGTGTTCATGATGGCGATAACGTTCAACGGCTTGGGCATGGCTTCATCACGGAACTGCGTGCTTGTGATGCTGTTCATCTTTGTGCTGCAGTGGGTGTTCGTTGAGTTCGGCGGGGAAGTGCTGAGCGTTGAAGCATTGAGCCTGGCATTTATGGTTGTGCCCGTGAAGATGGGGATAAAATATCTTCTCGACAGATACGTTCCTGCACTAAGCTAAAATACAATAACTCCCCTGTCATTAAAGGCAGGGGAATTTTTATGTGTTGTATATATGCCTATTTCCCCGTAAATCTTTTCCTCCGTCCCGTACCGTCTGCACCAAACTTAGAATCTAACGCCTTATTGTCTCCCGGCCGCGAAAAGTATCCGTCCCTTACAGTCTCAGCTTCTCCCATCTCAAGCAGCTCGCTGGTCTTCACGAACACGTACCCATCAGCCTCAAGGAGATTAACCACTTCCCGCAGCAATACCGCCGTCCCTTTGGGCACAGAGTTAGCATGAAACAGCAGTATACTTCCCGGCCTCGTCATGCCGGCAACGAGACGCGCAGAACGTACAGCCCTCTTTATGTTCGTATTGTTCCCGCCGGACTCCGCAGCAACGTCCCACTGTATGACCTTCATGCCGAGTCCCGCAATGGTCTTCAGTGCACTCTTTGAGCTTCTCCCGTAAGGCAGTCGGAACAGCGCAGGGACTTTCGGAATGTCATCTCTCTTGGCCTCCTCACGCAGTAATTCGTACTCCGCCTGCGTCCATAGTATTTGTGCCGTCAGTCCTTCAGGGGAAAGCAGAGCCGCATTGCCGTGCGACCAGTTATGATTCGCGATCTCGAATAACGGTTCAGCCATGATCTGTTTCACGCGCCGGGAATGAGTCCGCATCCATTTCCCGCCCATGAATAGCGTTGCAGGGATATTGCGTTCACGCAGGAAGTTCAGCACGTCAACATCACAGCCAGTTGTGCTGGTGTCAAGTTCGCACATGTCGAAAGTCAGTGATACGGCCTTAATGTCTCCTGAAATCTTCACCCGGCGTATTATTCCGTCATCGGAGATCGGCGGAAGTTCTGTTACAGGCACGAGGCGTTCAGGAGGCGTTGAATCGTTCGGTATTGCGCGTTTCAGGTCAAGGCTGTCGGGTATCCATTCTTCACGGACAGGGGGAATATCGGGCGAAATCTCATTATCGGGAAGGGATATTATTATCTCTGTATCATCGCTTACAGTCGGCGGCACGTCTTCTGTATCAATATCTGAAGCTGTGAATATCCCCAGCATGAAAAATACAATCATCAAAATTTTTATTGCCAGAATCATAAAATCAACGCTCCTTAGTGAACTGACTGCTATTATATTGCCCGCGCAAATTTTTGAAGTATAATTTTTTCAGCTTTTACATTCAATTCATATCACGAGGTGAGTAATTTTTATGCCAGTACCCAGCACCCAAGAAATCCGCAAGCCGTTACTTGAGGCGTTCAGAGGCGAGGCACCCCGGAATTTTGCGACAAATGAACTTCTTGAGCTTATAGCTGACCGTTTCGGAAGTGATGTTAATGACATGTCTTCGGCGGACAAGAACCTGTTGAAGAGCGGTATCAATGATGCAAAATCGTACTTGAAGCGCAACGGCTTAATGTCTAACCCTTCAGGCAGTACGTACATGATAACGAAGAAGGGACGCAAAGCATTGGCGGGAAATCCTGACATTATAGACGATGAATATCTTGCGGGCATCAATGCACCAAAAATCATGATACTTCCTCCCGTTGAGCCTGAGCCAGAGCCAGAACCGGAAATGATCCCCGAACCTGAATCAGAGCAAGAGCCGGAAGCTCCAGCAGTTCCCGATATTGAGCCTGAACCGATACCGGAAGCAGGAGAGCCAGAGCCAGAGCCAGAACCACAGCAGGAAGCTGAACCGGAAGCAGAAGAGATTCCCGACCCCGAACCCGAACCAGAAGCAGATCCCGAACCAGAAACGGAAGAACCGGAAATGCCGGAAGAACTTCCTGAACCTGAACCTGAAGTTATGCCAGAGCCAGAGCCAGAGCAAGAGCCAGAACCAGAGCCAGAGCCGGAGATTGAGCCGGAAGAATACGCAGAACCGGAGATGACAGAACATGAGGAGCATGAAGAAGAACCGGAAGACATATACGAGCCTGAAGACCCCGAACCAGAACCGGAACAAGAATCAGAACCGGGATCAGAGCCAGACTCATATACAGAGCCAGAACCGGAGCAGGATATGAATGACGATATGAATGATTATGCTGTTATGCCGTCGCAGGGAATCGAGGACGTTCTAGCCAGATACAACGCTGACCTTGCAGACGAAGTTCTGATGAAGACCGCTTCTATTCCGTCAGATATGTTTGAAATGTTAGTGATAGATCTGCTGTCGAAGATGGGTTATCACGCATTCCAGAACGCAAGATACACCAGTGAATCTTCAGGTAGTGAATACATACAGGGCGTAATACTTGAGGACAAGCCGGGACTCCCTCCTGTGTACGTTCATGCGCACAAGTTATCGCCGGGCAGGACTATCGGCAAGGCAGAGATACGGGACTTTGCGGACGCTATTGCGGACAAGGGCGGCAAGGGAATTTTCGCTACAACTGCGAATTTCTCGGAAAATGCCGTAATTGCCGCGAATGATGAACGTATCATGCTGATTGACGGTGCAAGGCTTGCAGGGCTGATGATAAGCCATAATTTTTGCGTGAGTGTCGAAAAAGTCTTTGAGGTCAAGGCTGTTGATCCTGAAAGTTTCAGCGAGTATGAAGCATAACAGATGAAAATATTTTTTGTCTCTATGGGCTGTGCTAAGAATACTGCGGACAGCGAGCACCTTACGGCACAGCTTGAAGCACTCGGTCATGAAATTACGGACAATGCTTCAGGATCAGAGATTGCGGTAATCAACACATGCGGCTTTATTCAGGACGCGGTGAAAGAAAACATTGATGCTATTCTTGACCTCGAAAAACTCAAGAACGACGGCATCATAAAGAGAATCATTGTTGCCGGTTGTCTGGTCAACCGTTACGAGAAGGAATTACGGCAGGAATTGCCCAGCGTTGATTTGTTCGTGAGGTCTGAAGAGTGGGATAAAGTCATTTCCTTTACCGGCGGGACTCCAAACACAAACTGTCCTCCAATATCACACGCAATCAACAATAATTACTGGACTCGCTACCTGAAGATAAGCGAGGGGTGCAACACTCTATGTTCGTACTGCGCAATACCGTCAATTCGCGGAAGATTACGCAGTGTCCCGTTGAAGACTCTCATAGATGAAGCATTGATGCTCTGCACTGCCGGGGCAAAGGAATTGTGCTTAGTGGGGCAGGATCTCACTGTGTACGGTCAGGATTTGGGGACAGATTTGCGCACGCTGATTCACACACTGAATGCCGAACTGCCTGAAGGGACATGGCTGCGCCTTCTGTATCTTCATCCCAGCAGGACGGACAAGGCACTAATAGACTTCCTTATGACGCACGATAAGTTTCTGCACTATCTGGACATACCCATACAGCACGCAGACCCCGTAATATTATCCCGCATGAACCGGCCAAGCTCTGAAGGACACATGCAGGGTATATTCAGCTACATACGGAGCATTGACCCGCTGTTTGCACTGCGCACGACGATAATGACGGGATTTCCCGGAGAGACGGCAGAAAGTTTCCGTAAAGTTATGGATTTCGTGAGCGAGATTGAGTTTGACCGGTTAGGCGCATTCGTGTATTCACCGGAAGAAGGCACAAAGGCGGCGGAATTTCCGGACAGAATACCGCAGGAGGTTGCAGAGTCCCGGTGCAGTCAGCTTATGGAGCTTCAGGCAGGGATAGCACAGGACAGAAGCGAGCTGTTCATCGGGCGTGAAATTGATGTTCTTGTTGAGGATATTGACGCGGAAGCAGGAGAAATCTGGGGAAGAAGCTACCGTGATGCACCGGAGGTTGACGGCCTCGTCTGTGTTGGCATGAACGGAAAATCTGCTGCACTGGGTGATGTTATACGCGCAAAGATATATGACTGCAATGAAAATGATTTGTTCGGAGAGGTGATAAAAGAATGAAGAAATATCCTTATTATGTATGGATCGCGAGTGTGTTCGGACTCGGCTTTATCCCGTCAGGAATGCCCGGCACTGTAAGTTCTGCGGCGGCATGTGTGGTGAGCATGATTGTTGATGTCCCGATGTGGGCTGTAGCTCTCGTTACGGTTATAGGAGTATGGGCAACGGACAGATCCGAGAAGTTTTTCGGCACGAAAGATCCCAGCTTCCTCAACATAGATGAAGTTCCCGGAATGTGGCTTACGCTGTACCTGCTCCCGAAAGGATTCATCATTCCAGGATTCTTCCTGTTCAGGCTGATAGACATACTCAAGCCCTGGCCTGTAAGCGCGATGGAAAAATTACCGGGCGGCTGGGGGATAATGGCAGATGACGTTTTAGGGGGAATATTCGCCAACATAATACTTCAGGCGTTGAACGCATACCTGTATCATGCCGGCTGGCTGTATCCACTGATTGAAGGTGTGATGAAATGAGCAGTGCCGTGCTTGCCGCAATAGGTGATGAACTGTTGAGCGGTGTGCGTCTCGAAAAGAACTGTAATTTTATGGCCTATCACCTGCATAATTCCGGCTGGGAGGTCAAACGCATTGAAGTTGTGCCGGACACGGATAAAGACATTCAGGACTTGTTGTCGCACTGGATAGGTCATACGGAACTGCTGATACTGTCGGGAGGATTAGGGCCGACTCATGATGACAAGACCAGATACGCAATCGCAAAGTATTTAGGCTGTGGACTTCGGGAAGATTCACTGTACGACAAAATATTATTGCGTGTGAAGGATGACCCGGAAAGGTTTGCGCGCATTGAACGCAGCAGATATACACAGGCAATGATCCCCGAGAATGCTTCAGCGGTCTATAACCCGGCAGGCTCTGCACTGGGTATCAGGTTCACCCGTGAGGGGACAACAGTTATAGCATTGCCGGGCGTACCGATGGAGTATGAGGCTATGACGCGTCAGGAACTCCCGGAAATATTCTCGCCGTCAAATCATTGCTGGGCTTCAGTCATAATTCTTGGCCTGCCTGAGATGAGCATAGTCGAAAAGATTCCGGAGGTCATCAATAACCCGTCATTGCACGTCTCAATCCTCCCGGCATTCCCGCAGGTAGAGCTGATTATCAGGGGAAAGCCTGAACTTGTAGCAGAGGCAGAAGACCTTACGCGCTCCCGTTTTGCTGATGTCCTGCCTAAAGGCTGTCATTCTCTTGCTGAAGCAGTGATCCATGAGGCACGGGCTAAAGGCGTGAAGATTGCGTGTGCTGAATCCTGCACGGGCGGAATGATAGGTGCGGCACTGACGGACATTGCAGGAAGTTCGGACGTGTTCAGCGGATCTGCTGTAACGTACAGCAACAACGCTAAGGTGAACATTCTCGGTGTTCGTGAGGAGACATTGAGGCTTCACGGTGCTGTGAGTCCGGAGTGTGCGCAGGAGATGGCACAGGGAGCAAGGAGAATTTACGGTGCTGATTATGCCGTTGCAGTTACGGGGATTGCCGGGCCTGACGGGGGGACTGAGGCCAAGCCTGTCGGGACTGTGTGGTTCGGTCTTGCCGGTAGTGATGGGACTGTGTCGTTCATGAAGAATCTTCCGGGAAATCGCGGAGAGGTCAGAACTAGGACGGTAAGATTTGCGCTTGCTGAACTCTGGAGAAAAATGCGATGATAACAGACTTATTTTGTTCGCTCAAGAAAAACATCAAAAGACTTTTCAGGCATCTTCGCTTTCTTGATGACTGGGTTAAAAATTTTCAATGGTATTTCTATATAGGCTGGTGCAAGGCTAGAAACTCAATAACAGGAGACATAATCTTTGCTAGATGCTGGGTGGATGGCTGGGGCTCTTCCATAAGTGTACGTAATTGGGGTGATGACATAAATAAATTCTTTTTTGAATATATTACTGGCGCAAAAGTCATTTTCTTACCCAAAGACAAGATATTATTTAAGCTAATGCAGCGTTACATCATGATAGGCAGTATCTTGGGACACTATGAACTCAGAAATGCAATAGTTTACGGCACGGGCTTTATGAGTGCACAAAGGAAAGCTCATGGCATACCCAAAAAGATAATCAGCGTGAGAGGCCCGCTAACCCGCAATGCACTTCTTCAGCAGAATATAGATTGTCCGGAACATTACGGAGACCCTGTGCTGCTTCTACCGTTATTCTATAAGTCCAGCGCAAAGAAGTATGGAGGGGTATCAATAATTCCTAATATACGCACCTTCAGGGGGGCATACCCGGTAGTTGATGAACTGGTGAACAAATATAACTGCCAAATAATCAATATGACCAGTTATGGCAAGTGGACGGATATTATTGACGAGATAACCGGAAGCTCCTTTATCATTTCAGAATCACTTCACGGCCTGATAGTTGCAGAGGCATATAATATTCCTTGCGTATGGGTTGAATTTATAGACCATCTTGCACTGCAAGTTAATGAGGACTGGAACTTTAAGTTTCTCGATTTTTATGAATCAATAGGCAAACATAACATGAAGAGCATAAAGCTTTATGAGGATTTCAATTTTGATGAACTCATGAAGAAAAAAGATGAATGGAAGCCCGGAACAATAGACTATGAACAGCTTCTTAATGATTTCCCGTTTAAGATAGATGCAGCAAAAAAATTCCCCCTGAAGCCGTAAGCCTTAGGGGGACAATACTAAAAGTACAACACATGCTTTACATAGTCAGGCCACTTGAAGACCGCTGTACGGTTCAATACGCAGAACGCCGAACTGCCCGAGCCGGACACGCCCCACGCATCAGCATAAGGAGACTGCCTGAACATCTCGAAAAGCTCATTGTATTTCGGGTGTTTCTTGAGCAATACCTTCAGGAAATCATTAGGCAATAGTCCTACCTTCTTGCCCGCATTGGCGTGATATACGTCCTTGAGTTCCTTGCGTGCCAGCATGGTATCAACCTCATAGCCCATTTCGTCAAGCTCCTCATACGCGCTCTTAGTCTCTGTCTGCCAGTCGGGAATCGCAATGACTCCGTGAACTTTCTGCTCCTTCACTGGTTCAACGTGATCCCCTGTACCAGCAACAAGAGCCATCTCCAGTCCCGAACACAGGAACGGGACATCAGCACCTACTTTAGCCGCGACTCTCTCTGCACCTAGCCACTGAAGCACAGCCGCCGCATTTCCTGATCCTGCGCCGAGTCCTGAACCGGGGGGAATACTCTTCTGCACCTTTATGTTGAGCGGAGGAACTTTGAAGCCGTTTTCACGCGCAACCCTCAGAGCCTTAGCCACGATATTTTCGCCGGAGATGGGAATATTAGCATTCACTATATCTATTCCTGCTGTTGATTCGGAGATATAGAGGACATCGCCGGAAGGAATTTTCATGAATGTAGAGACCAGATTGTGATAGCCGTCCGGTCTCTTGTTCATGACTCTAAGCGTTAAGTTAATTTTTGCGAAAGTCGGGAGTATTACACGCATTCAGTCCATCCGAAGGGATCTGGTCTTTTGCCCCACTGAATGCCTGTAAGCTCATCGTATAATTTCTGTGCTACAGGGCCTATCTTGAAGTCATTGACCGTGTATTTTTTGTCGTTGTAGAACAGCTCGCCGATCGGTGAAATCACTGCCGCCGTGCCTGTCCCGAAAGCCTCTTCAAGCTCACCGTTCTCTGCCGCACCGATAAGCTCATCGACGCTAAGCAGCCTTTCTTCTGCCGGGATTCCCCAGTGTCTTAGGACTTCAAGGCATGATTTGCGTGTAATGCCTCCAAGAATTGAGCCGTTCTCTAATGACGGAGTAACTACAGTTCCCTTAATCTTGAACATGACATTCATAGCTCCAACTTCCTCAATGTATTTCCTGTGAACGCCGTCAAGCCACAATACCTGCGAATATCCTTTTTCCATTGCGCGGTCTCCTGCCCTGTTGCTTGCCGCGTAATTTCCTCCGCATTTCGTGTAGCCTGTTCCGCCGCGTACTGCCCTTACGTCCTCAGTTTCAAGCATAATCTTTACTGGCTTTATTCCTTCAGCGAAGTAGCTTGCACTGGGTGAAAGGATAACGACGAATATAGCCTTATGGATTCCGTGAAGCGCGAGTTCTTCATCAGTTGCGAAGATGAACGGGCGGATATAGAGTGAAGTCCCCTCGCTTGAAGGCACCCATGAAGAATCGATCTTTACGAGTTCCCTTACTGCCTCAAGGAAAATATCATTCGGTATTTGCGGAAGTCCGATGCGTTCGGCGGATATGTTGATGCGCTTTGCGTTCTCCATAGGGCGGAAGAGGTGAATGCTTCCGTCTGCCCAGCGGTAAGCCTTCATTCCCTCAAAGACAGTATTTGCGTACTGTATGCCGTCTCCTGAGGGCATGAGGGACAGCGGTCCGTAGGGTACTATTCTTGCGTTGTGCCACTTGTCCGCGTCAGTGTAGTCCATGATGAACATGTGATCCGAAAAGACAGAACCGAAACCTAATTTGTCCTCTGGCGGCATAGTTCCCGGGTTGGGATTTCTGGTGATACTTATCTGCATATGAAAAGATACTCCTTTAGTTGAATTTGCGAATAGTCTATTTTAATTCATTTCCTCTAAATAATGAATATAATCAAGCGACCTTAAAGCCTCTATGATGTCGCTGTGATGCTTGTATTTTGCGTAATCCCTTTCGCTTACGGTAATAGATACAGAATAGACGCTTAAGCCTGAATTTACGTAAGCAGGATTAGATTCTATATCGTCAATTTTCAGGCCGAGCTTGCGTATAGTCGTAACGAAGTCCTGAAGATTTGAACTGTTCTTGAGTTCAAGATGAATCTCGAAATGATTTGAACGGTCTTTGAGCAGATCCTCAATCCTGGGAAGCTGTGATATTGAGAGCAGCAGGGAAATGAAGGATATTAGCGCAATGGTGTAGAGTCCTGCACCCGTAGCAAGTCCAATAATGCCGCAGGCCCATAATCCTGCTGATGTGGTGAGGCCTTTGATCTGACTGCGGGAGCTGAAGATAATAGAATTGCCGCTGATCATTGCCGCCGACACTACGGAAGCCGCAGAGATTATCGCAAATCCCTGGCCTGTAGCTGATATTATGCAGTCATCAATCATTGCGGACACTGCACAGCCCATAGATACAAGTATGAATGTGCGCATACCTGCGGAATGTCTTTTGCTTGAGCGTTCATATCCTACCAATGCGGCCAAGATTACGGCTGAAAGTATTCGGAAAAGTACGGAATAAATATTGATGCCTGTTGACCATGAACCTAAAATTTCAGCAACAGGATCATTAAGGAAGGGGTTATTCATAGAAAAAATCATCTCCGGGAAATATAATTAAGTTGTAATTATATCAG
>CAJOES010000084.1 GCA_905233455.1 uncultured Synergistales bacterium | reverse complement strand
TTTGCTTTGAGGTATTTATTTCGCATTAACTGAGAAAGAAGGAATGTGTTTCATTATGCCCATTACAGATCTGCTTGAACGCAATGCAAAGCTGTACGGCCAAGAAGTTGCGTTAGTTGAGATTAATCCGGAAGTCCACGAACCCATACGCATAACATGGAAAGAGTACTCATTGATTCAGCCGACATCATCAAAACCCTACAGGCGCGAAATCACATGGGAAGTTTTCGACGAAAAAGCTAACCGTGTCGCAAATATGCTTCTGTCGCGCGGGGTCAGGAAAGGCCAGAAAGTTGGGATCCTCCTCATGAACTGCCTTGAATGGCTGCCGATATATTTCGGTATACTCAAGACGGGAGCAATAGCCGTCCCGCTGAACTTCCGTTATTCTTCAGAGGAAATAGAATACTGCGTGAAACTTGCTGACGTAGATATATTATTTTTCGGCCCGGAGTTCATTGGCCGCGTGGAAAATACAGTGCTTGCATTGGGCGAAAAGTGCTTGTTGTTCTTTGTCGGGGACAACTGCCCTTCATTTGCCGAGAGCTATTCTGATGCCGTCAACAACTGCCACTCCAACGCACCTAAGATTCTCATTGAGGACACTGACGAGGCCGCAATATATTTCTCCTCCGGCACAACAGGATTCCCGAAAGCCATACTGCACAATCATACGGCATTATTGCAGTCCGCACGAATGGAGGCAAAACACCACCTGACGACTCATGAGGACGTATTCCTCTGCATTCCCCCGCTGTATCACACAGGCGCAAAAATGCACTGGTTCGGTTCTCTCTACACCGGAAGCAGGGCTGTAATCCTCAAAGGCACATCACCGAAAGCCATTCTTGATGTCGTATCGTGGGAGCAGTGCACTATAGTATGGCTTCTCGTCCCGTGGTGTCAGGATATACTGACGGCATTAGACCGCGGAGACCTGAAACTTGAAGGACGCAATTTATCGCAATGGAGGCTTATGCACATAGGGGCACAGCCTGTACCTCCTGCGCTGATCAAGCACTGGCTGGACTACTTCCCGCACCACAAATACGACACTAATTACGGCCTCTCCGAATCAACCGGGCCGGGCTGTGTGCACTTGGGTATAGAGAACATACACAAAGTAGGAGCTATAGGTGTTCCGGGTTACGGCTGGGAACTGAAGATTGTAGACGACAAGGGACAGCCCGTAAAGCAGGGGGATACAGGAGAACTTTGCGTGAAAGGGCCCGGCGTTATGCTCTGCTACTACCATAACCCCGGCGCAACTCATGAGACCATAAAGGACGGCTGGCTGTTCACGGGAGATATGGCGATGATGGATGAAGACGGGTTCGTGTATCTTGTTGACCGCAAAAAGGATGTCGTGATCATGGGCGGGGAAAATATTTATCCCGTTCAGATCGAGAATTTCCTCGCGGCACACCCGAAAATTCATGACGTTGCTGTTATCGGCCTGCCGGATAAGAGGCTCGGCGAGATTCCTGCGGCAATAATTCAGGTGAAGAAGGGCATGAACTGCACAGAAGAAGAAATCAACCGGTTCTGCCTTGACCTGCCGAGATACAAGAGGCCGAAGAGGATAATCTTTGCTGACGTTCCGAGAAATCCTACGGGCAAGATCGAGAAGCCTAAACTGCGCGAGATGTATGCTCAGGGTGATTCGGCATTCTTCGGGAAGGAGTAATCATATCTGAACTTTGCCGTTTTGCAGGAATAATCATTTATATGATGTTTTACGATACCGGCAAGCACAACAAGCCGCATATTCATGTAAGTTACGGAGAATATGAAGCAGTAGTAGCTATTGACGGTGAATTATTAATAGGCTCTTTGCCGTCAAGACAGTTGAAGCTTGTTGTCAGATGGCTTAAACTGCATGAGGAAGAAGCGTATAAAGCGTGGAATCTTGCTGTACAGGGAAAGCATTTCGGCAAAATTGCCCCTATTAATTAAATAAATAGTTGAGGTGATGAAAATGTATATCAAAGACGGAATTTGTTATGCAGGTGAGCTAGCTGAAGGCATAACTATAACTGAAGCAAAACCCTTAGACTGGGGTATGGTGCTGGTAACTTTTTCTACAGGGGAAAGGCGTTTATTTGATACAACCCTGCTCAAGGGAGAAGCATTTATTCCTCTTGCCGATGAAAAAATTTTCCGCAATCCTGTAATCTCTCACGGCACAGTAACATGGGACAATGGGCAGATAGACATTGCACCGCAGTACATATACGAAGAGAGTTACGAATACGACACAGGGACGGTTTAGACATGTATCCTACATTATTTCAGATAGGAAGTTTCAGGATAGATACCTACAGCGTTATGTGGTTCATTGCGCTGGCACTCGCAATAGTCTGGGCAATTCACAGGCTGGCACTGTACGATCTCGACGAGGACGAATCCCGCAGGGTTATGGCAGTATCGTTCTTCTTCATGCTTCTGGGCGCAAGAATGCCCGAATATGTACGGCACTTCAGCGATTATGCCGCTAACCCTTCACTGCTGCTTGATCTCAACAGGGGAGGCATGGAGGAATACGGCGCGATACTCGGCGCGTTCATATCGGCAATGATCATGTGTGCATTCAGCCGCAAAGTATCATTCCTGAAGCTGTGTGAGGTGGCCGCAATTCCCGCAATGCTCGCGATCACCATAGGACGCTGGGGCTGTTTCCTCAACGGCTGCTGCGTGGGACTGCCCACAGATTTTTTCCTGCACGTGCATTTTCCCCGTGATGCGGAAGGACTCTTCAGGCATCCCGTACAGATATATTATTCAGTTATTGCAGGGTGCATTGTGCTGTTCCTGATGTGGGTTGAGCGTAAAGTCTTGCCCAAGCAGAAGAAACACTTTCAGCCCGTCATTGCTCCTCTTGCGCTGATACTGTATTCATTGATGAGGCTGGCAATTATACCGGTGCGCGAAGGGTTCTCATTAAGTGAAATTTTCACATCTTACTGGGGATATATGGCAATACTGGCTTCAATTCCGTTAGAATGCTTATGGCTTGCGTATGGTTTACGTAAGTTAAAAGCTCAAAATTAATGTCGGTAAAAGAAAGCATGAAGTAATTTGCTCTCACCGTTAAAATACATGCCCGAAAAAAATTTTTATGGAGGTAAATTAATTTGACCAGCAAGAAACTTTTAGCGTTATCCCTTACGCTTGCAATAATCCTTGTGAGTGCAGGAAGTTCGTTTGCCGCACTGCCCAACACATCAAATCCTATAGTGCCTATAGTGAAGAAGGCATCTATAGCAGTTGTGAATATTGACGTAGAGAAGACGGCCAAGCGCACAATATCGCCTTTCCCGTTCGATGATGACCCGTTCTTCAAGAGATTTTTCGGTGATGCCTTCAAGGACTTCACGCGCAATGTTCCCATGAAGGGCAGAGGCTCCGGCTTCATCGTAACGAAAGACGGCCAGATACTCACGAATAATCATGTTGTTGACGGCGTGGACAAAATCACGGTGTCCGTACAGCTTGAGGACGGGAGCAAGAAGACATATTCAGCAAAAGTTATGGGCAATGATCCTACATATGACCTCGCAGTCATCAAGATTGATCCCGATGCAAACCTGCCTGTTCTTGAGCTTGGAGACTCTGACAGCGTAGAAGTCGGCGAGTATGTTATAGCTATCGGCAACCCTTACGGCTTTGAGCAGACAGTTACGGCGGGCGTGATCTCGGCGAAGAACAGAAGCGTACATGCACAGGACGTGAATTTTGATGACTTCCTGCAGACAGATGCGGCCATCAATCCCGGCAACTCCGGCGGGCCTCTGCTCAACATGGAAGGAAAAGTAATCGGCATCAATACGGCGATAATTCCATATGCGCAGGGCATGGGCTTTGCGATCCCCGTCAACAAGGCAAAAGAGATCATCAGCGATCTTATCTCTTACGGCAGGGTTAAACGCGGCTGGCTCGGCGTAAGTGTCCGGGACATTACACCGCAGATTGCGAAGGCTTACGGCGTGGACGGCACTGAAGGAGCAATGATCAATGACGTATTCAAGGGAGACCCGGCAGACAAGGCAGGGATAAAGCGCGGTGATGTCGTTGTTGAGCTTAACGGCACAAAGATAAAGAATTCAGCTGAATTCGTGCAGAAGGTCAGGACACTTGCACCTAACTCTACGGCAAAACTTGCTGTAGTGCGCAAGGGTAAGAAGCTCAACTTCAGCGTAAGGCTCGGTGAACGTCCGGCATCAGCAGACGGCAGAACTGACACCAGGACTGACAGCAAACCGGACTCTAAGGCGGACAACAATGCGGCATTAAAGGATTTCGGCATCAATGGTGTTGCACAGGTGAATGATACATTGCGGAGGCAGTACAAGATTGATTCAAGCAGTGAAGGGCTTGTAGTTGTCGACGTGGATAAAGACTCACCTGCATACTATGATGAAGGCGTGAGAGAGGGAGACCTTATCGTTGAGCTTAACGGGCAGGAAGTGAAGACTCCTGAAGACCTCACGAAGGCAATCGGCAATGATGATGACGTTGTGCTGATGATTGAACGCGAAGGATCAACATACTTCATTCAGGTCAGCAAAAAGAAATAGCACAGAAAGATTACGGCGGGGCTGTGAGCAGTCCCGCTATTTTTGTCCCTCGACACCGTAAAGTTTCTTCCCCGTTCCGAACTCGTAACAGCTCCGGAAGTTCCCTTCAATCATGTCGCCTACATCTTCAGCCGTGTAGAACGCCGTATGCGGACTCAGTATGACGTTCGGGAATGAGCGCAGTATCGCAAGTTTCTGGTTCACCATAACTTCACCCATCAGGTTATAGTAGTACAGCCCGTTCTCGAACTCCACAACGTCCAGTGCCGCGCCGCCTAATTTGCCGCTCTCAATTCCCGCGATAAGTGCCTCAGAGTCTATGAGCTTTCCCCGCGCAGTATTGATGATGTATGCTCCCTGCTTCATCTTAGCGATTGTGCCGGAATTTATGATGTGATAGTTCTCATCGTTCGCATTCATGTGCAGTGTGATTATGTCGGATTCATGCAGTATCGTATCCAGGTCAGCATACTGCGCAAATTTCTTGGCCGTATCGTTTTGGTACACGTCATATGCCAGCAGCCTGCACCCGAAGCCGGAGAGATGCTGAAGCACCGTAGTTCCGATTCGTCCCGTGCCCATGACTCCGACAGTGCAGGCCGTGAAGTCCCTTCCGAGCTTGTTCTTGAGCGAATAGTCCTGAAGTTCCGCACGTTTCAGGGTATGCGCAAACCTCCGTACAGATGCCAGCATCAACAGTATTGCGTAATCTGCAACTCCCGTAGGTGTGTATGATACCGTATCAACCTTCATGCCGAGTTCACGTGCCTTAGCGAGGTCAATATGATCGTAGCCTATTGAGCGCGTAAGAATATATTTCACGCCGACATCATGAAATGCCTGAAGAGTTTTTGCGGACATGTCGCAGGGTGTGCAGCTCATGCCATCACAGCCGGAAGCAAGGGAAATGTTTTTTTCGTTAGGATAGTCGGTGGTGTAAATGAAGTCGACATTGTATTTTTCTTTCATCTTGCAGCAGAATTCAAGCTCATCATATTCACGCAGGGCATAAAAACAAATCTTCATGTGAAAAATTTCCTCCCTCTGAAAATCTTTGTGCTATCATAGCAAAATTATAACCTGTAAAACCTGAGGGGGCATTATAAGTTTGTCCACAATAGCAGTAGTAGGTTCACTGAACATTGATTTAGTTATACGTGCACCGCATTGTCCAAAGAAAAGCGAAACAGTAGTAGGAGGGCCGTTCGGAATGTCTGGAGGAGGCAAAGGTTCAAACCAGGCACTAGCAGTATCACGGCTCAACGCGAAATCATATATCATAGGCTGTGTAGGAGATGATGACTTCGGCAGGAGGCTTCGTGCAGTCCTTACGGAGAACGGTGTAGACTGCAGACACCTTCAGACGCGGAAGGAATCAGCCACCGGCACGGCAGTAATCACAGTAACGGATGACGGGGAAAGCTCCATAGTAATATCACAGGGAGCAAACGCACTGCTCAACGAACAGGCAATACTAGACGCAAAGCAGATATTCACGGCATCAGATGCGGCACTCTTCCAGATGGAAAGCCCGCCCCAGACAGTAGCAGCAGGACTAAGGCTCGCGAGGCAGACAGGATGCAGAACATTCTTGTCCGCAGAACCGCCGTTCTCCCTTCCTTCTGAGGCATGGCGCAATATCGATTACATGATACTGAATGAACGTGCATTGAGCTTCTATGCCGGGCATGTACACTTTAAAGGTGATGTTCTGCTTCAGGCAGAGGCTATACTTGCGCGCGGAGTCCGTACACTCATCGTAACACGCAGTGCAAAGGGCGGAATGGTCTTCACTTCCGGAGGGGAAAACTTCTCGTTCGATGCGTTCAACATAAGGACTGTAGACCATACGGGAGCACGTGATGCTTTCTGCGCCGGACTGTGCGTTGCCCTGAGCGAGGGAATGCCCATAAAGGCGGCGGCAAGATTCGCGTCTGCCTGCGGTGCATTGGCCTGTACGATAATCGGTGCTCATCCGTCATTGCCCTGGCGGCATCAGGTCAGTGCATTGCTCGGAGAAGCTGCCGATGATGAATATGAACTTTAGGAGGTGCTGTTATCATGGAAGGCTATAATTATCTTCTCAGTTTGTGCGTAATTCTCATGTCAACAAAATTATTCAGCATATTATCCCGCCGTGCACAGCTTCCGCAGGTTGTAGGAGCATTGATGGCGGGATTATTCTTCGGCCCGGCAGTTTTGGGCGCATTAACGTCAAAGTTCTTCGGGGTTCAGTTCTGCCTTCAGCCGTCTACGCTGTTGAGCAGAATGGCGGAACTTGGCGTAATTGTGATCATGTTCACTGCCGGAATGGAGACGAACCTGGAGGATCTCAAGGCATCGGGGAAAGTCGGCTTTATCGTTGCATTGTTGGGAGTCCTCTTCCCGCTCGGAATGGGAGCAGGGATGATGTACGTATTCGACAGGAACATATCATTTGCTTCTGCCGTGTTTGTCGGCGCGGTTCTGACGGCAACGTCGGTTTCAATCACCGTTGAGGCGTTGAAGGAACTCGGCAAGATGTCAACGAGAGTCGGCAACACGATATTAGCGGCGGCACTGATCGACGACATTTTAGGCTTGATCTGCCTTACCATAGTAACGGGCGTGGCTGGCGGTGATGTGAACCTGCTGTTAGTGTTCGTGAAGATTATCGGCTTCTTTGCGTTCATAGGGATTGCGGGGCTGTCATACTACTACTATATGAAGTGGTCTGACAGGGTGCAGGCTGAAAGGAATTTGCGCCGTTATCCGGTGATGGGTTTTGCGTTCTGCCTGTTCATGGCATGGGCGGCTGAAGTCGTCTTCGGCGTGGCAGACATAATCGGGGCATTTGCGGCGGGAATGATTATAGCGATTTCCCCTAAAGGGCAGTATATCGCGAGCAAGTTCGACACGATCGCATATTTGCTTCTGACACCTATATTTTTCGCGAATATCGGCCTTGAAGTTGTACTGCCGGACTTCTCGTATGAGCTGGTAACGTTCACTTGCGCGCTGATATTCATCGGCATAGTATCGAAGCTCTGCGGCTGCGGTCTCGGTGCAATGGTCTGCGGGTTCAACAAACACCAGAGCTACCAGATAGGACTCGGAATGGTATGCAGGGGAGAAGTTGCGCTTATAGTTGCAGGCAAGGGAATGGCGATGAATCTGATCAGCGAGGATTATCTCGGCCCTATAGTCATAATGATAATCGTGTGCACGGTCATAACGCCGATATTCCTGAAGCAGGCATTCAGGGATCAGTCCGACGAGGAAGCCGGGAACACGGCATTTGAGGATGCGTTCATGGTAACGGAACAGGCCGACGAGCTTGCTGAAGACATGTTCCACAGAAGGCTATTGCTGGGGAGTAGGACTCACGAGTAAAGCTGAAGATTTCAGGGAGTGCCTCAAATTACGGGGTGCTCTCTTTTTGTATTTATGATAAAAATTTTTGTTATGCGTATACAGGAGTAGTATTAAATGAAGACATTTATATTTTATCTGTTTATTGATTTTTGGGCTGTAACACTCTTATTTTGCGCTGATCAGATGGTATCTGACCGCAAGAGGGAATTGATACAATCAAGCAACAAATCTGTTTGGCTTGACATGAATTTCAGAATTACAGGAAGGCATGTATGTTTTTTTGCTTCATTCATGGTTTTGTTTTTTGTTTCAGCTATGAGAGATCATGTCGGCATTGATTACAGACCATATGCTCAAACATATATTAATATTAATAAGGGGTATATAGATATATGGAATGCTTGGCTTAGCCCGGGATATGTACTTATAAATAAAATGCTTGGCTTGATTGATCCGAACAATTATTTTTTATTGTTTACGCTAATGGCTTTTATGACCATGTGGTATTTAATGAAGGCAATATACAAAATGAGCTGCGACTGGTTCATGAGCCTGTATTTATTTATATCTTTCTGCTACTATTACCAGTCATTTAATCAGTTCCGGCAAATACTGGCTGTAACTATCACTACATATTCATGCTACTTCCTTATGCGCGGGAGGCTGAAAACTTTTCTGCTGTACGTTATTTTTGCCGCATTATTTCATAAGTCGGCATTAATTATGGCAGGCATGTGTTTTGTATACAAGCGTGAGATTAACCTGAAAAATTTATGTCTTTACGCATTGTTATGCGCCGTGATTAATATCGGCTTCAATACTCTGATAACAGTTCTTATAAGTTTTACGAACTATGGAGGCTATATAGGTTCAATATACGATACATATATGGACGGTTCTACAATATTGAACACATTAGTGCGGATTATTATTCTGGCCGGATGCCTTATGTTCTCAAAAAAGACCATAGAAAGAGTCCCTGAAATGGTTACTTTCTATAACAGTGCTCTTGTCTGCACGGTTCTTCAGACGATGGCTATGTGGTCGCATATATTCGGCAGGATTACGACATATTTTTATGCACCGTATATAATTCTCATTCCTGAAGTACTGAAAACAGTTGAGAGTTATTTTGACAAAAGCAGCGCACGCCTTATAAGATTTTTCGTAATAGTATTATTGCTCATTTATCATGGCGTTTATTTCTTCAATACACCGAAGAACGGTGTTCTGACGTACAGAATGCTGTTTGTGAACTAAGAATTCATAAATATAAATTCAGCCTCCCGGACAATCAGGAGGCTTTCACCTTACACTTTGCGGAATATCCGGTCAGCTCCCCTACCGCACATAACTTCTTCTCTCAGTC
>CAJOES010000083.1:8126-17503 GCA_905233455.1 uncultured Synergistales bacterium | reverse complement strand
CGACAGATTCACCGCACTGTCCGCAAAACCGAACAGCGTACCTAGTCCGAACTTCACCACGCCGAATATCACTAGAGATATTGCCGCACCGATAACGCTTCCCTTGCCGCCGTCAGTCGAGAACCCGCCGAGCACTGCCGCCGCAATAGCGTACATGTGATACCCGTCCATGATGTCCGCCTTAACGCTTGATGACGAGTTGCCGACAAAGAATATTCCCGTTACCGCGCTCATCAGCCCCGCAATCACAAAGCACCAGAACTTGATTTTGTCCGTCTGAATGCCTGAATAGTACGTTGCAGACCTGTTTGTGCCTATCGCGAAAATCTTTCTGCCGTTGCCGGTCATGTGAAGCCACACGAAGAATATTACTGCGAACACCAGAAATACCGGCAATGATACAGGAACTTTCAGCCCGCCAATGTCTAACAGCTTGTTCAATGACGACAATGAACGGAATGTAGGATCCCTGAAGGTCAGAGTCTCTCCGCCTATGATTAGGTAGCTGAAGCCCCGGAAGAATAACTGTGTTGCGAGGGTGATAATCATCGAGAATAATTCCTTGAAGCGCGTGCACAGAAAGCCGTTCAACGCCCCGCAAATGCACCCTACAGCCAGACATGCCATCAATGACAGAGTGAGGGCTAACGGGCCGTTCATGCCTCCAAGCATAGCAAGGTTATTGTATGTTACGCCCAGTGTTACGACGCTCAATGTTCCTATTGCACCGACGGAAATATCAATGTCTCCCATCGCAAGTATCAGCATCATTCCCAGTGTCATGAAGCTGTACAGGAAATACGGCCTCATACTGCGGACTACGTTTGCGAAGAAAAATACAGGACGACGCTGAATCCCGGCCGCAACCCTTGAAGCATCTACATAATTGAAGACTACGCACACTGCCGCAAGAAGGATTATGAGGAAAAACTCCCAGCTCGTGAAGAATTCTTTTATCTTTCTCATGTTATATATTCCTCCCCGCTAAATCCTGCTTGGCCGAAATCCTCTGAAGTATCACGTTCAGCAGTATCGCAAACAGCAACAATATTCCCTTTATGAACTCCGTAATCATTGAGTTGCCGATCTGCATCTGCGGTATTGCCGAGTCTATGAACGCCACCATCAGCGCACCGATCACCACGCCGGAAATCTTTCCGTAGCCTCCCGTTACAGACACGCCTCCTAGAACACATGCCGCAATCGTGAACATCTCATCGCCCGTTGCAGATCCCTTCTCGATTGCCGCATAGAACGCAAGCCACATTATGCCGGCAAGCCCTGCAGTTGCACCGCATATCGTGTGGGCAAGCACCCTGATGCGGTTCAGGTGAACTCCCCTCATGTCTGCCGCCTCAGCATTTGAGCCGACTGCGTAAAGGTTTCTGCCGGTTCTGGTGTAGTTCAGGAATACTGCTGTGAGCACGACAACAAGAACTGCAAGCCACACAAGGAACGGAAGACCTAAGAATTCATGATTAATCAGGCTGTCCTTGAAGGCTTGTGTTAATTGCGTAGGGTTGACCTTGTTCATGCCTAAAAGCCACTGCATAGGAATCAAAGCACGAACTATATAGCTTGTGCCTAACGTAACGATTAACGCTATAACCCTTCCGTAGCTCATCAGTACGCCGTTGATTGCTCCGATCGCCGCACCGATAAGAATCCCTAATGCGAACATCAAAAACGTATTCTGTATCAGGCCAAGCCCCATTAACTTGCCTGCAACAGCTCCCGCAAACGCAAGCACTGCCGTAGTTGATATGTCAATAGAACCTACAAGAAGAACGCATAACATTCCGCAGCACATGACCATGTTTATTGAGCCGTTCTTCAGGACATTAAGCCATGAGTTAGCGAAATATCCCGGCACCCTGACATTGACAGCAACAAGCAATAATGCAAGCACTGCCAGAAGCGGAAGCTCCCTGTGCTCAATCAGTACAGAATAGAAAGATTTATGCTTTGCCATTGTTCTGCCTCCTATGATGCCTTGCTCTGTGGCATTGCCGCGTTAAGTATCATGTCCTGAGTAAGATTCTTTGTGTCGGTGAATTCTTCCGTGATTTTTCCCTCACTCATTACATATATGCGATCCGACATGTTGATTACTTCAGGAAGCTCCGAACTTATCATCAGTATTCCGAGTCCCTGTGATGCAAGATCGCTCATGATCTCGTAGATTGCCGCCTTGCTCCCGACATCAACGCCTTTAGTGGGCTCGTCTAATATAATCAGCTTAGGGTTAGCCGCTAACTGTTTCGCAACAACAACCTTCTGCTGATTACCTCCCGATAACGCACCGGTCAGAGTGTCGGTAGTTGGTGCTTTGATGGCAAGAACAGCCTGCATTCCGTCAGACAGTTCATATTCCTTTTTCCTGTTGATGAATATCCAGTCCTGACACTCACGCTCCATGACGGGAAGGGAAATGTTGTAGTTGATTGACCACTGCAATAACAGGCCATCCTTCTGCCTGTCCTCCGGGAGATAGCCCAGACCTTTAGCCATCATGCTTGTTGGAGTATGCTCGCCGATCTTCTCGCCCCTGAATATGATTTTGCCGCTGTCAGGTTTCGTTACGCCGAACACTGACTCCATAACTTCCGTCCTGCCTGCACCTACAAGCCCGGTGAGTCCGACAATCTCTCCTGCCCTGACGTTAATGTTTATGTTGCGGAAGAATCCTGTCCTGCTCAGTCCTTCAAGCCGTAAAAGCTCCTCGCCAATTTCAGTTTCTTTCTTGGGATAAAGCTGTGTTATGTCCCTTCCTACCATGTGATGAATCAGGAATGATTGTTCAACCTCATTGAGATTCCATGTGCCTATATACTGCGCATCGCGGAAGACCGTAACCCTGTCTGCAAGCCCGTAAATGTCCTCGAAACGGTGCGAGATGAGGATTATTCCCGTGCCGTTATCGCGGAGTCTTCTGGCTATGGCGTAGAGATCTTCGGCTTCACGCTGGGATAATGCCGCTGTAGGTTCATCCATGATGAGAATCTTTGCGTTCATGGAGAGTGCTTTTGCGATTTCAACCAACTGCTGCTGTGCAACCGACAATGAGCCGACTGACACTGTAGGGCTGAAATCCGCGCCGACAGACTCTAACAGCTTTCTTGCTTCACGGTTCATTTTTCCCCAGTCAATGAACGGGCCGCGCCTGAACTCATGCCCCGCAAAAATATTCTCTGCAACGCTGAGGTCAGGATATGATGCCGCGTGCTGATATATTGCCGCAATCCCGCGTTCCTGTGCGATGATGGGATCAGACATGACGACTTTTTCGCCGTTAAGTATGATTTCTCCTCCATCGGGCTGGTGTGCTCCTGTGATGACTTTGATGAAGGTAGATTTTCCAGCTCCGTTTTCACCGGCAAGGGCGTGAATCTCTCCGGCCTTCAGGTTGAAGTGTACGTTGTCTAGTGCTTTTACTCCGGGAAATATTTTCGTTATTCCGTTCAGCTCTAATATATATTCCGACAAGATTTCTTCTGCCTCCTTTCTTCATTGATGACCCTGCCCCGAACAACACAGCGAGGCAGGGAATTTCAGATTACATCATACTTCTGTATAGTGCTTTGATCTCTTCCACGTTCGTATCCCTGGGATTGCCCGGGCAGCAGGCATCAGCAAACGCGCTTTCACTGAGGAACTGCACATCTTCATCCTTCAGTATGCCTTTGAGGTCTGCCGGAATCCCGACATCAGCAGAAAGTTTCTTCACCGCGTCAATTGTCGCCCTGCAAGCCTCATCATCAGTCATTGCGCCGATACCCTCAACGCCCATTGCCGCACCTACAGCCCTGTAACGTTTGCCTGCCGCAGGAGCGTTGTACTCCAGGCCATACGGAAGGATGATCGCGCACGCTACACCGTGGGGAGTGTCATAGAGCGCGCTCAACCCGTGAGCCATGCTGTGTACGATCCCCAGTCCGACATTCGAGAAGCCCATGCCTGCAATGTACTGACCGAGTGCCATACCTTCACGGCCTTCGGGAGTCCCGGCAACCGCACCGCGCAAACTGTGGCTGATGATCTTTATTGCTTCAAGGTGGAACATGTCAGATATTGCGCAATGTCCCTTAGTGATATAGCCCTCTATTGCGTGGGTAAGCGCGTCCATTCCCGTAGCGGCTGTAAGGCTCTTGGGCATTGATGACATCATGTCCGGGTCAACTACTGCGATTTCAGGAATGTCGTTAGTGTCGACACAGACAAATTTGCGCTTCTTCTCCACGTCGGTTATGACGTAATTTATCGTAACTTCTGCCGCTGTTCCTGCCGTTGTAGGCACTGCAATAGTGAACACTGCATGTTTCTTCGTCGGTGCAACTCCTTCAAGCGAGCGGACATCTGCAAATTCCGGGTTGTTGATGATTATTCCGACAGCCTTTGCCGTGTCCATTGCAGAGCCTCCGCCGATCGCAACGATTGAATCAGCTTCTGCCTTCTTGAATGCCGCAACTCCGTCCTGTACATTCTTGATTGTAGGATTGGGCTTTATGTCGCTGTAGATCTCATAGGCTATTCCGGCTTTGTCGAGAAGATCTGTTACTTTCTGTGTTACTCCGAACTTCAGCAGGCTTGCATCAGTGCACACAAACACTTTCTTTTTGCCGCGTGCTTTAAGGTCTGCAGGGATATTCTCTATTGCTCCCTTGCCGTGATAAGAAATGTTGTTTAATACGATACGACTTGCCATAACAAAAATTCCTCCTTATGATAAATAGCCTTCTCTGGCTTTAACTCCGAAATGTGCTTCAAGCTGGTGCATTTCCTCATCAGTGATTGTGTTGACTAACGGAAGGTGAGCAATCTTCATGTAGATTTCTGCTGCCTTCTCTGCCGTCTCAATGAGTCCGAACGCCTCATCGAGATCCGCGCCAGCCCCGTAAAGTCCGTGCTGTGCCCACACAACAAGCCTTGCAGTCCTCATCTTCTCCGCAGTAGCTATGCCGATCTCATTCGTTCCGCAGAGCATCCACGGAAGAACGTTTACGCCGTCCGGAAACACTACGATACATTCAGTGCACATCTGCCACAGAGTCCGGGTAAATGCTTTCTCGTCTAATGTGTGTATATATGTCATCGCTAAAAGATTTGTCGGGTGGCAGTGCATTATGACCTTGTTTGAGGGGTTGACCTTAAGGCGTGAGGCATGACTCATCATGTGCGCAGGAAATTCGCTGGTGAACTTTCCGCCGTCAGCGAAGCCCCACAGTAATTGCGCGTTCTTTCCGCCGTCAATGATTTTCACGAGGCCAAGATTAACGTCCGGCGCATATTGCACGTTCTTGAAGTATTTTCCCGTGCCCGTAACGAGAAAATATTTGCCGTCAAGCTCCGGAGTCTCGAAGCCCGTCGGAATTGTCCGCAATGCCCTCTTTACGTCTCCATACTCCGAAATTTCCGCCTCATTCAGCAACAATGATATATTCCCGCCGTTGCGCTCGTCCCATCCGTGATCGTACATGTTGGTGCACGTCCGAATCATCTCCGCCATGAACGGAGCAGTCAGTATGTCTTTCATGTATTAGTCCCTCTTCCTGAGCACGTCAGCTTCATACTGCATGACATCATCGAACCATTCACCGTCAAGAGGCTTCCCGCATGATTTGCAGTACTCATCCCATACATCACCGAACGGCATGGTCTTCAAGTTCTCCTGCTCAACCATTAGGCGCGAAAATTCCCCGTTGTCCTGCAACTCTTTGAGCTTTTCGCTGGGCTGAAGAAGTGCGTACAGCAATGCTTTCTGCAAGTTCCTGTAGCCCGTAGCCCATGCGGATATACGGTTGATTGATGCGTCGAAGTAATCGAGTGCAATATTTACCCTGCCTTCAAGCCCTCCGCATCTGACTATTTCACGCGCAATTTCTCTCGTCTCGTCATCGAACAGCACAACGTGATCTGAATCCCAGCGAATCGGCCTCGTAATGTGCAATGCGATCTCATCGAAGAATGCCAGCAATGCCGGTATCTTGTCGCTGACAACTTCTGTCGGGTGATAGTGTCCGTTATCCATTAGGGGAATGCACTTATCGCGGTTGAAGGCCGCATAGCTCAAAGCAAATTCCGCGCTTCCGACGGTATAAGCCTCAACGCCTATGCCGAAAACTTTGCTCTCAATGCAGGGCTTTACCTTCCTGAAGTCGTAAGGTTCAGACAGTATTGCGTCAATGCTCTCACGGTATCTTCTGCGCGGGCCGATTCTGTCTCCCGGTACGTCCTTGAAGCCATCACCTGTCCAGATATTCATCACGCAGGGCTGTCCTAATTCTTCAGCAAGATACGTGCTGATTCTGATGGATGCCTTGCCGTGCTCAATCCAGAATTTGCGTGTGTCCTCGTTCGGTGATGCAAGCGTTAAAGGGTCGCATTTGGGGTGTGAAAAGAATGTAGGATTGAAATCACAGCCTAGCTTTCTTTCCTTGCAGAACTCAACCCAACGCTTAAAGTGCTTAGGCTCTAGCTTGTCCCTGTCTGCCCACTTTTTGCCCTCAAAGATTGCGTAGCTCGCATGAAGGTTCATTTTGGGCGTTCCGGGAATTATGCTCATGACCTTATCGAGATCCGCCATGAGTTCTTCCGGAGTCCTTGCGCGACCGGGATAATTGCCGGTGGTCTGAATGCCTCCGGTCAGCGGCTTACTGGGGTCAGTGTCGAATCCGCGAACGTCATCGCCCTGCCAGCAGTGAAGTGATACTGGTACGGCCTTTAGTGTCTTGATTGCCGCGCTGGTATCAATGCCTAACGCTGCATATTTCTTCTTTGCATCTCTGTAGCTCATACTAATTAACCGCCTCCATTTGTATTTTGAGATTTCCCAATGCCGTAGCTTCTATCGGGAGTGCTATAACTTTCTTTCCTGTTGATTCTTCCGTTAATCTGTTGAGGAAGTTATTTTTTGCCCCTCCTCCAACAATATAAATGCTCGTGTACGTTTTCCCGGTAATGCGTTCAATCTCTTCTATTGCCTGCTTGTATCTCAATGCAAGAGACCTGTACGCACACCTGAAGTAACCTGCCGTGCACTTGGGCGGATGAGGGAGCTGTGAGTCAAACGCGGCCTTCATGCTCTCCGGTGCAAGGAAAACCTTATCGTCAGCATTAACGGTATGGTCAAAGTGATTTGCTTCTGCTTCAGCTACAATCTCCGCAAAATCTTTCTCCGGACATAACTCACTGCGCAGCCTGTTCACTAGCCACATACCCATAATATTTTTGAGGTAACGTATATAGCCTACTCCGCCTTCATTCGCGTAATTGGCCTCCATGCTTGCAGGTGTTGTGATGGGCTGGTGGATTTTCGCGCCGAGAAGACTCCAAGTTCCCGACGATATGAATATTTCGTCCCCTTCCATAGGGATTCCTTCAACCGCGCTTGCCGTATCATGGGTTGCGCACAACACACACTTTATGCCTTTGTACTTCCCGATGACTTTTCCGGGCTGTGTGAGTTCGCGGAACAAGCCTTCAGGCAGTCCGAGGGCCTTCACGATGCCCGCATCATATCTGCCTGTCTTGGCCTCAATCATTCCCGTTGTAGTTGCGTTGGTGTACTCATGAGTTTTGACTCCGCACAGCCTGTAGAGCAGGTATTCAGGCATCATCAGGAAGTCCGTAACTCCTTCAAGCCTTCCTGCTTTCTTGTCTGCGTAAAGCTGGTATACCGTGTTGAACGGCTGAAACTGTATGCCTGTCCGTGAGTAGAGTTCAGCGAAAGGAATAATGCTGTGAACTTCCGGTATTGCTGCTTCGGTTCTCGTATCGCGGTAAGCATAGCAGGGCAGGACTTCAGCATCTCCCTTCATGAGAACATAATCGACTCCCCATGTGTCTATGGAGAGGCTTGCTATGTTGGGATACTGCTTTAGTGCCTCGTCGATGCCGTGTTTGACGTGATACAGCAAGGCCTCAATGTCCCATGTGAGATGACCGTCAAGTTCTGTTGCGCCGTTCGGGAATCGGTAAAGCTCCCGCGTGATAATCTTTCCGTCTTCCTTCCAGCCGAGCATATGACGGCCAGAAGACGCTCCTATGTCAACAGCTAAGTAGTAATTCATGCGTAAATACTCCTCTGTTGCAGATATGGCTGTAAATATTCAGTTGTGTGATTTATATTTGAATGCCTGAATTATGAATGAAGGGATTATGTTTTTCAATGAGAATAATAACTGAAAAAGTATCTTTATGTGCAGTAAATATGATATTAGGTACTTGGCCGTGATTGTCGGCGTGTATGGCGGCGGTGTGTTGTGCTGATGTGTATGCGTGTACCTGTAACACTGTATGAAGGGCTGCTTTGCGCATACGGCGTTTTAGTTTGCAGTGATTATGTGCAGTCCCGGTAATGCTTGGGTGTCTTGCCGTAGCATTTATAGAATAATTTGTGAAAGTAGCTCATGTTCTCATATCCAACCATAAAAGCAATGTCATCTACATTAGTATCTGTGTTGAGCAGAAACCATGCGGCCTGTGATAATCTTTTATCTTGCAGAAGCTCCGTGAATGTCCTTCCTGTCTTCCTGCTGATGAGCCGTGAAAGTGCAGTGCGCTCATAGTGGAGTCTCCGTGCAATCTCCTGAAGGCTTGCTGACCTGTAATCCTCCTCAATATAGCGCAGTACCTTCATGATTGTGCTTTGGTCTTCATACGAAAATTCAAGGGTATCCGTGCATTCAAGAAGCTCAACGAACAGAAGCCCCATAGTGAGCTGGTATATTCCGCGCATGTTTGACGGCCTTGTTATGAGTGTCCATAAGAGATTTTCTACCGTATTCTGAACGGGCAGCACGTCAGCAACCTTGAAATATAAGTACCCTGCTTCATTCTCACCGGTAATGCAGCTCAATACGAAACGGCGCAGCGGTGTTTCCTCATTGCCGAGGAATGACAATACGCCCCTGAAGAAGTCCGGCTTCACGATGAAGTTCACTGCAATATCATTCTCTCCTGCCGGGTAAATCTCCTGCCGTGCATTCTGGCCGAGCATGAGAAGTTCTCCCTGCCGTAAGGTTATGGCTGTTCCGTTGACGATATGCCGCGTAGTCCCCTGACACATATAGACGAACTCTACATAGTCATGCGTATGTTCCGGAAAGTGTATGAAGCGCGTATGAGGACGCACCATTATGCTTTTGCCTTTCGGGAGTAGCTTGTCGCCGCTGATTATATCCCTGTCTCCGGCCATATATATTGTGCGGTCTATTCGTGTCTCTCCTGAAAGTATGCGTTTCTCCTCGTCCGTTATGATTGTCAGGTGCTGCATGATCTTTTCGTTCATGGACAGAATTATAACTGCCGGTGATATAATCTCACAATAAATCATGAAAGGAGTATTGACAGTGCCGAATAATATCAGTACAATGCGC
>CAJOES010000083.1:0-8116 GCA_905233455.1 uncultured Synergistales bacterium | reverse complement strand
CAACGCCAAATCATGTCCAAAATTCAGATGATGTAATTCATGTAGTACTTTGCGTATATGACCCTTCTGGAACTTACTCACAGCACGCCGGAGTAACTATGACCTCAATATTTGAGAACACCTACAGTAAAGTTACAGTTCATATTCTTCATGATGATACATTGACGGAAGATAACAGGCAAAGATTCATACTCACGGCAGAAAAATATTCGCAGGAAATAGATTTTATCGACATCACAGAACACACCCAAAGGCTTGGCGACAAGCTAAAGAAAATTTCAGAGTATTGGACTGTGGGAACTTTGTACAGAATATTTGTGCCTGAAGTTATGCCGTCAATAGAAAAGGTTATTTATCTGGACTGCGATATTATAGTTAATCTTGATATTAAAGAATTATGGGATATTGGCCTTGAAGGCAAGAGCCTTGCAGGAGTAAAAGACGGTATTTGCTATATGTTTTCATCTTACTCGTCCCGTGCGATTCAGATAAAGCTTATAGGAGGCAATATAAGATCATACATAAATGCCGGCGTATCAGTCATGGATTTAGATAAATTCCGTGAACTGGGAAGTTTCAGCAGTATAGCTATAGACTGGATGCTTAGACATGCGCATCTTGATCTTTTTCCGGATCAGGACGCTTTAAATGCAATTTTCTTTAATGATATAAAGTATATCGATGCAAAATTCAATGCTTACCGCCTTCAAGACGACACGCACAACTGCATAATACACTGTTATGACAGCAAGCCGTGGGGGTCGTTCAAAGGATACGAATCAGACCGCCTTTACTGGAAGATGTTTCTGCGCAGTGCATGGGGCGAAGGACATGCAGCTGATGATATTATCGATAAAATTGCACCTCTGGTGCAGACATCGAGCGGATTTCACAGAAGTACTATGGCCTGTGTAAAATATTTTCTTATGAGGGCACAAAGATACATACACTATCGTCTACCGTTCAGGGCAATGTGGCTTATCATCAAGGATATTTTTTACAGGCTCAAATATAAACTTTCTTCCGGCAAATAACTATAACTGTAAGGGCAGGAGGGAGGGACTTAATTTACTTTACGGGAAAATCTTTTGTGATTGTGGCGGTCCCAGCGGGATTCGAACCCGCGTCGCAGCCTTGAAAGGGCTGTGTCCTTGGCCTCTGGACGATGGGACCAATCATATTAGTGGTGAATCGCGCGGGACTTGAACCCGCGACACCCGGATTAAAAGTCCGGTGCTCTACCGACTGAGCTAGCGATTCGGAAAAGCAACGAGGGGTATTATATTCTCACGGCTCAAAAAATGCAAATCACATGTTATTATTTTACGAAAAAACTTTCAGGGGGTATCAATATTATGTTCAGGAAGGCAGAGAGACGGAAGGCCAAGCTCCGACTAGCCATAACCGGCCCGGCAGGAAGCGGCAAAACTTACGGTGCGCTTCTCATAGCGCAGGGACTCGGCGGAAGAATAGCCATGATAGATACAGAGAACGGTTCAGGAGATTTATATGCTGATACATGCGATTATGACGTTGAGACACTAACAGCACCATACTCAATACAAAAATATCTTGAATCAATACACGAGGCAGAAGCATCCGGTTATAACGTTCTGATTATCGATTCGCTTTCTCACGCATGGAACGGGGAAGGCGGACTGCTTGACATGCACAACAAAATTACAAAAAACATGAAGAGCGGCAACAGTTATGCGGCATGGGGTCAGATCACTCCGTGGCACAACAGACTGATAGAGACTATGCTCGGCTCAAGCTGTCATATCATCGCAACAATGAGGAGCAAGACGGATTATGCACAGCTTCAGAATGACAGAGGCAGGACAGAGATACGCAAGGTAGGGCTTGCACCTGTTCAGAGGGACGGCATGGACTATGAGTTCACCGTAGTATTTGATTTGAGCATGGAGCATACTGTTACAGTGAGCAAGGACAGAACCAGCATGTTTGACCGGCAGGTTTTCACGATAACGCCTGATACGGGAAGGATACTGCGAGACTGGCTGAATACCGGCGCGGACTTTCAGCCAACAGCACAGGACATCAGGAACACTATCAGCAGACTGTATCACGGCTATCTTGAGCTGTTCGAGCAGGACTCACAGGCAGCACAAGCGGCAATGCAGAGAGTTACTGACGGGCGAGGCTCTAAGGACTGGACACAGGATGACGTGAAGAATCTCGGTGAAGATCTTGCTTTGCGTATGCAGAAGAAAGGCATTATGGATGAGGCAGGATTAGTTCAGGATATACCGTTGTAAATTCAGGCCGGAGAAAGTCATTCATACTCTCTCCGGTCATATTGTCTTTAGCCTGCGGCAGGAAAAGGCACATGCAGTTCTTCTTCCGAAGTCCCCTCGCGCTTGATCACGATACAATTACCGTCAGCATCAATCCCTGAAGCAATATAATCCGCAGTTCGTGTAGCCTTAATCACCGGAGTAACCAGAACGCCGGGCTTCCCGTTATTCTCTTCCGGGAACACCTCAAACACGGACACACCGCGCCATGTATGAACATTCTGTCCGCGTCCCCTTCTTGTCCCCTTAACGCATGACGTGTATGCAAATCTGTAGCTGTCTTTCCAGAATACCGGCAGGATTCCGGGCGTGCGTATCACAGGCTCGCCGCTGGGAGTGTAGGCAGCAATGGTTTCCGGAGTAAGGCCGAGAACGAACACTGAACCATCACCGGACATCATAAGATCTAGGCAGTCCTCGTTCTTACGGAGAGGAATATACACCGGAGCGTGCTCAAGATTATAGGGGTTGAATATCCATACGGCAGAATCAGCCTGAAACCACATAAAGACCGTTCCGTCTACATACTGAACATCAACATCGGCCTTAACGCGTCCGGAATCTTCCTCACGCCACACGTTTTGTTCGTCGTCCATGCTGTACCATACTTTTGGTTCAGCGGCATAAACAGCAGGACAGATCAGAGCAGCAACACACACAGCAATAATTATTCGTTTCAGCACAATAAATTACCCTTTCATGAAAATTAAATTTTGGGACTGAGAAGCCCGCGCTTTATCATTCTGTTCACCTCAAACTGAAGGTACAGAGGCCCGGCAATGAACAGCAGAATACTGAACGGGTCAAAAGGCAGTCCGAAAATATTATTCTTGAATCCTCCTGCATATTCATTGAGGATCGTCCTTGTTCGGAACGCAAGCCATACCGACAGCACAACAGCAAAGACCAGAGCGAACACCCAGTAATTTGATGCGTCATCAGTGGCAGAAATGCCGTACTCCTCAGCCTGACTGGGAAACATAAACACTGCAACGCATAAAACAGCATAGAACACGCACAGCCACTTGCTGAGCTTTTTTCCGCCGGACTCAGAAAGATTGTTTAGGGAACTTGCGCGGGAAATGTACCAGTAAGGCCCGTACAGCATACCCGTCAATGCGTAGAACACGATCACGAACAGAACCGGGACATACTTGAACTTTGCACGGCTCAAGCGTTCCTGCCTCTTGAAGTCGGACTCTTGGGCGGCCTTTCTGCGTAACTCTTCTGCTTCATGCTCCTGACGTTCCTGCCGTAAGCGTTCCTTCCTTCTTGCTTCGTTCATCTTTTCACCGTACGGCGTTATTGTCCCGCAGTATGAGCATTTTTCTTCATCAGACGATATTGGTGCGCCGCAGCTGGTGCAGTTCATAATGTTCACCGTTATAGAAAACTTACAAAAAGTTATAAATCAACTCTTATGTTTCATTCCTCGTTCCTTGCGCCCGCTTTCACGATACTGCTGCTACTGACGTTTGGTGTAACGCTCCGGAGGCTTCAATTCCCGGCTAACGTACCGGTATATCAGGCTCTGTAAGACTGATTAAAATTCGTTATTGAAAGGCTGAATATTTTACGGACGAAACCCGATTAGCTTGGTTATCGCTTTTAATTTTTCTCCATCCAATGCGGCTAACATTCAGTAATTAATGCTTAAACACCGCTGGTAATTTTAATCTTAGGTCTGCCTGCAATCAAGTTGATTTACAGAAGTCTATAACGGATTTCACCTGCCTTTCATAAAATAATATTTTTTATGGAGTGTTGTTGAGTTGTTTTCGTTGTTATCAGACCTCCATGAAAAAATTTTTATGACATAATAATAACAAAAATTCTACACAAAGGAGCGCGTAAACAGTGAAGATATTTGTTTTTATTCTTGCATTGCTCTTGTATCAGTGTCCGGCCTTTGCAGACACTCCAAGCATTAAGGCACTGGACATTTACCCTTCAGGAGCAGTCTTCAGGTTCTCGCTTTCTGCTGAAGGCGGGGAGTTTCAGGCAGAGCTTCCCGGAGCATTTCAGGCAGACGGCATCAGGATACTGAATCCGCAGGACATTTCGGACGTGAAGATACTCACAGAACCCCGCAAAGAGTGGATACCTCCGGCACTTGCAGGCATTAAGGCACGGCTTGAGGAGCATGAACGCACAATAAGGCGGCTGAATTCCCGCAGGTCTGCACTGGTTCAGACTCAAACGCTGCTGAAATCTGCCATACCTCCAACACGGACGGACGCAAAAGACATCATCTCATATGTTCAGATGGCGCAGAGCATGAAGCTGGATACGGAGAATGAGCTTGAAGCTGTAACGGAATCTATTGACCGCGAACAGGAAAAAGCTAACCTGCTGATGGCAGAACTTGAAGCACGTATGCCGGCAAACCCGGAAACTGCCGTAAAGATTACAGGCCGCATGAAGTCAGGGACGGCGTTAGAGTTTGAGGCTTTCACGTCTTCGGCGCATTGGACTCCAATCTACACTATGGATTTAGACAGCAGGACAGGAAAAATCACTACGCGGCTTTTTGCCCGGTCATCACAGCGTACCGGTCTTGACTACACCGGAGCAGTAACATTCCACACCAAGCACCCGGAAGAGCGCGTGAATGTCCCGAATGTGAATCCGTTAAGAGTCAGCATAAAGCCCAAGCCCAAGCCTGAACGTGCCAGAACAGAGTTTGCCGTGATGGAAGAAGCAGTCCCTATGATGGCCAGATCTGCCGCCGGTAACAGCGCAATGAAGATGGCCGCGCCAGCAATGACTGTAACGCTTGCGGATCATGCAGTTCACGGGACAGGGAATCTCACAGGAGACGGCAGAAGCTCGGAATTCACTTTAGGGGATATTGAGCTTAGCGGGACAACAAGGCTCGTGCTGATACCTGATCAGCGTTCAAGTGCATGGATAGTTTCAGAGATGGACAGCGTAAATGTTCCGCTCATTCCCGGCACTGCATCACTGAGGGTAGACGGTCAGGCGGCAGGTACAACATCAATTCCGGAGTACGGACTCGGACAGAAGAAAATAGCTTTCGGGTACGCACCGCAGATTACGGCCAAGAAAGAACCGCTTATAGGGAAAACGGGGTCTTCATGGTTCAGCGGGGGATCTTTCAGCGGAGGATACACGCTTAAGGTAACGAACAGCATGAACGAAGCAAGAACCGTAACAGTTCAGGACAGGCTGCCGATACCTACGGATGACAGGATAAAACTTGAAGTGAAAAGCATAAAGCCCGAACCCAAAGAGCGCGATAAAGAAAACAGGCTTGCATGGGAACTTGAGTTAAAGCCCAAAGAGACGGCAGAAATCATTGTAGATTATTCGCTGAATTATCCTTCAGGCGAAGAATTGCAATACAGATAACAGGAGGGAAATATCATTATGAAGGTAAAAATTTTTGCGGCTGTTTTATTGCTGGTATGCTTGTGCAGTTCTGCTTATGCCCTTAGCGATGCAGAATACACAAACATGATGAAGGACTCATCATTTGCACAGGCGGACAAACAGCTAACCCAAGCATACAGGAACGCATTGAACACCCTGAAGAACTACAAGACAGCACAGGACAAGTTCAGGCAGGATCAGCGGCAGTGGATAGCTTCAGGACGCGATGAGGATGCAGAGGCAATTATGGGGCGTTATTCCCGCGTCAGGGCTTACACGATGGCGACAAGGGCACGTGCGGAGGATATTCCGTCAATCGCGAAGAAATACCTTCAGGAGGCGCAGTCATCATCACGCCGTACCACTGCACCGGCACAATCACGCACACAGGCAAGACAGCAGGCACAGACAAGGACACAGACTCCCGCAAGGACTCAGACACCGGCAAGGCAGACACGGCAGGCTAAGTCTTCAGCAATGGATACGGACGGCTATCCGATTCTCGGAATGTGCACGGGCAACAGCGTAAGGATACGGGACAATCCCGGCACAAAATCGAAAGTTATCGGAGCGGCAAATGAAAATGATATGTTCGTGGTTCTGGGGATCAGGCATGAGGACGGTGCTTACTGGTACGCAATCGACAACCCAACGGACACGGGCACTGCATGGATCTCTTCACAGTATGTTGACACCGACAAGGGAGACGCTTACGGGACTCCTGCATATAACATGGCACTGCAGATAATGATGAATTTCGGGATAACTCCGCAGAAGGCAAGAGCTTTATACGGCAAACCGGAAAATTCTGAACACGAAAAATTTTACTCAGAGATTACCGGCGGGGACATGGAAGAAGATACGCTTGAGTATGACGGCTTCAACCTGCACTATCTTGACGGCTTGCTGAATCATGTAGACGTGTCGGGAAAAGATATTGCTTTTGGTTCTCTTCAGATAGGAGACAGCGAACAGAAGATGCGCAGGGTTCTCGGCAATCCTTCAGGCGAGGGGGATGAAGGCTGTACGTATGAGATTTCAGACCTTGAGTCATTGCAGTTTGAGCTTAGGGACGGTGCTATCAGCGCAATGGAGTGGAATCACTATTTAGACTAGTTTTTTTGCCCAAGCACGGACGGCCGCAGAGTAATGGTGCTCCAGTTCTGCGAGCCGTTTTTTGTTGTCCATAGCAGCACCGGGAAAATTAGCCTTCATTGCCGACAATAACGGGACGAGTATATTTGCATCATCATTCGCCAGCAGAGTACGCAAAACGTTCATGTTCATGCTTTTTCCTGAAGGCCACCTGCGCAGGATCACGGCAGTATTTTCGGGTTTGACGTGAAGCAGAAAGCTCTCCATAACGTCCGTGTCATTCCCTATAAGGCTGATGATGAGTCCGGCGGGGAAATTCTGAGAGTTTCCGGCAACGTCTAGGGCTAACAGTTTCCGCGTCATGTCGTCGAACGGGAGTACGCTTGCGGCTTCTGCGGAGGCTTCATCGATCTCCGGACGTTTCAGCAGTTCGGTTATGGCTTTGCGGAACTCTACGCGGTTCACGAGATGCCCGGAATGCTTCAGCGCAACGCCGATAACTTTAGGGTTACGGGATTTCAGCCGGAAAGTTATTGCGTCAATTCCTGTCCTGTCCTCTGATGGCTTGTTGGTGTAGTAGTCCTTGATGTCCCGTTCGTACCTGTCGATTATTGCGTCAATCTTCTCTGCGGCTCTTCTTGCGGCTTCCTCGCGCTCACGTTCTGCCCTGATGTAGGCATATGCAGGGTCGGACTGTGCAAGGGCTTCAAGCTCTTCTGCCGTGAGAGACTTCAAGGCATTGTATGCACCGGTGATTTGCTTGAAGCGGAAATCACTCTTAGAGCCGGTAACGTCCGGGTGAAGTTCGCGTGCCAGCCTCCTGAATGATGCGCGTATGTCTTCAGGTGTTGCGCCTATGTCCAGGCCAAGTGCTTTGAGGTGTGTGATGATTTCTTTGTTCTCTATCTGAATATATCCTCCGTGCAAAAATTTAGACGTGAATAATTATAGCAACACACCATAAAATTACATTGAAGCATATTGCAAGGAACACTGCCGCCGATAACATATCCTTTCCTGCTTTTATCTCCGGACGTATTCGGGTATCTATGAGATCAAACGCCTTTTCTGCGGAACTGTTGACCAGCTCAAGACACATCACGATAACCCATGCACCGATAAGAGACACTGCCCAGCCTGCCGGGAAGCCCGGCATCAGCACGGCAATACACACGAACACAAACACTGCGGCTTCATACTGGAAGGCCTGTTCATGCTTCAGGGCATAAGCAAGCCCGTCCAGTGAGTAGCGCGTGGCATTCACCAGACGGGAAAATATATTACTGTACTTCATGGAGGCCGTTTTCTTT
>CAJOES010000082.1 GCA_905233455.1 uncultured Synergistales bacterium | reverse complement strand
AGCGATAACTTTTCTATGCGCATAAAACAAATTTTCCTCCGGATGAAATTTTTGCATGTATTATGACATAAAAAAACAAGGTCTTAATCCCATAATGGGGTTCGACCCGTTTTTTGAGGGGGGTAAAACTAAAAACGATCGAACAAGAACGAGGGGTCATCAATTCATTTTCTTTACGCTGAAGACTTCTTGCAGGTTTTATATCTTTCAGGTCTTCGTGATTTGATTGCGTTTCGTATTTGTTCGTAACGCCAAACATTATAGCCTTAAATTTTTATGTGTCAATAGAAAGGCTCAGAAATTTTTTCACTATTCATGAATAAGTAACAGCCCCAATGTGAAACCGTCAAAAAATGCTAGAATAACCAATCAACTTTTACTACCCTTTTGCTTTAACAGGCAGGGGTAAATTTTTTATTTTGATTTGATGTGCAAACAAATGAAGGGAGATAATAAAATTGTTTGCCGCAGTATTGAGGTATTTCAATCAGGCTTCCCCAGCAACAGTGGGAATAATTACGGTAGCGATAATGCTGCTGTTCGGCTTTGCCCTGACGAGGATCACCAAGCTGCTGAAGCTGCCGAACGTTACAGCCTATATCATCACGGGAATACTAATCGGCCCGTACTGTCTGAATCTCGTCCCCCAAGTCGTAACGGGCTATACCGCGTTTCTTCCTGATGTTGCGCTGGCATTCATCGCATTCAGCACCGGGCAGTTCTTCCGTCTCAACATTCTTCGCGGAAACGGCATGAAGGTTCTCATCATCACAGTGCTTGAGGCCTGCGTGGCTTCCGTATTCGTGTTCATCGCAACATATTTCGTCCTCGGTATGGATCTTTCGTTCTCGGTGGTTCTTGCGGCTCTGGCTTCTGCAACTGCGCCTGCCTCAACGATGATGACCATACGGCAGACAGGGGCGCACGGAGACTTCGTGAATACGTTATTGCAGGTGGTAGCACTTGATGACGTTGTAGGGCTTATCGCGTACAGCATAGCTATATCCATCGCTCTGGCTTCGTCGGCTTCAGGCTCGGGCTTTGAGTTCCGGCACATAATCGCTCCAATAATGATTAACATGGCCAGCGTGATCATAGGCGCGGTTCTGGGCTTAGTGCTGAAGATGCTTCTTTTTCCGAAACGCTCAACCGATAACAGGCTCATCATATCAGTAGCAGTTCTTTTCGGTTTTGTCGGCGTATGCGAGATTCTCGGAGTCTCTCCGCTTCTGGGGTGCATGTTCATGTCAACGGTGTATATTAATATCACTGACGACGATAAACTATTCAAGCAGCTGAACAACTTCAGCCCCCCGATATTGCTTTTGTTCTTTGTGCGTTCAGGCGTTGGGTTTGATCTCGGAGCACTCACGGGAGGGCACAACGGCGGAGGCACGTCGCTTCTGACTCTCGGCGTGGTGTATTTCCTCGTAAGGATTGCGGGCAAATACGCAGGGGCATTCTGGGGCTGTCTCATCACCCATAAGGATAAACTAGTGCGCAACTATCTCGGACTCGCGCTGATTCCTCAGGCAGGAGTAGCTATAGGGCTTGCAGAACTCGGTGCAAGGACTCTCGGTGGCTCTATGGGAAGTGCACTGCGGACGGTTATACTTGCTTCAAGCGTTCTGTATGAGCTGATTGGGCCGGGCTGTGCAAAACTGTCGCTGGCGTTGTCCCATTCATATGACAAGGACGCAAAGGAAGAACCCGTAACCACGCCGCAGGACAGAGAGAAGCATTTAGTGAATGAGCTGATTGAACGCATACGGGAGATTCAGACGGAACTTCCCCAGCACGGACTCGCTGTGCCTGTTCAGGCCGTAAACGGAACGCAGGGAAGTCATACGCTTGTGCGGCATATGCACTCCAATAATGCAAACTATCATTAGGATATATGATTACACAGAAAACATAATGCCTCCCTTAATACAACGGGGAGGTGTTTTTTTATTTGCCAAAGTGCTAAATTCCTGATATAAATTCTCTCACGCATAAAAACTTTCATGAAAGGATTTGATTCACAATATGGAGATGTATTTCACGGCGTTGAAAGACCTGATGCTCCAGTCGGGATTTTTCGGACTGACAACAGGCAACATCATCATGCTTGTTGTGTCATTCGTTCTGCTCTATCTGGCAATCGGAAAAGGATTTGAGCCGTTACTGCTTGTTCCGATAGCTTTCGGCTGTCTTCTGGTCAACCTTCCGTTGTCGGGAATATGGGAGGAGTACAACGAGACTACTCACACAATAGGATTCCTTCGTTCGCTGTATTACGGAGCGGAGTTCGAGATTTACCCGATACTAATCTTCTTGGGCATCGGAGCAATGACGGACTTTGCACCCCTTATCGCCAACCCGATAACGTTCCTTCTTGGAGCGGCGGCACAGTTCGGAGTGTTCGTGGCGTTCATCGGTGCTAACTTGCTTGGGCCTCTGACGGGCGGTCTTGTGTCGTTCAACATCAAGGAAGCGGCAAGCATAGCAATCATCGGAGGAGCGGACGGTCCTACAAGCATATATCTCACAGTCATGCTTGGCCAGACCCAGATACTTGGAGCAGTGGCAGTTGCAGCCTACAGCTACATGTCATTAGTGCCGCTGATTCAGCCCCCTGTAATCTACGCCATGACCAGCAAGAAAGACAGAGGAATCATCATGGGTCAGCTTCGTCCTGTCAGCAAGCGCGAGAAAATATTATTCCCGATAATCTGCACCGTAGTATCAGGCTTGATCCTTCCTGCGTGCGTTCCTCTTGTAGGAACGTTAATGTTCGGGAATCTTCTGCGTGAGTGCGGAGTTACCGAGAGACTGAGCAACACTGCCCAGAATGAGCTGATGAACATAGTAACGATATTCCTTGCGCTTTCAGTCGGCTCAACGATGGCGGCGGAGAGATTCCTCACTATGGGAACAATAGCAATAATCTGCTTGGGTCTCGTAGCGTTCGCATTCAGTACTTTCGGCGGGCTGGTATTCGGGCAGATCATGAAGGTGCTTTCGGGCGGAAAGATAAACCCGATGATAGGTGCGGCTGGTGTGTCCGCTGTTCCTATGGCGGCACGTGTCGTTCAGCGTTGCGTACAGCACGAATATCCGGGGCACTTCCTGCTGATGCACGCAATGGGTCCGAATGTTGCCGGCGTTATCGGCACGGCAGTTGCTGCAGGAGTCATGCTGACGCTGTTATCGCGCTAAAGGGTAATTCATACAGTCTGAACATTTACAGCACTGGGACTAATAGAATCCCGGTGCTTTTTGTTTGCAGAAATGATAATATTTCCCCGTCTCCAAACATTCTAAGGAAGGTGAAAAAATGTCGTGGATATGGTCAGCTCTCATGCCTCACCCTCCCGTTCTTATCCCTGAAGTAGGCAGAGGCAGGGAGAATGAAGCCTCAAAGACTCTTGAAGGCATAGAACGTCTAACATCATCAATAAGCGGTGAACGTCCTGAAGTCCTGTTTGTGCTTTCTCCCCACCAGCCTTACGCACCCGGCGCGCTTTTCATCAACACGGCAGAATCATACCGGGGGAGTTTTGCTGTGTACGGAGCATCAGACGTAAAGATAAATGCAGTCTCGTCGGGTGATGATATTGACGCTCTGTCTGATGTCCTTTCAGCGTCCGGAACAAGCATATACAGGAAGCCTTTTGCGGATCTAAGCAGGGATCAGGGAAGCACCGTGCCGCTGTATTTCCTTGAGCGCACTTGGGGCAGTCTCCCGAATGTCATCATAGCTTCACCTATAGGGCTTTCACCTGAAGAGGCTTTCAGCATGGGGCCGACTCTCGCGAAGATTCAGAGCGGCAAAAGATGGGCACTGCTTGCGAGCGGAGATCTCTCTCACCGCATGACTCCGGACGCACCTGCAGGGTATGAGCCGGAATATGCTCCTGTATTCGAGAGTGCCGTTGAAGAAGCCCTGAAGACATGTTCGCCTTCTCCCCTTTTAGGGCTGAATCGTGAGACACTTGAACGTGCAGGTGAATGCGGATTGCGGTCTGTGATGGCTATGCTTGGGCTTGCAGGTTCAGGCAGAAAGATAGATATATTTTCGCATGAATGGCCGTTCGGTGTGGGTTACTGCACCGCATTATGGAGGGAATGACAGAAATGAACACAACAAAAGATCAGCCGGCACCTGTACAGCTTGCACGTCTTACGGTTGAAAGGCTTTTAGGGAATCTGCCTTTGCCTGAAAACGGATATGAAGCTGCTGACTCGCCGTTATGGAAAGAGAACAAATCATGTTTCGTATCAATCAAGAAGAAAAACGGAGATTTAAGAGGATGTATAGGGACATTGAGGCCGCTTTATCCTTCTCTGGACAGAGAGATTATCGCAAATGCCGTATCAGCTTCAACACGGGATCCGCGCTTTCCGCCTATGAGCAGTGATGAACTTGATGATTCTGTATTCTCCGTTGATATTCTGTCTGAACCTGAAGCAGTTTCGGGAATAGATATGCTTGACCCGAAGAAGTTCGGCGTTATCGTCTCTAAGGGTTACAGGCGGGGTGTACTGCTCCCTGACCTTGAAGGGGTTGACACTGCAGAACGTCAGGTAGAGATTGCCGCGATGAAAGCAGGACTGTATGACCTTGACGGCATAAATCTTGAGCGTTTCACCGTTGAGCGTTACAGGGAAATTCAATGAATGCGCGGTTCTGGAAGGGCAATAATGACGGTACGGTTTCCTGCAGTCTGTGTTTCCGGCAATGCAGGCTAGGGGACGGGCAGCCGGGAATATGCGGAGTACGTTTCAGCACCGGCGGGACTCTGATCTCTCCGTATCTCGGAAAGTTCTGCGCGTGTGCCGTTGATCCCGTCGAGAAGAAGCCCCTGTACCACTGGAGACCCGGAAGCCGCATATATTCGCTCGGCAGTTTGGGCTGCAACATGTGCTGTCCGTTCTGCCAGAATCATCACATAGCTGACCCTTCAGACGGAGTCCGCAAAAAGGTTATGTCTTTTCCCGTGCTTGCACCGGAAGAGCTTGTGCGGGAAATCAAGGAACTTGGCCTTGACTCTGTTGCTTTCACCTACAATGAACCTTCTTTGCAGGCAGAATATATATGCTCATCAGCTCCGCTGCTTCATGAAGCCGGAATAGCTGTTGTTCTGGTTACGAACGGGGCAATGTCGGAAGAAACTGCGGAAGAACTCATATCATGTATGGGCACTGACGGGGCAGTGAATATAGACATTAAGGCGTTTGACCCCGAAATTTACCGGAGACTGGGCGGAAGTCTGGAGACCGTAAAGGCAAACATAACCGCGTTTGTGCGTTCAGGGATTCATGTTGAGCTGACTCACCTTGTAGTGCCGGGAATCAATGACAGCACAGAAGCATTCTGCAATATGGCTGAATGGATAGCATCTGTATCACCTGCAATACCGCTTCACGTAACTAGATACTTTCCTGCAAAACATTATCACGAGCCGCCGACAAGCAAAGAGCTTCTGTATTCTTTTGCTTCAATGGCTGAACTAAGATTGAAATATGTGCATACGGGCAATGTGCAGCTGTTTCAGTAATATTGTTCTATGTAGCTGTAAGCCTTATCGAAAAGTTCTTGTTCCTTAATCTTGTACTTTATCCACACAACACTGCGCAAAGCCTTTCTCACTTCCTGTTTTCCTGCTGTAGTGTTCTGCCAGCCGTCAAAACGAACTATCTTCACGATATTGTCTATATCATTCACCAAACGTTCAACGATTACAGGTGTTTGCGGGGTTTTGATGCCGTCAAAAAGCTCCGTAAGCGCGGCCTTCCCTCTGTCGATCTCTTCCGGAGGTAATATTGTCCTTTCTGCCTCTGCCGCCTCCCGTGCAAGTTCAAGCAGCTGCTTCAAGAATTCTATGCTGGTGATCAGACCTTGTTCATGCTTTTCTTTCAGCCTTTCGACCTTTTCTCCAATCTGCTGAAATTTGGTATCTTTGCTGTGTTTCCTTATCTTTGCTATCAGGTTAATCTCTATCCTTTTTGCTGTCTTTTTTGCGTCAGGCTGTTTCTGAATGAATCTGTCTATCAGTTCTGCATCTAAAGTCAGTATATCGTCATCCGTATGTATTTCTCCAACGCCAATATTCTCATGAATCAGTTCAAGCGTCTTTGCTCCAAGTGCCGCCCATATCAGCGCGCCGTGTCCGTCAAGAGGCCTCACGGAATCATATACCTGACTCAGCCAGCAGTAATCTGCCTTAAACGGAACAAGTGATGAATCCGGAGACAGCGAATCCCATGCACGGTTCAGCACCCGGTAATCCGAACCGAAAGCGTCCCGTTCGCTGTTTGTCGGCAAACATTCCTGCGCGGCCGCAAGACCTTCCCAGCCGTGAACGGTACGGTCAACACCAGCAAAGTAACCCAGGCACTTTTTCATCAGCAGCGGTATCTGTTCCCTGACACCGTCAATGTTAGTGATAACTTCTTTCATGCCCGCTTCATCAAATTGAAGTGCCCTCGCAACATTATCGAATATGCCTATGTAATCCACTATAAGCCCGTGAGTCTTGCCTTCGTCATATGTTCTGTTCGTTCTGCAAATCGCCTGAAGAAGATTATGATCTTTCATTGGCTTATCTAGATACATTGCCTGCAGTATAGGGGCATCAAAGCCGGTCAGCAGTTTTGACGTAACTATAAGCAGCTTCAACGGGCTTGCAGAATCTCGGAATGAGTCCAGTATCTTTGCTTCCGCGTCTCTGTCCCGGCGGTAATTCCTGTAACGGTCTGCCTTGTCATTATTCGTGTCCATTACTATTGTTGAGGCTTCCTCACCAATAAGTTTATCCAGTTCTTCTTTGTACATAAGGCAGCATTCACGGTCATAAACGACAACCTGCCCCTTGTAACCGTTCGGTTCAATCTTCTCACGGTAATGCTTTGCGATATGTCCGCACACCTTCCTGATGCGGTCTCTGTCGTACATGATAGCCTTCATCGTAATCCGTTTGGACAGCTCCGCACGGTCATTTTCCGTAAGATTCTCCGTCAGGGCCTCAAATTCTCTGTCCAGCTGTTCACGGTCAACATGAAGCTCAACAGGCACAGTCTCAAACCTCAGCGGGAGTGTAGCATTGTCCCGTATGGAGTCCGAGAATGAATACCTGCTCATATATCCGCTTGCGTCCTCAGCAGCTCCAAATGTCTTGAAGGTGTTTTTGTCCGTTCGGTTTATGGGTGTTCCTGTCAGGCCGAAGAAAAATGCGTTAGGCAGTGCAGTGCGCATCTTCATGCCTAAATCACCTTCCTGCGTCCTGTGTGCCTCGTCTGCCATGACAATTATGTTATCCCGCAGGTTAAGAGTCCCTTCAGCATCACCGAACCGGAAAATAGTTGTGATTGCTATTTTGCGTGTGTCCTGCCTGAAGAAGCGTATCAGTTCATCTTTTGTCGCAAGGCTGACGAGATTCGGAATATCTGACGCATTGAACGCCGCGGTTATCTGCGTCTCAAGGTCAATGCGGTCATCAACGATAACAACAGAAGGATTCTTCAGCTCAGGGATCATGCGGAGCTTCTGTGCGGCAAAAACCATCAGCAATGATTTTCCTGACCCCTGAAAGTGCCATATCAGTCCCTGCTTAGTGTATCCGGAAATTACGCGCTGAACTATGAGATTTGCACCTTCATACTGCTGACAGCGGCAGATGATTTTATACTTCCTATACTTTTTATCCGTTGCAAATAACGTGAAGAACTGCATAATGTCCAACACTTTCTCAGGAGCAAGCATATCCGCTAAACTGTTTTTCACGTGAGCCAGAGTCCCTTCATTCCTGTCATTCTGCGTGCGCCAAGGCCCCCAAAGATTTACGGGCATACCTATAGAGCCGTAACGGTAGCGTTTGCCCTCCGTAGCGAAGTTCAGTACATTGGGCACAAACACAGCCGGTATGCTGTTCTCATAGGCCGCAATATCCTCTGCCGCGTCAATCCACGATACAGCCTCACGCACAGGAGTCTTCAGCTCACCGATCACGACGGGAAAGCCGTTCACCAGCAGCACTACATCAAGGCGTTTGCCGTCCTCTTTGCGGGGATATATCCATTGGGTTGTAACTGCGTACTCATTCAGCGCGAGATTTTCCGGTGTCATTGTCCCGAAAAAGCGTATTGGTGTCATGCGTCCGTCCCTGCCGAAAGGGTATGAATTTTCCTCGAATATCCAGCGTTTGAACTGTTCGTTATGGGTAATAAGATTGTGGGGCTGAACGGAGGCAAACATAGTCCGAAGCCTGCCGATGATCTCATCAGCCCGTGATGGCTCGGAAGCTATCTCAGGATTGAGACGGATCAGAGCGTCCCTGACCATAGGCTCGACCATAACGTCGGAATACCGGCGCGGCAAATCTTTAGCAGGAATGTATTTCCAGCCGTTATGCTTCAGGACGGCAATAATCATCTGTTCTATAGTGTTATGTTCGTTAAATGTATTCATATATTTTTTGCGATAATGTTTTTGCATGTAGCTTGTGCCGCAGTCATTGCCCGTTGCAGTGCGGATTTTGATTTATCGGCCTGCTGTATGAAGTCGGCAAACTCTTCTTGAAGGTCTATCGGCGGCAATGCTATTTTATATTCATTCAGATACGTAATAGGTACTCTGCGCTGTCCACCAGTACCAGTCATCACCCTTTCCGCATCGGCGCGGAATTGTGGGAACATAGTTATACTGTACAGCCAGTATGAATTACTTATATCTTTGATGGGACGTAGCACATGAAACTCCGTAGAACCAAACCCGGCACCATTTTTAAGCCCTTTGGCTACTCCGCCTTTACCATTTTCCATACAAGGTGTAATTTTTGCAAATAGCACATCGCCTTCTGCAAAATACGTAAAACCTTTGCAGATTTCCGAAAATGGTTTCTCTATAGAAGCGTCAATATGCCCATCTTCGCTAACAGATGACATCGCCACAAATGAATAGTTAGCATATGGATTCATATCTTTGGGTCTACGAGGATTAAGCTCACTGCACTCACCCAGTGTTGTGAGGCCCCAGTTGTGTGGGTCTGTACCAATCTCTCCAAACATCTCAACAAACCGTGCCTTCACTAAATCATCAGTAGCAGCAATCAGATTCTTGTACGCCTCTATTGTGTCATTGATTGCCCAGAGGACTTTTGCCAGCTTCCTCTGTTCCTCCAATGGCGGAAGGTCAAATTCAAGCTCTCGCAAATCCCGCCAGTTAATTGTAGGAGAAAGCGAACCTACTGAAATGCGTATAGCCTCATCAAAGAAATAATCAGATGCTATGAATAACGGGAAAAAGTCTTTATCAATAACATTTTCTTGGGGCTTAAGTACCATACCATGAGCTGAAAAAATACCGTCATGGGGAGCAATAGCAGCCCTGCGGAGATAGGCATTACGTTTACCTAGCAATACATCACCTTTGTGCATGATTAACTTTTCGCCCTTAATGGGGACATCACTTCCCCAGCTGGATACTACTAAACTTCCGCTAATCAAATGTTCTAAACCTATGTAACATTTTTGGTCGTCTGCTGTTGGTTTTTTCTTCTCTACACAATTTATTGCAATCTCATCAAATCGGTACTTTGTCATCATCTTCACCTCTCTAAATCCAGCATCGCATTCAATCTTCCATACTCTGCCCTCATATCCTCCGAAGCTCTCAGCCAGTCTTCATAGTTCTCACTGACTGCAACATATGTGCTCTCATTC
>CAJOES010000081.1:887-10656 GCA_905233455.1 uncultured Synergistales bacterium | reverse complement strand
GGTTTGCCGTCATGCTTTATATATCGAGGGTCAGCAAAGAACTCACATAGATAATCTATATGCCTGTTCAGGTTGTCCATATCATCATAATCCTGCGCAACAATTATCTCGTTATTGCCGCCATCCCACCTGCGAGTCCAGTTCTCATTTGCCCAGCACAAGCAGAACGGTATATCTACATTAGGATTACGTAGCATACGTTCAAGGGGTTTTTCCAGAAGTTTTTTGCCGTTCGCAAACCAGTAATGATAGTAGCAGAAGCCGTAAATGCCGTACTTCTTTGCTAGTTCAGCCTGAGCCTCCATAACTCCGTCATCAAGAAGGCAGTAATAATTTCCGTTCAGCGGCACTCTGGGCTGATAGTGTCCTTCAAACAGAGGTATAGCCTTTCTGACGTTCACCCATTCGGTGAAACCTTTGCCCCATGCTTTATCGTTTTCTGGTATTGTGTGAAATTGCGGAAGGTAATATGCGATTGGTTTTACTTCAGATGCACAGTTATTGCCGTGAGCCGTGAGCCGTGAGCCGTGAGCCGTGAGCCCATTATACTGATTCGTAGTTATTTCGGTCAAGTCCTTTCTATATGATAATGTTTTTGTATTATATAGTTTACGCCAGACTTTTTGCAATCATAACACTTGCAAAATAAATCCCGGACATTTTCAGCCGGGATTTTTCATTCTGCCTAATATGTCTCGTAACCGCCGCCGGATTTCTTCACGTTCGCGATTCCGGGAGGAGTCATGTGCATACCTGCAATGGGAATATTCTTCATGCTCGCGTAATCCAGAATGAATTTGCGCGACTGAACCGCCTTCTCCGGGTCAGTATCATAGCGCACAGCAACTTCCGGGATCGGGAGCTGTATAGCCTGAAAGTGCATGATGTCTCCCAGCACTAACAGCTTTTCCCCGTCATTCTCGGCCAGGAACGAGACGTGCCCGGGTGTATGCCCTGTAGTGTCTATGGCCTTAACGCCTGAAACCACCTCGTCGCCGAAATCGAACAGGTGAATTCTTCCTTCATACAGCTTCAATGCCGCAATAACGTTCTCATTCTTCAGCTCATCAACCCAGTATGCGCGCTCAACTTTTCCGATGTACACATCAGCATTGGGGAAAGCAGCTTTGCCCTTGCCGTCAACTAGTCCGCCGAAATGGTCAGGGTGAAGATGAGTCAGCAGTATAGTCTTCACGTCTTCGGGTTTCGTTCCGTTCTTTGCGAGTTCTGCCGGGATATTGCCGCCCTTCAGACCCGCATCGAACAGAATCTCACTGCCGCCGATCCTCACGAGGAAAGCCAGAATCTGGCTGTTCATTTTCCCGTCCGGAAAATATTCCGCGAGCTGTTCCTGAGTAGCCCCGATAAGCAGTTCAGTCTTGGCCTGCCCTTGAGTCTCAATCAGCGTGATTGTCTCGATAGAACCAGCAAAAGCACATGAAGACAGCAGCATAACGGCTAATGACACAGCAAAAAATTTCATCATATGAATAAACCTCCTTTAAGTCCGCTCACGTTTAGCGGTAACAGATTTTTCTATAATATACTCTAAGCCGTTCACAATAAGCAATACAGATACAGTCCCGAATACCGCATCAAATGCCTTCATAGGGTCAAACGGTTCCTGCCCGTGCTGTCTGCGTTCTCGTGATGGCCTGCCTTCACCGTCTCCGCCTTCCCTGTGCTGCCTCTCGGTGAACGGAGCAGCAAGCCACGTACCCATATTGATGCGCGTAACTCCGTAGAACCCTGCAAGTGTCAGGGCAACCATGATCACAGCCGCAAATCTCTTCCGGAATATTCCCGCGAAGAAGTTTCTGTGCAGTGCTAAATGTATTCCCGTAAATATCAGTGCTAAAGCTCCGGTGAAGAAATGAAGATATATACATATACCAAAAACGAGTATCCGTTACTGCATTAAGTGCTGTAAAGTATGGCAATAACAGCAATCCAAGAAATAATCTTTTCTTCCTCAAGTCAAGCATCTCCGGCAAAATTATAGCCCCCGTATGCAATGCTATAATACACTGAAATTTTTTCAGGAGGTTCATTGCAGTATGAAGAGAAAAATTTTTGTATCACTCCTGCTTGTATTGGCACTGTCAGTTACGGCATATGCAGATATTACCCGCGAGGTTGTCCCGCTGGAACGCAACGGAATAAAGCTGTACCTTGAGAGCTTTGCATCAGACAGCAGTGCAGATCCGTTACTGCTGGTTCACGGCCTGACGTACTCATCGCATGAATTTGACGTGAATTACCGTGATTACAGCCTCGCAAGATTCTTCGCGGAAAGCGGCTTCAAGGTATGGTTACTGGACATTGCGGGCTACGGCAGTTCGCAGGAAGTTGAGGACGGATTCATGCCCGATTCAGACTATGCTGCTGAGGACATAGCGGCGGCAGTGAAAGTGATTCTGGAGAAGAGCGGGCGCAAGAGTCTTGACGTTCTCGGCTGGAGCTGGGGGACGGTAACTTCAGGGCGTTTTGCGGCCAAATATCCCGGTCTGGTTCACAGGATCGTGCTTTATGCCCCGATAGTTGCAGGGCTGGCGGAGATTGAGGTTACCGCGCCGTTCAACCATAATACGTGGATTCATGCGGCTGGAGACTTCCAGACCAATCCCGACAAAACCATAAATTACGACATCGTTGAACCTGAAGTGGTGAATGCGTTTCAGTCTAACTGCTGGCGTTACGACAAGGATTCAAGCCCTAACGGAGGCAGAAGGGATCTGCTTGTAGCTCCGGACAAAAGATTAATCCCAACGGCACAAATAAAAGCTCCGGTGCTCCTTATTGCCGGCTCAAAGGATGAGTACGTTTCGCCTGAACTGTGCAAGGAGGCATTCGGGACACTGACCAACCCGGCATCACGGCTTGAGATCATTGACGGTGCGGCACATGCAATGATGATGGAGAAGCCGTATTACCGCGTATTCAGGCAGAAAGTTTTGGATTTCCTGAGAGCAAATTAACTTGACGCAAAAATTTTCGCGTGTATAATATCTTTCGTTTTGCTTCACCCATTGCGGGGGTGGCGGAATTGGTAGACGCGCAAGACTAAGGATCTTGTGATCAATTAAGTATCGTGGGAGTTCGATTCTCCCCCTCCGCACCATAAAATAGAAAGTTATAATCTCTCCAGTGTAAAGCCGGAGGGATTTTTTTATGCCATAAACCATTCATTATCCCTGTATATCTTTTGCAGGAGCTTCACGAAATCCTTTATGCTTTCCCTTTTGTCCCCTGAATGCGTGCACAGAACGCAGTCAATATACTCCGGGCAGTTGAAAGGTATCCACGCAAATTCGCCGTTATGATCATTCAGGAAGCCGGGAGCAAGGCATATCCCCTTGTGTGCTGTTATGTTGGTGAGCGTAGTTTCCCTGTCGCTGCTGTTGAAGTACGACAGGTTCACCGTCTCTATGATTCTCTGCTGTACTGCTCTTAGCTCCGGAGGAGATCCGCCGCCGATCATCAGTGTGCGCCCCTCTAAGTCTTCAGGCTGTATGATTTCCTTCTGCGCTAAAGGGTCAGTCCTCTCCGTAATGAGGTATATTCTGCTCTTGAACAGCGGGTAAATCTTTATGCCCGGTATGTTGCGTATGTTCTTCAGGCGTGAAAACAGTATATCCTCTTCGCCCTTCAGGAATGCTGAAACGTCATACAGCGGCAGGTAATGGGGGGTAACGGAAATCCCTGCGTTGTCATGCTCGAAAATCTCTATTGCTTTCGGGAGAAAATATACCGCGCTCCTCATGGGAAGGCCGATAGTTATGTTAGTCCTGTACCGTGTGCTGAAGTTCTGCCCCTGCTCTACGGCTCTCCTGAATTCATCCCTTATGTTGCGCAAGGTTATGCAGAACTGCTCGCCTGCGGGAGTAAGCACCGCACCTCTTGGCGAACGTTCAAACAGTGCAAACCCAACTTCAGACTCTATCAGCTTTATCTGATACGTTAATGCTGGCTGTGAGATAAAGAGATTTTCTGCGGCCCTGTTGAAATTTTGGGTCTGTGCAAGCTCAAGAACATAATCAATCTGTTTCGTGTCCATGATAAAAATTATTGATTGCTCATAAAATATGTGATTTGCACATTATATTACTTCCGGTTAGCATAATTTCATAAAAATTTTCATTATTGGGAGGTTCGTATTTCAATGCTGAAGAAATTAATGACTGGGCTGTTTGCAGTATTGTTATTGCCTGTTCTGTGCTTTGCTTCAGAACCGCTCGTGATTCAGGAGCAGGGAAGTTTTATGGCCGGAGGAAGCACCCTCACGGATTCAGGTGAATTCATATTCTCTGATCTCTGGAATCAGTCAGGGCAGACAGCATACGGGGATCATGCTTACGTGTTCTATCAGATTCCCGTGAACGCAAAGAAGTATCCGCTGGTGTTCCTGCACGGCGGCGGGCAGTCGAAAAAGACTTGGGAGACAACGCCGGACGGACGCGAGGGTTTCCAGAACATATTTTTGCGCAGGGGTTTCAGCACGTATCTTGTTGACCAGCCCAGAAGGGGAGAAGCGGGCTTTACGCTGGCTTCAGGGGACGCAATGACACCGATGCACTATGACCGCACAATGTTTACGCTGTTCAGGCTCGGAAGATGGCCGGAGTTCTACCCTGATACGCAGTTCCCGAAAGACCCTGCAAGCCTTGAGCAGTTCTACCGTCAGGGTACGCCTAACACAGGGCCTCTTGATGTCGGCGTTGTATCTGATGCTATGGCCGCAATTCTCGGCAGGACCGGGCCTGCAATCCTCGTAACGCATTCACAGGGCGGCGGCTGCGGATGGATCACCGCGCTGAAGAGCGGCAACGTAAAAGCTGTCGTTGCTTATGAGCCGGGCGGAAATATAAGAATCTTTCCTGAAGGTGAAGTGCCTGAAGCCATACAGACATCATTCGGGCTGATTGAGGGCACTGCGATTCCTCTGGAGGAGTTCAGGAAGCTGACCAGAATGCCAATAATCATATTTTACGGAGACTATATCGCGACAGAACCAACGGACAATTACGGGCAGGATCAATGGCGCGCTGAACTGAAGATGGGCAGGGATTTTGCGGCACTCGTCAACAAGTACGGCGGGGACGCAACGGTGATTCATCTTCCGGAACTGGGCATCAGGGGCAATACGCACTTCATGTTCTCGGATCTGAATAACATTGAACTTGCAGATTTGCTATCAAAATGGCTTGCAGAGAAAGGGCTTGACGAATAATGAAATTATTAATCACAACAATAATAATCATGACGGCTTTAACGTTTTCTGCTCATGCTCAGGAAGTGAAATACATTGATGCTCCGGAGTTCGCAGGGCAGATCTGCCTTTACGGAGAACCCAATAAAGCAGATACAGACTTTGAGCAGTGGTATGAGATAGAAGGGCGGGGACAGTTCGTGCGCAATGTGAGAGTCCCGACACTGATTCCCTACCTTCCGGACGCAGGAAGGTCAAACGGTGCGGCGATAATCATTGCTCCGGGCGGCGCGTTCCTGCATCACACCTTCGGGAGCGGAGGATATGAGGCGGCCGAATGGTTCAGGTCTCAGGGGTTCGCGGCGTTCATACTGAAGTACCGTGTTGAGGAGACACCAAGAGACGAGGCGGGCTATCAGGCATATGTTGCGGAGAAGATGGCAGGTTACCGGGCCGGAGGTTTGAGCGGGAATTATGCGCCTGCAACACCTGATTACGCGTATGAAGACATTAATGCGGCGGTAAGGCTTGTGCGCTCAAGGGCTGAAGAGTTCAGCATCAGGCCGGACAAAGTAGGGATTGTAGGTTTTTCGGCGGGTGCATTGATGGCAGTCTATAATGCTGAGTGCGCACCGGAAGAATGCAGGGCTGATTTCATCGCGTCGATTTACGGACAGCTTGTGCTGCGCGAGATGACCGGCAAACTTCCTCCAATGTTTGCGGCAATGTCCTCTGATGATGAGCTTTCCGGACAGAGCGGCTTTGAGGTGATTCAGGCATGGCAGAAACGCGGGATTGTTGAGCTTCACCTTTACGGGCAGGGCGGGCATAATTTCGGCATGGGGCATGAACCGTTCACGAATTACCTGTGGCCTGCTGAGTTCATGGCGTGGCTTCGTATGCTAAAGATAATAGGCTAACCGGCTTCAGCAGCGGGCTGAACATGCCGCAGTCCGGTATAGGGCACAATAAATGAAAGCCTGAAGACCAGCCTTGCAATAGTATCAAAAATCTGTCTCGGCATGATGAGTTTCGGCTATGTTGACCTGTACCAGATTCACAGGCTTGATGCTTTTACGCCTATGGAGGAAATACTTGAAGCACTGCATGATGTCGTGAAGAGCGGGAAGGCGAGATATATCGGTGCGTGCACTATGTCAGCTTGGCAGTTCGAACGTATGCAGAATCTTGCTGAAATGCACGGAAGGACTATGGCTCAGGAGTCATTAGCGTGGATGATGAGCAAGCCGTTCATCGGTTCGCCCGTAGTAGGAACTACCAGCGTAAAGCACGTTGAGAAAGCAGTGTCGGCAGTTGATATTGTCCTGTCTGATGATGAAGTGAAGGCACTCGAAGCACCGTACGTCCCTCATGTGAAGTCAAAAGCATTCTAAGCGAAAAGATAAATGAAAGCCCGGGAGTGTTCCCGGGTTTTGTTTTTATGTGTCTTTCTTTAGCGTCTCTCCGGTATAATCTCCAGCCAATAGCCGTCCGGATCTTGAATGAAGTATATTCCCATTGAAGGGTTCTCGAAGCATATGCAGTTCATTTCCTCGTGAAGTTTGTGTGCCGCGTCAAAATCATCAGCATTGAAGGCAAGATGAAATTCTTCCTCGCCTATGTCGTATTTTTCTGGGTGATCCCGAAGCCACGTTAATTCAAGCTCAAAATCTGCCTCATCATTTCCTATGTACACGATGATAAATGACCCGTCCGGAGCTGTCTTGCGCCTGCGTTCTGTGAGCCCTAAAGCCTTATTGTAGAACTCAAGGGAGCGGGATAAATCCTGTACGTTGTAGTTCTCGTGTATCATCTTGAATTTCATTGCGTCATTCCTCCTGTCTGTTTCTCTATGGCCTTCTGCGCCTGCGTCTTGCGTTTTCGTTTGTTCCGCCGGTATCCTCCTGAGTCCTGAACATGAACTGACGTTTTGATGCCATGCTCCCGCTTAGAGGCAGTTCAACCCAGCCCCACGGGGTTACGAGAATGAAGCGCAGGGTTATTCCCTGTGAGGCGAGTGCGTCAACATGAGGTGCAAACTTTATGACCTCATCGAATATGAATGTGTCGCTGATGATCCATACCCTGCGGCAGTTCGGCCTGTTGAACACAGCTGCGTAATCTATTGCTGTCCTGAGTCCGCTCTCATAGTCCGGCGGGGTTATGCTGATTATGATTGTGTCGGGCTTACCGTCAGGCATACGTGAGCTGGGCAGAACGTCAGCAAATTCTTCTATCTCATTCAGACGCTCAAACAGTCCCTCTATTCTGTCCGGGCCTTCATCGAACATGTCTCCGAATATTGATGCGAATATGTCTGCCTCGTCGTGATCTTCAGGTTTCGTTATTGTGTCATTCATCCAGTCCTGTATTTTCTCCACTGCGTCAAGAACGTACTGCGGATACTCTGTTTCGGATATTGCAGAGAGAAATTCATTTACGGTTATCTCGTCTTCTTGTTGTGGCTGCTGTTTTCTTCCCATGCGGCGAATTTCGTTCTGATCTACGCACATTGCTGTTTCAAGCCTCCTTTGTTCGTGTAAGCAATCAGGCATAACATGATACCAGAATTATTATTATTGTCCCTATAATTGTAGTGGTTAATGTATGTATTTCGCTCCTCTTCAAGATACTGAAATCAAACCTTCCCTTCAGGTCTTCAGCCTTGAATGACACCGGCCAGAATCTTTTCACTCTCTTGCAGTAATATTCATACTCAAGGCCGAATTTCCCGCGCAAAAACTTTTCCTCGTGAGGAATAATCACAAGCACATAAAGCACATAGAAGCATACGATAAAGATTATGACCGCATGAATTCCTGCAATGATGCTCCAGCCCAAGCCTATAAGGAAGTTGCCGAAGTATAACGGGTTGCGCATGATTGCGTATGCTCCGGTTGACGCGAGAGTCTGAGCTTTGACGTTCTCGCCCCGGTAGAGTCCGATAGTTCCCGCCGCCCAGAACCTCCAGAGCTGGCCGAGAATGATTATCACCAGCGCAATAACTATCTGCTGAGGTGATGCCCTGTGCGCCATGAAGAGAATTGCGGCAAAAAGCAGTGTCCATAATCCGCCGCGCATCCTGAAGACCCATTCGCTAAACTTTTCCGTCATTCTGTCTCAATCCCTCCATATTAAGTACAGCCGTAATATTTATAGCTGTATTTTGTCCGAAACCCCTGACACCTGTTCACAACGCACTTGCATATGCACTGTCAGTTATGCTCATTCTGCCTCAAAGCCTCAGATTCCGGAGAAGCTCCTTTGTGCAGATTCTCGCTTACGCCCCAGCCCAGCATACGTATCACGACTACAACGCCCATAAAGATGGAGATATAGTCGGTGAAGAACCTGCATATCAGCGACATAACTCCGGCCATATTCTCCGGCATCAGGACTGAATACAGCAAAGCACCTCCGCCTTCAGCCACACCGCTTGCTCCCGGTGTCGGTACGAAATACAGTATAAACATAAACACGGCTTGAACCGCAATAGTCTGGGCATACCTGAATGGCAGTCCTACGGCAGACATCAGCACGGGAAGGACGGTGAAGAGCGACAACAGGTGAAGCACAGAGAGTATCACTGCAACTGCAACCCATAATTTGCCGGTGTTGAATGCTAACCTGAAGTTCAGTATGTAGTTGTCTATTTCCCTGTCGAGCCACTGAAATATTTTTATTACCCTCCTATTTGAGGTCATGAAGTTAAACCGCCTAAGCCACATGACTATTACGCGGCTGAATTTCTTTATCACTTCAGGCTTGATTACGGTGAACGCCACGAATCCCCACACAGCAAGAATCACTATGAACACATAAAACACTAAGCCTTTGAGGAATTTGCTGCCTTCAAGTATGTCGGGATCAAAAAATACTGCGGCAGGAACAGCAAGTGTTAATATTAATATGGTAAGCATTGTGCGCATTAATGTTATGGCTATGCCTTTGCCGACCGGGATATTTCTCCTGTAGAGCGCGTATACCTGAAAAGGCCCGCCTCCTGACTGCATAGGAGTTACGGCACTCCCGAAGTAGTTGAGCCACGTCAAAGCTATTCCCAGAGGAAACGAAACATACTCATGTGCGGCACGTGCCAGGGCGCAGAATCTTCCTGCATCGCATACCCACGCACAGAATACGGCCAAGAGGGCAAGCAGCAATTTGGGCTTGTTGGCGGCAAGCAGTGAATGTATTGTATATTTGTCAACGCTCCGGAATATTATTACTGCTCCCATTCCGAAAGCAAGAAGAATGAATATAATCAGACCTTTTCTCAGAGACAAGGCTATGATTCCTCCGTCATGTTAAGTTGAGATTATTATAACGGTAAAAGCCCTGTTGCGCGAAAATTAAAGGACTGGCTAAAATACAAAAAATTTCTCATGCAAGGAGATTTGTTATGCCGAATATTTACGGATTATTATATTCAGCCCGCAGTGCATACCGCAGGCTCAGAAGCGGAATCAGTTTATTGCGTCTCAAGACCGGAGCATACAGAAAGGCAGACCTGCCAGAATATGACTTCAGTGCATTAACGTCAAAATGGCCGTACAGAGA
>CAJOES010000081.1:0-872 GCA_905233455.1 uncultured Synergistales bacterium | reverse complement strand
ACTCCCTATGACGGCAAAACTAATCTGTCGGTGATTGTTCCTCTCTATAATTCGTCGGTATTCGTTGAGCGTCTTGCAGGACAGCTCATGAACCAGAAGACGAAATACAATTACGAGATAATTTTTGTCGATGACGGTTCTACGGACGATACGGCAGATAAAGTACGTAAATTATCGGTAAGGGGGGTGGGGCATAACATTTATATCTCAAGAAAATAAAGGCATAGGAGGAGCAAGAAATACAGGAATAGAGAATGCCTGTGGTGAATATATAGCTTTCGAGGATCATGATGATGAAGTTACAGAACTTTTTGTTGAGAAGATTTTGGAAGCCGCATATATCAATGACGCAGATGTAATAGATTGCTGTTACGAATTAAAATATCATGGTCATCATGTCAAAACAGAACCTTCGTTAGGATATGTTCATGGAGGTGCATTCAAAAGGAACTTATTTAAAAAAGTGCGATTTCCATCAAATCATTACTGGTATGAGGATATGATTAACAGTTTTATTATCAGGCCTCAGGCACACAAATCAGTCATTATCCAAGATGTTCTTTATATAAAAAACAGGCATTCCAATAACGCCACCCAGAAAGTATTCTCTTCAAGTAACTATAAATGCTTAGAACAAATATATCTTGCGAAAAGTTTAGTTGAAGATTACCGTAAACTAGGCATAAACGACGAAAATTACCTTTTTGTGAGAACTCTGAATGAATTGTCTTTTTGGACAATGGATAGAACTTCAGGACTCGACGAAAATACCAGCAAACAGGTTTTCCTCGCCTGTCATGAAATAATGAGCAGCTTCAAGCACAAACCTTCCGGGCTTTCCCGCAAACAGCAAATATTTTATGATGCGATAA
>CAJOES010000080.1 GCA_905233455.1 uncultured Synergistales bacterium | reverse complement strand
CAACAAGGCTTATAGTATAATGTCCCATATTGCAAGAAAGGACTTGACATAATCATTATGGCTGTGTACAGAGTACAGCAAAATTTTTTCTCTAAAATCGTCATAGCAATCTTGTTAGCTGTGTCCCTTATTTCTATCGCAAAAGGCTGTATGAACGCTATGAAATATCCGGGAGGCAACTTTGATTTTCATTATCCTGCATTTACGAGTATGGCTTCACGTGTTAATCCTTATGGGGAAGAGGTTTCAATACTTCATCATGAACTTGGGCTTGATATACGTTATACAGCGTCTTACGGCCCTACAAACCAGCTCCCGTCTGCTATTTTGCTTCTTACTCCTCTTGCTTTCCTGAAACCTTCTGCTGCTGATTTATTATGGTGCATATGCAATGTTTTGTTTTCGGCAGGAATAGCAATACTCATAAAATCTTTATTCATCGATAAATTCTATACAGGAACAAACAAAATATTTATTGCTTTAATCTTTGCGGCTGTATTATTCATGGGAACTCCTCTGCGCAACAGTATCGGCAACGGACAGAATAATATAATATCAGTTTTCTTTTTTCTCCTAAGTTTGTGGCTAAGTGAAAAGGATCACAGGATACTTGCAGGAATATCTTTATCTGCAACTCTCTTCAAATATACTCTTACCGTTCCGCTGTATCTGTACTATATCTATAAGAAAAAGTACAAGGAAATAATAACAGCTGCTTGTGTCAATATTCTGCTTACACTTGCTGCGGCAGTATGGCTCGGTGTCTCTCCGGTTGAAATGGTGATAATGTCTTTGCATGTCTCATCGAAACTATCAGCTCAAGGTATGTATGATATTTGCAGTCTCTTGGGCATACAGGGTATTTCGGTCTCGGTGATGCTTTTTCTTCTTACAGCGGCATTTGTATATTACTGCAGTATAAAAATTCCCGGGCATGACGGTGAAATTATTTCAATGCTGGTGCTGTTTTCTCTTATATTCGTATACCATAGGATATATGAATATTTCGTGCTCATAATTCCTTTTGCAGTGATTATGACTTCACATAAATATTCACTTCCCGAAAAAATAATAACCTGCCTCTGCATAGCATATATATTCTTCTTCCAGAGAATAACCCTTAGCCTGTGCAGTGAAAGCATTAACCTGATCCTGCATTATAGTTTTGCAGTGATGTTTTACTTGATGTTTTTCTGCATGATATACAGGCTCGCGAAAAATATACAGCTCTGAACAATAGCCGCAAATATTACTGCACAAGCTCACGAATTTTTTTGCAGGCTTCTACGTTAGCTGATATGAATTCCTCTTCGCTCATCACGTCCCTGAAGAACTCTTCATACATTAATGATGTATTGCATATCAACGGGCGGTGTTCGTATATGCTGCAAAGATTATCCCGCAGACAGACACATACGCCATCGCCCCTGTCGAAATCATGAAGCGCGGGAATATGCTTCAGTGTCCTGCAGCACAGCCCGCACCTAGTACACGGAAAGTTCACGCAGGCAGAGCGGCTCTGACGGAATTTGCGGCATTGAGGGACTCAGGCGTTAGGTTTCCGTCCTCCGTAAGTATGGGCGTATCAAGTATGGTCTTGACGGCCTTAGCGAGTGAGGCGGCAACTGCTATTGTCTTCTTCTCGTCCGGCGTGAATGTACGGTAGTCCGTCCCGTGTGCCCTGATTGCCTGACTCATTCCGTTATTGGCATCACACAGCATTGCATCAAGACGCATTAATATTCTTGCGTACAGGTATGACATTTTGCGGATACCATTACAGAGCGAAGTTCCCGCTTCAACCTCCTTTGCGAATCTCAACGCCTGAGCTTTATTGCTTTTAGCATCCTATAAATTTCTTGCCGCACTGGACTCAAGATAGAAGCCCAAAACAGTAAGTACAGGAGCAGTAACTAATCCTCCCAGCACTGAACTGACACTTGCCGCCAAACTTCCTCCCGTGAGAAACGCTAACGTAGAGTTCGCGGTAAGTCCGGTCAACGCGGTTATTGCAGCTCCGGCTGAAGGCAGACCCAGCATTGAGGCAGCACCGTATGCACCGAAAGCGGCTAATGCGTTCATTGAAGCGTTCGTGAGTGTCATAGATACGCTGCTGAGTTCACGCAGTCCGTCAAATGAAGATTTATCGAGCTGGAATTTTCCTGACTCATCCATTGATGATGGAGCGTTGAAATCTATGTTGTGAATCTGGCTGAACAGGTCAACGAAAGTCTTTATGCTGGTGCTGAGAACTTGAGTCTTCTTCTTGCCGAGTGACTCTAACGCGGACTTGGTGTACTTCTGCGCATCCTCCATCAGGTTCTCGCCGAAAATCGTAAGGTCTCTTGCCTCTAGGTTAATCTTTCTGGCATCGTCATTGTCAACGTAAGCTCCGGCTAATTTCCCTGCACCGAATAAACCTGCACCGCCAAGCAATAACGGTATTACTGGTAACGGCATAATATTTCCTCCTATCCTAACTCAATCAGAGCCTCAACACTTGTATCAAGTGCTCTTTTGTCGTCTGCTGCTTCAGGGCGTACACATTTTGTCCCGTAGTCGTGCTCATCACGTGCATACGGTTCAAGTAACTTGTAGGCTTGTGCTATATCCTGCATTTCTAGCATCACTGACTCATCAATTCCCCAAAGCTCCGCATATTCTTTGACATCTTTGACGTTCTCCGGCGTGTCATGATCATAGTAATAGAGGTACATGCACAGCACCCACAGACAAGACGTTAATCCGCCTCTCCTGAATCTTGCTTCAGATGGATTGTGTCTGTACTCATTCCACGTATGCTTGATGTCTCTTGCCTTATCTCTAATAACACGCATAAGTTTTGAGAAATCAGCAGTTCCGAGATGAGTTGTAACAATATCATCGCAAATCCAGCTTGCACCAGAATTACTTTTTGGTTCAATCTCCCAAAAAAGAAACTTCCTCATGATTATTCACTCCTTTCATCTTTATGAACTATAAACTTCGGCCTCAGAAATGCATTCTTGCCTTTAGTAGTTACATTTGTTGTGTCATATCCGAAGCTATCCATATTCTGCGTGTTGCACACCGGCTTATGAGCGAAAATCAGAGCTGCTTCTGCCCTCTTCCTTGCAATATCTCCTCCTGTCAAAACTGCATAGCTGAACACAAGATGTTCACCAAGATGTAACTTGTTCTCCCAATCTTCATAATGTTCATGCCCGTTGAAACGTTCTTTGATGTCTCCGCTCTCTCCGATGTAAATCAATTCAAGCGGTTCATCATCATAATTAGCACGGTATATACAATATATTCCTGCAGTTTCCGGCTTGTTGTCATCATCAACAGAATAGTAGCCTTTAAAGTTAAGTACATGCATACCTTCCATTACTATTTGAGTCAAACTCATAATCTCATCTCCTTTCACAATACAAATGCTTCATCGCTCATCATCAGCGCGTCAAACTCCTGCATGTTCTTGAATGCAACATTGCCGCCAAAGTTCTGCGTTATCATGTTTGCACCGAAAATGAACCCGTCAGCATCACCGATGTCAAAAGCACTCTTCATCATGTCAAACGCCTCATGAAACACCGAAATATTCTCCTTGAGATACCTCGAAATCATACCCTCAATATTTACCCGGTATTCCTGAAGCATTCTCACCGCCTCCTGACATTCCCGCTCTACACGGATGCGTTCATCATGAGCTAATTTCGCACCGTTCAGAGTCTCCATGAATCCCCCGTAAAGTGCTCCGGAAAGCGCATAACCTATCATTGAGCCGACAACTCCTCCGACAACAGGAATCGGAATCACAGCCTGTCCCACAGCGAAACCGTAAGCTCCCGCCGCATATCCCGCGCCCTTTTCGCCCAGCTCAGTGATGAAATCTTCCGTGCTGAGTTCCCCTGAAGCATAACGTTTCAGTGTCCCTCCAACAATCATCACAGCCGTAATGATCTGACCGGGTAGCTGAGATTTTGCGATTGTCTGCATTAGCTGTGATGTTGAGTAAGATAGCTTCTGCGATAACACCGTAAGCCCTCCGCTCATCATATAGCCCGTTGCTGCTCCCGTTCCTCCTGCCTTCAGGGTATCTGCTATTGCCGCCTTCGTATCCTTTTCGCCCTTCAAGACTGCTGCAGCATTCATTATTCCCGACATTGTCAGAGCAGCAAGCCCGGAATTCTTTGCTCCCTGAATCCCGGCATTATGGAACGCAGACACAGCATTTTTCACGCTGGCTTTGCGTAACTGCCTGTAAATGCTCTCCTGTGCTTCACGTCCCCGTCTGACTGCTTCACGTTCTGCATCTTCGGTGAGTTCAAGCCCCTTGCGTCCCCTGTAATCCCTGTCATTCATGAACTCCTCATTAGTACGGCTGCGCTTGGCGTTGTTGTATTGCCGTGAGTTCACTTCGAGATTGTCCGAACTGTTTGCGGCGTTTCGTATGTCTTCATTCGTCAGGAATGCGTCAGTTTTATGCGCGTCGTGTATCCTTTCGAGCGGGTGAATGTGATCTGACTCGGCTAAATGTTTCTGCCAGTCATCACCGAAACGTAATTTTGCTTCTGCTTTGGTCAGTGTGAGAACTTCTCCCGTGTACGGATCTCTGACTTCTGCACCGCTCCCGAACTGTGATAGTTTTGCATGATGTTTTGCGGCTCCGCTGTCATATAGAGTCCTGTTGCCCGTGTAGCTTTCTGGCTTTGCGAACATTTGTGCGGCTTCATCGGCAGAGAGTCTTGCGGATTGGGCTGAAGCTAAACCATTAACAGCGGTTAATTCTGTCTGTTCATCTTTCTTCTTTGCTTCCGGCACTTTATCACCTCATTCATCAAATCAATATAAGCAATTCTAATTAAAGCCCCCCCCCATTTTGTCAAGAGTAATTGAGATTATTTTTACGCTGATATAATGTGAAAAATATTGAATGGAAGGTGCATAAACAAATTGACCAGCAAAAGAATACTAAAATACTTCACCATTGAGGGCACACCCGGCGGAAATCAGGACTGGCTTCCTGAATGGGACATGAATAAAGGCGGCTGCGGTGCTGTTACTGCATGTGATGTCTGCATATACCTTGCACGGCTCGGAAACTTCAGGACTCTTTACCCGTTCGATGCTGAAAGGCTCTCGCGCCCGGACTTCATCAGGTTCGCAAAAATCATGAAGCCCTATTTGTCCCCACGCTATCACGGAATAGATTACCTCGAAACATATATTTGCGGCTTCAATGACTACCTTCACGACACAAAAAACTCTTCCCTCATGCTTGAAGGTTTGTCCGGCAATGTCGGCTATGAGGCTTTTGCTGAGGCAATAACTGACCAGATAGACCGGAATATACCTGTTCCCTTTCTCATGCTCAACCATCATGATATTACGCTCGATGACTTTGAGTGGCACTGGTTCAACCTTGCAGGATATGAGAGGACTGACGGCGATATTAACGTGATGACTGTAACTTACGGCGAATATCAGTGGTTCAGCCTCCGGAAAATGCACGATACAGGACATGATCGCAAGGGCGGGATAATCAGAATTTTTGAGCGCGTATGATATTATTTGATGAAAGAATAAACGGAGGGTTAATTTCAGAATGAACAATAACAACAATTCACGCCGGAGAACGGACAGCGGCGTAAATTTCCGGATAGACCCTGATGAAATACTATACAGAACCGGCCAGAAGCAGAGGACGGGCACGAGACGGCAGACAGCTTCCCGACATCCAGAACCAGAACCAGCACCTAAGAAGAAAAAGAAACAGCCGAAGAAGAAGCGTGTATCAGTCCTAAAGATAATGCTCATGACTATGCTTCTTGTTGTGTTGCTCGCAACAGGGGCACTCAGCGCGGGCGTTGCCTGGTACGTCGTAAAGCTCTCGGAAGACCTGCCCAGCATGGTGGATCTCGCCAATCCCCGCAGCAGTCTCCCTTCTATCCTCTATGACCGTAACGGCGAAGTCATTGCACGGCTGTTCATCGAGAACCGTGTGCCACTGGAGCTTCATGAAGTTTCACCGAACCTTGTGCGGGCAGTATTGGCGGCTGAAGACTCCGCATTCTATCAGCATGGCGGCATCAGGCTGGGGTCAATATTCAGGGCATTATGGATTGACGTTGTTGAACGGGGAAGAGTTCAGGGAGCAAGCACCATAACACAGCAGTTAGCCCGTAACCTGTTCCTGTCCCATGAAAAGAGCGTAACACGAAAGGCAAAAGAAATCATTATTGCTATGAGGCTCGAAAAATTATTCCCTAAAGACAAGATATTAGAACTCTACCTGAACACGATAAATTTCGGGCATGGCGCATGGGGCGTTGAGACTGCCGCACATACATACTTTGCGAAATCTGCCCGCGAATTAGACCTTGCGGAGTCGGCCATACTTGCAGGACTCATCGCCAACCCGGGACGCTATAACCCTCTTTCCAGTGTAAGCAACGCAAAATCAAGACAGAATTACGTTTTAGGCAGAATGGAGACTCTTGGCTGGATCACTCCGGAACAAAGACAGGCCGCATACAATGAGGAGTTGACATTTGCCAGCAGCAAGGCCAATAAGATAGAAGAATTCAATCTTGCTCCGTATTTCGTTTCTCACCTGCTGTTCAATGACCTGTTGCCCAAATACGGCAAAGATGAAGTATACAGCGGCGGAATGCAGATATATACGACTCTCGATATTCGCCTTCAGGACAAGGCACGCGAAGCCATTAACGGCCTCAACAAAAATGTGATGGGTGCTTTAGTCTGTATTGAGGCAGAGACGGGTGAAGTTCTTGCGCTTGTTGGAGGAAAGGACTTCAAGGAGAGCAAGTTCAACCGTGCAACACAGGCAATAAGACAGCCGGGCTCCAGCTTCAAGCCCATAGTATATGCCGCCGCAATGGAAGAAGACGTAATGCCCAGTGATCATTTTCTTGATGCTCAGATAACCTTCAAGCAGGCAGGCAGTAAGGGCAAGGGCTGGTCTCCGCACAACTCAAGCAAGGGTTACGCAGGTGAAGTTACCTTACAGAGAGCATTAACCAGCTCATACAACACTGTTGCTGTTCGCGTGGCCGCATATATAGGTACTGACGCAATAATCCGCATGGCCCGCAATATGGGAATAGAGACTAAATATTTGCCTGATGATTTATCGGTAGCTTTGGGGTCTGCAAGCCTTACTCCGCTTGAAATGGCTGTAGCATTCAACTGCTTCAACAATGGAGGCAGAAGAATGATACCGCTGATGATTCGCGAGATAAAGGACAGGGACGGCAACGTACTTGAGCACAGAGAGACGGCAATAACTCAGGCAATGAGGCCGGAGACTGCATATGCAATACGTTCAATGCTTCAGGATGCAGTGAAGGCAGGGACGGGCAAACCTGCGGCAGTGAACAAGATTAGTACTTTCGGCAAAACAGGGACATCAAATGATTTCATTGATGCGTGGTTCTGCGGAGGTATTCCGGGACTCACTACGGCGGTTTATGCGGGGCGTGATGACCATAAATCTATGGGACGGCAGGGCTTCGGCGGGACTATGGCGGCTCCTGTGTGGAAAAAGTTCATGACTTATGCCGCACAGCTGTATGATACTCCGGCAGATTTCGCTCCTCCTCCGGAATGGGTTGAAGTCCAGAAAGTATCTATATGCAGGGCTTCAGGCTATCTTGCGCGTTCAGGCTGTCAGACTGTTCCGCTGTATTTCCCGAAAGACAAATCACCTACGGCATCATGCCCTCTTCACGGCGGAAGCTACAAGGCGGCGGACAATGATCCGAGGGGGCCGAGACTCTTTCTGGTTGAGCAGGACGACGCATATTTTGCGCGCATGGAACGTCAGGAACGCGAGGCGGCTTCAGCTCAAAGAGAACAGGCAGCTGTAGCACAGCAGCAGGTTACGGCTTCAGTACCTCCAGCGGCTATACCTAAGACACCGACACCATCAGCACCGGCAAGGGCAGAACCCCAGGTGAATGAAGTTGAGCAGAGATACAGACAGTTATTGAAGCAGTACGGCTTAGAGTAGCAGAGACAAAAAATAATCCCCCAGTCTTACAGGCAGGCCGGGGGATTTTCTTTTGCGTTTAATCAGTCGTGAATCTTGTAGTTCTTCAACAGCGTTTCACCTACACCGGTGGCTTCAGGGTCATGCGAGCCTTTTCCGGTATCAAGTGCACGTATAGCGTTCATTTCGTCATCAGTCAGAGAGAAGTCAAATATATTCAGATTGCCTTTGATGCGTTCGGGATTTGTGGATTTCGGCAGGACAATAAAACCTTCCTGAACCTCAAAACGCAGTATAACCTGCCCTGCATTCTTGCCGTATTTCTGCGCGGGGGCTGTGATTGCCGGGCTGGTGAGAAGGTCATTATTGCCGTGCCCCAGAGGATACCACGCTTCAAGCCTTACGTTTAGCGGATCAAGCACTGCACGCAACTTCTTCTGCTGGAAGAACGGATTGCACTCAACCTGATTGACTGCCGGAAGCGTCTTGAATTTCGGCACAAATTCATTCCAGATTTTTGGGGTCATGTTGCTTACTCCAATTGATTTTATCTTCCCCTGTGCTTTTGCGTCTTCAAGGGCTTTCCATGCTCCTGCAACGTCCCCGTAAGGCTGGTGCAGCAAGTACATATCTATATATTCAGTGCCTAGATTGCGCAGTGATGTATCTATCCCCTTCACCGCATTATCGTAGCCGTAATCCTGAAGCCATAGTTTGCTCGTGATGAATACTTCCTCACGTTTCAGCCCGCTGTCCCTGACTGCCTTGCCGACATCGGACTCGTTCATGTATGCCGCCGCAGTGTCAATGTGCCTGTACCCTGCCTTGAGTGCTTCAAGCGTTGCTGTGTATGTCGGGCCGTCATTGGGTATCATGAATACGCCGAAGCCCACCGCAGGAATATTATTGCCGTCATTAAGCGTGAAATTCATATTGTTACCTCCTTACACTTTTCCCGTTATCGCTGTCAGGGTCGTATCTTTCGCCGTGAACAGGTATTGCATTCAGTTTCTCCCGTATCGTATTCAGCTCTTCCGCCGTGAACGTGATATTTGCCGCGCCGGCATTCTCCCTCATGCGTAACAGGTTTGACGTGCCGGGAATGGGGACGATATATTGACGCTGTGCCATAACCCACGCAAGAGCTATCTGTGCGGGCGTTGCGTTCTTGGCCTGTGCCAGTGCGTAGAGATATTCACGGAGCTTCATGTTCGCCTTCAGGTTGTCGCCGTCGAAACGCGTGTTAGCCGCATCATGAAGGAACATTGCGTCCTGTGCATCAGTCAGGAATCCACGCGCTAACGGCCTGTAAGGTACAAGCCCTATATTGAGTTCTTCAAGCACCGGAAATATCTCGGTTTCCGGTTCACGCCACATCATGTTGTATTCGCTCTCTATTGCCGTAACGGGAAATACTTTGTGCGCATTCCTTAGTGTCTGCATTGACGGTTCAGAGATACCCCAATGAAGGATTTTCCCCTCTGATTGAAGCTCCTTCATGGTCTGCGCTGCTTCCTCGATCGGTCTTGACGGGTCTACGCGATGAATATAATACAAATCTACATAATCAGTGCCTAAACGCTTTAGGCTGCCTTCAAGTGATGACCGTATAGTTTCCGGCCTGCTGTCCATAGTCATTGTTCCTGAAGCTCTCCCGCTGACGTGCCCAGCCTCGAATTTTACGCCGCATTTCGTCGCAATCTTTACGTGTCCGCGTATGGGCTTGAGTGCCTCGCCGACTAGGGACTCATTCCTGCCCTCTGCGTAGAGTTCTGCTGTATCGAAAAAGTTTATCCCTAAATCATAGGCCGTGCGTATAATCGTGATGGCGTTCTGTCTGTCTTCAGGTGAATAGCTCTTGCCGATCGTCATACAGCCTAATGCCAGTTCGGAGACTGTTAGAGTCCGGCCAAGTGTACGTGTCTTCATGTATGCCTCCTGAATTGTTGTTTGTGCAG
>CAJOES010000079.1 GCA_905233455.1 uncultured Synergistales bacterium | reverse complement strand
GATTTGCCCGGAGAATTGCAGGGTTGCAGAGTTTGAGCCGTCAGAAAAAATTTACCGCATGATTTATTTCATTACGTTGAATGAACTGCTTGATTATCCATTAACTAAGGCTTTCAGTGATTTCATCGAAACATACTAAGTAATTAGCACAAAAATTTTTACGTGTTATAATTGCGAAGGTTTTAGCAATAAAACTTTTTCGGGCGCAAAAATTTCTTTCGGGAAATATTTTCAGGTATTGCGCTGAAAGTTTCCGGCTTTGTTTCACAATACCTGAATGAGTTTATCTCCTGAGTTTTTGTGCTCATTTTGAAGGAGATGGAATTATTATAATGAAAAAACTTTCTTTTGTCGTTATCTTTTTGCTGCTTTGCATAACCGGAAGCAGTTACGCGGCAGACTACCATTATGCTACTACCGACATGACTTGGGCGGAGTTCTATGCGGGCGAGACTGGCAGCACCTCAAAGGATCTCAAGGATGCCGGGCTTGATGCAGTAAGTTCATCAACAACTAGGATTGCAGGACGCTTCAGCAGTATTCTTGTTACTGAGATCAAATCTGCAGATGCCGGAGCTGCTTCCACTGACGGCAAAATCGGGCTGATCAAAGGCGTAAAGGCAGTACAGGTTCGCATGAGCAGTGATGTGTATGAGGCACTGAGCAAGGATTCACGCTACAAATTCAGCACAACAGCTTTCACGGAGTTCAAAGACGTTAATGCGGACGGAAGTTTTGGTGCTATGTCCAGCGATACAACGAAACCTAACGCTACGGTAACGCTTTCGAGCGGGCCTTCAGCAACATGGGGAAGCTATATGCTTGACATCAGCGCAGATATAGTGTTATCCAGCGGCGATACCAGATACGATCTAGGCGCAGTGATAGAGACTAAGGAAGGCAACAAATACGGCTTGAGGCACAACAGCAATCTTTGGTTCAATGCCGAACATATTGCGTTCACTGTTGACGGCAGTTACAGAGAGCCTCACGGAGTCAAGCGGGACTATGCTTACACGGCAGACCTTCCGGGACAGACAATAACGAAGATAACCTACATTCTGAAGGACAAGCCTGATGCTGTGATTGACGGCCTCAATATTTACGTGAAAGACAGCACAGACGCAACGGTTAAGCCCTCAAATGTTCCTTCAGCAGGATATTACACAGCCGAGCCGGGGACAAATCTGACGGTAACTTTTGCGTTTGACGGCCTGCCCGACGACACTTCAGCGGCATCATATGATATTACCTCGCTTTATGCCGGAAGCGGACGCAGCAGGACAGCAATCACCAAATATACATATGCCAATAACACACTGACAGTCAGCGCGGATATTCTGACTCTCGGCGGGACTTACACGGCAGTTTTCGGGAAAAACAGCAAGTACATAGACAGAAGTGCTGCATTCACGTTTGTGCCGAAATACAGCTACGCTACAACAAATATGACATGGGCAGAGTTCTACGCCGGAGAAGTCAGCAAGACAGCTTCAGTACTTGAGGCAGACGGGCTTGACGCAATCAGCACACCGACAACTGCGCCCGCGATAAGCCGTTTCCCGCTCCTGTGGTCTGTATCGAACGACAAAGGCACGGTTATTTCCGGTGAGAAGGCAGTGCAGGTTCGCATGACTGAAGCCGTATATCTTACGAAGAGCAATGACAAACGCTATACGTTCAGCGCAAAAGCATTCAAGGAGTTCAAGGAAGTAAGTGCTGATGGCAGCTTCGGCAAAATGTCCACCGACATAACCCAAGCCAGCAACGCTAAGGTAACTATTTCGAGCGGCTCATCAAGCAGATGGGGCAACTACACGCTGAAGATTTCCGGTGCTTCCATTGATATAGGACTCAGTGATGACAAGATAGCAAGAAAATATCTCGGTGCACTCATAGAGACCAGCGACGGAACAATATACGGCATGAGGCACGACAATAATTTATGGTCAACTGCCGAAGATATAGCCTTCTGTGTCAGCAGTGATTACACTGAACCGCACGGAAGAGGCGTTACGAGGGATTATGACTATACGGCCTCGCTTGCAGGAAAGACAATCAGGAAGATAACCTTCATGCTGAAAGATATTCCTGATGTCGTCATAAGCTGTGATGTGTTAGTGAAGAATTTTACCGGCACTAAGGCATCAGCAAAAGAACCTGCAGACGGCTGGCTTGAAGCTATGGGAGATGTATCAATACCCCTCGCGCTGACCGGGACTCCTTCAGACGCGGCATATACTGTTTCGGCTGTTGCAACTGTTGAAGGACGCAAAGAGACCGCAATAGATGCAGGCAGGTATGAATACAAGGACGGTGTACTGACATTCAAGGGCGGAATTACTGCCGGAAACTACAAGGTAACATTCAGCGACTCAAAGTATGCGGATATAGCAGGAACATTCACGATATACACGACAGATGCAACGGGCAAAATAATATCTCCCGACGCTAATAACGCCGGAGGTGTTCAATTTCTCCTTACTCCGGCAGGTGCAGTATCTTCCGTCGATAAGTTCATGGCCTCAAGTGATTTTGTAGCTGCAGATGCTTACACCAGCCCGGACAAAAATTTTTCGGCTGAGTATAATCCTTCAGGCGCGGTAACTGGATCAGGCTTCAGCTTCGATATAGTGCTTAACGGCGTGCCTTCGGGCAAAACTGCAGTAGTAGGAGTGGGCAAAATGTTTTACTTCACGCCGGATAACTGCGGCACGAACTTTTCCGCAATACTCTCAAAGATAAGCAATGATGTCCCCGTAGGCGAAAGCGGCTATCATGAAATATCTGACGGAAAGACCTTCAGGGATATGGGGCTTCGCGTTGTATCAGTGTATGGAAACGGGCTCAGCCGGGACGTAACTGAATATGTTGGTGCAGGGGCTATGATTTCCGACGACAAGAATATATTGCTGTTCTACGGGATAATGCTTGCTGACCGGGACATTACGGCAGATGACGAGGGCAAAGAGTATTTGTTTTCTCCTGAAGGCGAGACTCTCATTAGTGACGGCGCAAAGGATGATCACCTGAAAGCCGCATGGTATTTCGAGAAGACAAATATACCCGGCACAACCCCCGGCACTGACGATACTTCCGGCAATGCTGAACAGGGAGAAACTACTCCGGGAGATACAACCCCCGGCGGCAGCGAAAATGTCCCGGGAGGCAGTACGGTATACAGACCTGACACACCATCAGCACCCAAAGCGAATGTTAGCCAGAGTACTATTATCTCGGCTCTGTCTTCAGCTTTAGGCTCATCGGTAACGATACCCTCAAACGTCCGCATAGTGTCAGGCTACACTCCAAGCACAAAGGGAATCACTGTTACGCAAAGGGATCTCGGCAGCAATGAAGAGCTTGCTTTTGTTGTAGGTGAAGTAACAGTTGAAGAGGACACTATATATTCCTTCAATGCACAGCTGAAAGAAGATGTTACTGAAGGCTGGCTTCTCGTCTGGAAGCTCCTTGATCCTGCAAGCATAAACAGTACGGAGTTCAAGGACGCGGCAGAAGAAGGATCGGCGGCAGTATTCTTTGACAGCACCGGCCAGCAGATAACGAAAGTTCCTGCCGGGCGCAATGTTGACGTGTCTGCATTCTTCAAGGCTGGCGGCACATATTCACCGGTGATCACGGCGGCAAATCCTGACACCGATAACGGCACAGGCCCTGGCGACGGGAGCGGCGGGTGCAGTGGATTTGATTCGCTTGCTCCGGCAATGATGCTTGCAGTTCTGTTTGTACTGCGCAGAAGATAGGATTATCCTTCAGGAATTTACACGCAGAATAAAACAAGGCTTCCCTGATATTTTCGGGGAGGCTTTTTTGTTGTGTTTTGTGGGATAATTGCAGAAAATTTTTTACGGCATAAATTCAGGAGGGATTCTATTTAATGCTTCAAACCGTAAATCCTTTTCTAGTTGCAGGTTTTCTATTCTTTTTGAGCCTTGTTGCCGGCACTCTCTCAGAAAAAATCAAAGTTCCTGCACTGATACTGTTTCTTGCTATAGGAATGCTTGCAGGTGTTGACGGCCCGGGCGGCTTGAACTTCAGCGATGCAAATGCGGCAAACAGCGTCGGAACATTCGCGCTTGCATTCATACTGTTTTCCGGAGGCTTCCAGACGAAATGGCAGGATATAAAGCCCATAGTAGCTCAAGGCGTAGTGCTTTCGACTCTCGGCGTGTTCCTCACGGCTGTAGTTATGGCCGTACCCCTTGCGATGCTTCCGCAGTTCACCTACAAGGATGCGTTCCTTCTGGGCGCAATAATATCATCTACTGACGCGGCAGCAGTGTTCTCGATACTGCGCACACAGAAAGTCGGCGTTAAGGGAGCATTGAAGCCCCTGCTTGAGTTTGAGTCCGGCAGCAATGACCCGATGGCTGTGTTCCTGACTATTACTGCTATAACGTGGCTGAAGACTCCTGATGTTCCCGTTGCAGAACTGGCAGTGAAGTTTGTGGTTCAGATGGCGGCGGGCGGAGCTATGGGACTTCTGATGGGGAATCTTGCGTGCAGGGCAATTCAGCGGCTCAAGGTGTCGAATGAGGCACTTTACCCGGTGTGGGGAATATCTATAGTTCTTGCGACATTCGGAATCACTGAGACAGTTTACGGCAACGGTTATCTTGCTGTGTATGTCTGCGGCATAGTCATGGGAGGCAAAGATTTTCTCTACAAGTACAGCCTGCAGAGATTTCACGAGGGCTTTGCGTGGCTAATGCAAATCATAATGTTCTTAGTTCTTGGCCTCCTCGTTACCCCGAAAGACGTAATGAATTATTCGGTGATCAGCCTCGGTCTCTTAACGTCAGTATGTTTGATGTTCGTTGCACGTCCCATAGCCGTATTCATCTGTACGATATTCAGCCGGTTCAATGTGCGTGAAAAATTATTCGTGTCATGGACGGGTCTGCGCGGTGCAGTGCCCATAATTCTAGCGACATACCCGCTCACTGAAGGACACCCGCAGGCAGGCTACATGTTCAATCTGATATTCTTTGTCGTCTTAACGTCCGTAATGATTCAGGGCAAGACTCTCGCCAATGCGGCCAAGCTCCTTAAACTTGACGCTATAGTCCGTGAGGCAAAAACATATCCTTTAGCTTTTGACCGCACGCCCGGAAGCGGCTCTGATGAAACACGGGAAGTTGACCTGCTTCCTGATGCGGCGGTGATAGGAAAGGCAGTGAAGGATCTGAAGTTCCCTGACGGCGTTACGATACTTCTCATCAACAGGGATAAAAAGTTCCTGATACCTAAAGGCGGGACGATACTTCAGCGCGATGATACGCTGCTGCTTTTCGGCGAGAAGGCTAAACTGTCGGAAGTTGAACAGAATCTGAACAGGATTGCTGAGGCTGAACCCGCATAAAACATGAAAATTTTGCTTTGATTTTTGGCGGGACTGCGTTAATATTCAGTGTAACTACACAAAAAATTTTTCACAGAAGGAAGAATCTATAATGCAGAATTTCAGGGATTTCATTCAAGACCTGTTTACGCTACGAACAGTATGGATAGACAAAGGGCGCGGACAATGGGCGGTAAAGAAACGCTTTCACCCGTTACTGCGCTCTATGGGATGGACAATAGCACTGATAGTATGTGTTGGTATATATTCGAGCATTAACACGCTCCCAAAATCTGAGGCAGAAGCACAGCCTGAAGTGATTACAGCCAGACTTCCCGAACCCGACAGAACTATACAGACTGTACAGACACTGCCGGATCCGGAACCGAAGCCTGAGCCTGCACCGAAGCCGAAAGAGATCATACTGCCCTTGAAGACCGTAGCGAAAACCACAAAGACAGATATAGTTCTGCCGTCGGAAAAGAATCCCGGCACAGACAGAATCATTTCATCTGTACAGACTGTACAGACAGCACCGAAGCCGCAGACAAAGAATAACGGCAAATACAGCATACAGGTCAACAAGTCGGAATATACGTTATCGCTGTATAAGGGCAGTGAATTGGTGAAGACTTACCCTGTAGCTGTCGGCAAGAATCCCGGGGACAAGCAGAGAGTCGGCGACAACAGGACACCAACAGGAGATTTCCGCATAGTGTCGATCGAGAATGCTTCCGGCTGGACTCATGACTTCAGGGACGGCAAGGGCAAAATTGCAGGAGCTTACGGGCCGTGGTTCTTGAGGCTTGACGCTAAGGGCTGGAAGGGTATCGGCATTCACGGCACTCATGATCCTGCATCACGCGGGACTAACGCAACGGAAGGGTGCATACGCCTGAGCAATGAGGACATTGCAGAACTCAGGCAGTACGCATACAGAAATATGCCGGTTTCTATAAGGGAGTATTAATCATGCTGAAATGCGGAATTGTGGGACTGCCGTTATCGGGAAAATCTACTGTCTTCAACGTAATCACACGTGCCGGGGCTGAAGTAAAGCCTTATGCAGGAGGGAAAACAGAACCCAACCGTGCATTAGTCAGCGTTCCGGACAAGAGATTTGACGAGCTTGTGAGAATCTTCAAGCCCAAGAGCGAGAAACCTGCTGATGTTGAGTTCGTTGACCTTGCAGGGCTTTCACGTGATGCCGGCAAAGGTGCAGGGCTGGGGAATTCATTTTTGTCGTTCGTGTCGGAATCTGAAGCATTGTTGCATGTCGTTCGCGTATTCAGGAATGATTCTGTGCCTCACCCGGAAAACTCTATTGACCCTCTAAGGGATTACAGGATAGTTGAAGCCGAATTGATATACCGGGATTTAGGCGTGATCAGCAACAGGTTATCCCGCCTCGATGAAAAGAAGGCCAAGAAGAAGCTCACCACTGCGGAGAGTACAGAACTGGAATTGCTGCGGGAGCTTGAAGCGTTTTTGCTGGAAGAACGTCCGTTGCGCGAATATGCCCTTACCGACGAACAGAAGCGGACATTATCGGGTTTTGCCTTCCTGACGCTGAAGCCTGAACTTGTCGTGCTGAACCTAGACGACTCACAGACAGGGAATGTGCCGGAGCTTGCAGGGCTTGAAGCAGAGATGGACGCTAAAGGGCTGAAATCTGTTCGTGTCTATGGTGCTACGGAGATGGAATTAGAGCAGCTTGACCCTGAAGACCGGGAGGAGTTCATGAAGGATCTTGCGATAACAGAACCGGGACGGGAGCGGCTGATTCATGAGGCGTACAGACTCTTGGGGTTGATCTCATTCTTCACGAGCGGAAGTGATGAGGTCAGAGCGTGGACGATTCATGACGGGGATAATGCTGTTGATGCCGCCGGGACGATACATTCAGACCTTGCACGGGGATTCATTCGGGCGCAGGTTGTTGCGTATGATGACTTCATCGCCTGCGGTGCTTCTATGGCGGCCTGCAGGGACAAGGGAGTGCTGAGGCTTGAAGGGAAAGAATATACCGTGAAGGACGGAGACATGATAGAGATACGCTTTAACGTGTAGGGATAAAATAAATCCCCCTTGCTGTAATGACAGGGGGGAAATTTTTTTATAGGAGTGATGATAAAAGAAAACCCCGCTTTGCAACGGGTTTTGTATATTTTATCGGTTCATCCGAATTATATTCTGGTGGAGGCGGAGCGTAACCCAAGAAACTCACGACTTAATCATAAATAGGATTCGTATGCTCTACCTTAATTTATTGCACTACTACATTTTTATTTTGCTCCAGCCTGAGTCAAAAGTTTGACACATTCTGCGAACCGTTCATTTTTAGTCAGCTCCAATACTGCCGCATCATAAATTGCTTTCGCTTTAATGTATTCTTCCTCTAAGATTTCTCGTTCCATCAAAGTTGGAGCCTGTTTTACCTTATTTTCGAGCTGATTAAGCATACTTTTAACTCGCTCAAGGCGTCCGGAGTTTTGCATATTCTTTGTTTGTTGAACCATGAGTTTAGCATATTCTAAAGCCTGATATTGTCCAATTTTCACTTTATTTACGTCTGCTCCGGCATTAATAAGAATTTTTAATGCTTCGACATTAGCATCCTCGACAGCCCTAGACAGCGCATGTTGTTTTCCATAATTTGCTCCGGCTTTTAATAATATTTTTACGGCTTCAATATTGTTCTCTCGTACTGCGTAGAATAGCGGTGATATGCCTTGGTCGTCTATGACCTCTTCTGCACCTGCTTCTATTAGAACTTCAAGAACATTGGGGTATTTTTTGTTTTTTATGGCACAGAAGAGAGGAATCCAACTAGTGAAGTTCACAATTTTATGGTTCACGTTTGCTCCCCAACGAATTATATTGCTAACAACGTCATCATTATTGTATTCTGCAGCTATACACAACAAGGTGGAGCCATCGTTATATTGGTGGTTATTGAGATATTCGTAAATGTCCCTGTCAGAATAATTAGAGCCATAAGTTACGGACAGCTTATTCCTTACTAAAATAGCAAGCATTTCAGGATCTGGATTATGTTTTGCAGCAAGAGCGATCAAATCAGTATCATAGGGGTTAACATAACATCCTGCTTCAATCCAAGCTTTAAGTACTTTGCCGCTGCGATTTTCTACAATATAATTTCTAAAAAGAGCGTTATTTTGTTCATCTGTAGCATTAGGATTAGCCCCACTTTTTAGAGCCTTAATAATTTCATCGTCCGAACCCTCCTTACAAATTTTCACAAATTCGAGGTATTTGCTTTCTTTAATAATTTTGAGAGAAGCCAAAGAAGAGAAAAATTCTTTCTCATATTGCTGAGAAATTCTCCAATGTGAGCCACGCAATTTTAATCTTCTGCTTATAGCAGACGTAACACGCTCATCATTGCGATTAAACGAGAACACATCTTTAACATTCAAACAGTGCCTACCGTCATTTTGTCCAGACGGTAAATCTCTTTGAAAAAAATAACCGCTAACAACTTTACCTACAGTTACTTCCCCCCATATCGGGACATTGACATGAACAACATAATCCCCGGGCTTGATTTTCAATAAGAACTCAGATTTTGCTCTTGATGTAAATTCTTCTGAATCCAAATCCTCCCAATTTCTGCTTGTAAGGATATTTAGATCAAACCTTTTATCATAGCTCCAAAAAAATCTTGAAATGCCACTATTCACAAGAGAATCATATGCAAATTCCGCTAATTTTTCACCAGGTCCGCCATAGACATATACAGCCATTTATTTACTCCTAGAATTTTTTGACGTTTTATTTTTCTGAATTACTCTTTGGTCATTCTTACCAAATACATATTTAACAGCTTTTTCCATTGGTGAATTAGCAGGTATTGCAGTAAAATTTTTTGAAGTTTCTTCAACACTATAGACAGAAGAAGCACTATAAAGCGAAGAAGCTGTACCTCCGTAATAACCGCAATAATTAGTTTTTATCAAAGCACATTGCTTACCATCAGAAGTATATTCATAGTAGTAATCAACTCGATGAACATTAGAAGCTACCTCAGGAGAAACACCTGACAACGTAAGAAATAGTATAACTTCATCTTTTCTGGTTTTCCATCCGCTTCCAAAATCAAGCATCTCTACCAGAACTGCAAACGGTACACCATTTGAATCTTCCCCATAGTCAAGTAAAACAACCCATTTATCACCAATTTGAATATATTTAGTTTTAACAGCGGCACTACTATTTTTAGCTTTGACAGCTCTGACTTTAGCTTTGACAGCAGCATTACACGGAAAAACCGAAAGCAAAACAGTAAACAAAACCAATAAAAACAAAAGTTTTTTCATGGAATATAAATCCTCCTAATCAAAAATTTATTTTCTTAAATATACAGGTATACAGGAAATTTAGGGGGGTAATTTTACTTAATTATAATACAGAATAAATACCTAAAAACAATATTTACGAATATAAAAAGACGTCTCCCGATAATTTTCGAGAAATGCCCTATTTTTCCTTATTTATAGTTGCAACTCGGCTAAAATTTAAGTCGAGAGTTCTTCTGGTGGAGACGGGGAGAATCGAACTCCCGTCCGACGTGGGCCAGTCGTGATGGCTCTACAGGCTTAGTCTTTGTTGGTTGTCGTTCGTATCAGGTCAAAGACACCCTT
>CAJOES010000078.1 GCA_905233455.1 uncultured Synergistales bacterium | reverse complement strand
GTGCTGGTGATGGCGGGGACGTTCGCACAGGCATTTTCCGGGTGGCTGAACAGGAGCGGGAAAATCCTCCGGGCAGTGAATATATTTTGCGGCATAGCTCTTATTGCGGGAGGAATATATTTTATCCGTGAATTGAGCTGGTTTATGTTTTAGGTTTTAGTCCGGTATGTGTTTTACGTTTGCGGAAGCATTTTATGTATGGCTGAATATTAAGCATTGAATATATTTTCACTGTAACTCTTATAGTGTGAGAGTGTATTTTATCCATAAAAATGGAATGGTTTATGTTCTATCTTTAATATGCCGGTTATTTGCAGATACATTCACCATACGACTTATGTAACAAAGCTGTCATGCGTTCTAATATCAAAATATTTGTGCACCGATAAATCATTCAGGACAGCATTACAGACAGGAGGTTAAATTATCATGGCATCAACAATGAGCGTTTCGGGCATCGTTTCCGGGATGGACTGGGAGAGCATGATCGACGAGCTAATCACTAAGGCCGCTAAGCCCGCTCAGGTTCAGGTAAGCAAGAAGACTAACCTGCAGAACAAGAAGAGTCTTTTTGAGGAAATGAAGGTAATGGTTCAGAGCATACAGTCTTCGTTGTCCCCACTGAAGCTCCCATCAACCTACAAGGCCAAAGAAGTAGACATAGAGAACATCAGCGGATCAGGATCCTACAAGGGAATACTTACAGCTTCAGTCAACGCAGATGCAGAAGTCAATGTGTATGATCTGAAGGTTCACCAGCTCGCTACAGCCCAGACGAACAGGTCAAAGCAGATAAACACTTCAACAATAGCCAGCGCACTCGGCGACATTACCGGCGGGACAATGTATATCAACATGGGCGGGCAGAAAATCGGTGTTGAGGTCAGTGCAACAGACTCGCTTCAAACCCTGAAGTCAAAGATCAACACCACAATAAAGACTCTGGATAACCCGCTGAACGTAACAGCTTCCGTTGTCGACAACAAATTAATACTCAAGAGCGACACCACAGGGCTCGGCACTGCTTCAAACTCCGAAACAGTAACTTACGGCTATAACGGCTTCAACAGGCTCACCACCATAAACGTGAACGATGATGACCGGGAAGCCGGAAATCTGGTTATCCGGGACAGCAAGAGCAAGCAGTACACATACGGAACTGATTACGTTATTGCGAACGGGACGGATATACGCTGGAGGCAGTATAACGAGGACGAACAGGTTAAACTTGAGGACAGCGTAAAGGTCAAATACGCTATGGCGGCAGGAGATGTCTATACCGTAACGGCTTCTGTAGGAAAAGATGCGGCACTGTCTTTTGATGTCGTTGACGCTGGCACACTGGCATCACGGCTCAAGATAAAAGATTCAGAAGGCAGAACATACACTTACGGCGAAGATTTTGAACTGGTCAACGGTGAAATAAGCTGGATAGAAGAACAGTCATATACTCCCGAAACATATGAGCCTGATTCATATACTGTAACCTACAAATCAGTTGATGTATCCGACAGTTTCACACAATCAAAAGATACAGCAGACGATCCGGACTATTTCACCGTAAGCTATACGGCTGATGACGGTACCGTTTACACATATGATCCCAACGACACAGCCAGCACACCGCTTGAAGACTTGTATGCAGCATCGGGAAATGATTACTCTAAACTTGCCGTAACTGATTCGGACGGCACAACATACGCAAACGGAGTAGATTTCACTTTCAGTACTAATGAGGACGGCATCCCGTATGATGTGGAATGGCACATACCCTTAGCTGATGATGAGATTGATACAGGCTCATACTATAACATTCAGTCCAGCTACAACGAGGCATACGGCAGGAACGAAGATGCAGACCTTCCGGCAGTTACTTTTGACGTTGACGGCGTATCCAGAACGTATATTAATCCCAAGAATCCGGACGATTTTACCCTGACGGGCTCGGATGGCACTGAATACGTATACGGCAGGGACTACGTTATACGGCTCAACGATGATGAAGACGGCTATGTGATCTCATGGGCACTCACCGGCGGAAACAGTGAAGTCAATAACATTGTATCTGCATATGCGCAGGAAATGGGCATTGACTCTGACGGGATAACCAGATCCCCAACGGACGATTACACATTCGCTTTCAGCAAGGAAGGATACGATTCGGGAGATGTCAGCGTCAGCAAGGGGAACGCAAAAACATTGTATGAACTCATCGGAAACAGCGACGTTGATGCTGACAGCAGTTACCTGAAAATCACTGACGCAAACGGAGACGAAATCGACAGCTCCCTATACAGCATAGACAGCAATGGCAATATCGTATGGGCACGTAAAACTACAGCACTTACGGAAGAGCCTGAAGGATACAGCCTCAGCTATGAGGATGACAGCGGCAACAAATCTTCTACAGAGAACGGTGCTACGGAGGAAGAAGTACTGCGTTATGCTGTTGATGATTATGAAAACCTCAAGATCACAGGATCAGACGGCACAGAATATATTTACGGCGTTGATTACACGATTGAAGAAGACGAGGATTACAACGCTTATATTTCGTGGATTATCGCCGATACACCGCAAAAACCTGATGACGGGACTGAATATACGCTTACGTATGAGGGTTTCGGCGGCGCAAATGCAGCGATAACTGATGATAACGTTGTGCAGATTTCGGCTGAATCTGGCGGAAATATCTCCGGAGGATATTTGAGCTACGAACAGATTCAGAAAGAGCTGAAAGTGAACGGTACAGCTGCAATCAACAGCTATTTCGCGCTAACGGGTGAAGACGGCAAAACATACACCTACGGGACAGACTACAGGATTACGCAGGGAGACGAGGCAGACGGGACTTCGGGCGAGCATTCAGCAGTAATTACATGGCTGAAGGATTCCACTAAGCCTGACGATTTGACTTCCCTGACGCTGACATATGCAGAAGGCATTGAAACTTACAATACAACACTGACGCGTTCAAGGACTGATGAGCTGTATCCCAACTCTACGGAAGATTACCCGCTGTATGCAGACTTTTCGGCAGGAGATTCAACAATAACGCAGGGGGTAAAGACATTCTACGAGGGCACAGACTATGTCATAGTGAAAGATGAGAACTATTCAGACCGTGCGGCGGTTAAGTGGCTTACGGATGATGAAGGCGGCTTTGAATGGTTCATGCCGGAGCCGGGCGCAAGCTATACGATACATGTTAATGCTTCAGACGGCACAGAAAAGACCTACAACAGCAACAGATCTTCACGGGACACGCTGAACATGGCAGATGAGGGCTTCACGACAGCAAACGGTCATATTTCGGTGAGGTATGACAGCCCGGACAGGGATGTAACATACTTATACTTTGACCCGGAGAAAACCTATACGGACACGACGACCGATGAGGACGGCAGCACAAAGACAACGACAGAGACGGGCAACCAACGCTTGAGCTACCTGCATTCATTCACGGTTTCACGCGGGACACAGGGGGGAGTCGATACAGTCTTCAATTTCAACTGGTCTGTACCCAGAAGGACGACGAATGAGAATATGCCCGAATACGGCGATGAAATCACGGTTGAATACGAGTATGATTCAAACCTCTTACTTCTTGCGGCTCTGGAGCTGGACAAGACTGACGCAGAACACTACACGGCGGCGCAGGATGCAAGGCTTGAGCTTGACGGGGAGATCGTAACGAGGTCATCAAACTATATCGGAGAGAGTTACGGAAACGAACTCATCAAGGGAATGACCATACAGCTTAAAGGTGTCGGCGAAGTTTCTCTTGATGTATCTCATGACGCGGAAAAAGCAGTAACGTCAATAAATACATTCATGGAGTCGTACAATGACCTCATGAACTGGATGAATACGCGCATGACTGAAAGCCAGGTCGACAAGGATACAGCTGCAACGATTGATTCAGACGACTTCCGCATGAGGTGGGGGCTTCTTCACGGCAACGGGCTTCTGAGAAACGCTAAGAGCCAGATGCGCGACATACTTGCGCAGAGCTTCAACTTCTCATTCACGAAGAGATCAAGCGCGGAAGAGATTTACGGCACTATGGCGCATAACGGCCTGAAAGGTGATTCAACATTACGGCTCAGGATAGGCACAAAGTACGCGGATATAACCGTATCACCGACTGACACGCTGCAGGACATAGCAGACCGTATCAACGACAGCGAGAATACTGCAATGAGGAGCATGTTCTACGGCGATGACGGCAAACTCTTGGGACAGCCATTGCTCCGGGCATCGGTCGATAATGACAGGCTCGTGATCTCTTCGACTTCGGACGACTCAATCACAATGTCCGGAACTGCGGCAATGAATGCGCTGAAGATGAACTACACCTACAAGGGACTGTTCCAGATCGGCCTGGCTACAACTTCAACTGACTACGGCAAGAGCGGCGAGCTTGAGTTCGACGAGGGAGAGTTCATGGAGGCAATGACGGACAATCCCGACGAGGTGCAGGAATTGATGCTGATGTTCGCCAGCGAAATGGATTCGTGGGTGAAGTCCATGCTCACGACTTCGGCAAGCGGGCAGACCTCCGGAACACTTACGCGGCAGATTGAGGACATTGACACGCAGATAGCCTCAATAGATGAGTATCTGGAGAAGTATCAGGACAGGCTTGACCGTCAGGAAGAGGCCTTGCGCACGAGATACGCCAATGCTGAAAACCAGTTCTACAAGCTATCTCAGCAGGCAAACTCCATCGCGGCTATACTCAACCAGCTTAACGGGTACGCGAACAGCAACAGTTCAGATTCTTAGAGAAAAACTAACCCTTAATTGATTATATGTATTGGCTTCCGGATTTTTCCGGGAGTCTTTTTTATTCTCTCAACCACTGAAGCAATATCACCGCAATGAATCACGCATGACCTTTCATCGTGTACAGTTTCGGGACAGCCGCCGGAGTCGTATGTGATTACGGGGGTTCCGCAGGCTTCGGCCTCAAGATTAACGGTCGGGTAATTGTCCTCATAGCTTGGGTTGAAGAATATATCTGATGCAGTGTATATTTCAGCAAGCTCCTTCTGGTTCTGAGTTCTGGGAATGCAAACCAGTAATACCCCCCCCCCTGTAAGCAATATTACTGAATGATATATGCTTTCAGCGTCCGGATTGATTACAGTGCCACCGAATTTTTCTGCAACTTCCTCGCAGGCCGTTCCCTTATACACGACAGCTTTAGTCCCGCAAGCCTGAGCCTCAAACGTAGTCATTCCGAATGTCTCTTCCCGGCTGGGATTCACGTAAACATCTGAGGCAGTATATATCTCCGCTAATTCCTTCTGATTGTTGGTACGTTCTATTGCAATAATATTTTTAGGGAGTGCCTTAATCTGCTTGGGTGTAAGCCCTACAAGCACTATTGCATACCTGTCATCAAGCATTGCAGACAGTTTCAGGAAATCATCAAGCCCTTTCCGCTTCTCCCATATGCTAGCTACTCCCAAAATTATTATCTTGTCCTGAAGGTTATATCTCTCACGGAAATTGCCCGGTGTAGGTTTGAATATGTTTGTGTCAATCGTGTTGTATCTGACTTCAACAGGATATTCACGCAGAAAACTTTTGCGCGTAAGATCTGCAAGCCATTTCGACGGCGTTATAAGTGTAAGATTCTTTATGCCGGTGAAGAGTCTGCGCTTATCCTCAAAGTTACTGTAGCTGTTATCTGCAAGGCTTGAAGGGTAAGAACTTTTTTGCGGGCATCGTTCGCAATGACTTTGCCACTTATCGCACCCCGCCATAGTGAAATATGCACAGTGCCCGGTGAAGCTCCAGCAATCATGAAGCGTCCAGTATATTTTCATGTCCTGCCTTTGCTTTATCCACTCAAACAGCATTTCTATATTGATGTAATATCCGTGAATATTATGCAGCCACAGAAAATCAGGGTTATATTCTTCAGCCCACCGCAAAAATTTTCTCGTGGCATGTCCGGAGTAAAACCCGTGTCTGTCCGTCAGCCTCGTCATCACAGCATGAACGTACACATCAAACATGCTCCCTATTCTCACGGCAAAACGCTTGTACTTCTCCGGCACATTATCATTCCTTCCGTAAGCGACCTTCACTTCATGTCCCTCACGTTCATATTTCTCTGCAAGCTCACAGGTGATTTTTCCTGTACTGCCTGTACCGCAAACTTCATTGATGAATAGTATCCGCATTTATATCCGCCTCCCGTTCAAAGTATACATGCCCCGCTTTCATCTGTTGGCATACTCCCGCGCATAAACGAAGGATTGTAGCATCAACAACGCAGCCTGCCGCAGCAGGTCTTAATGCGTCTCCGCTAATGGCTGATGCCCCAGCCATCAATATATTCATTGCTGCATTCCTATCCCGTTCGTGGTATGTGCGGCATTCGGGACATTCCCACTCCCTGATTTTGAGATTCCTAACTTCGGGATTCTTATACCCGCATACATGACAGAGCTGGCTTGACGGGTAGAACTGCGGGACAAAGGTTATTCGTGTACCGAACTTCATAGCTTCATATTCGAGTATCTTCACGAATTGCGAAAACCCCAGACTGTGAATTTTTCTGCCCCACAGTCTAGTCATTGCTTTAATATTCAGTGTCTCAAGGCAGATTTGCGCATATTTTTGACATAATTTCCTTGCTGTCTTGAAGTGAAAATCCTTACGCTGATTATCGAGCTTCCTATAGGCGCGGGCTAAATCTTTGCGGGCGCGTTCGCGGTTGTGTGAGCCTCTTGCTTTGCGGGAGTGTCGGCGGCATTTTGCTTTTATATTCTGGGCATTAAGCGTGAAGAAATCCGGAGATACTATATTCTTTCCATCTGACGCTGTGAGAAAATTCTTCAGCCCGAAATCAAACCCGACTATTTTGCCTGTCCGCGGTTCAATGGGTGTAAGCTGGACATCACAAACCAAATATACATAATATATCACCGACAGCATCACGTTTAACCGTAACCGTTTTGACTTTCCCCTCTATCCTGCGGCTCTGGAAGCAGCCGTACCACTTTTTGCCCAAACGTATACGCCCGCAAGACTCATCGAGCTTCCAGCCAAGCCAGCCTGTTTCAGCGTAAACGATTTATACCGGCGTACTTTCCGAAACTTAGGAGGGGAAGTTTTTACCTTGCGTTTCAAGCTGCTCCAAAACAATTCATATGCCCGGTCTATTCTTTCTGTTATATCCTGTACTGCCTGCGAACCAATTTCACGGATATATGCAAAACGGTCATGCTTCTTCAGTTTTACTAAATGTTTCTGAAGCCGGAATTTATCAAGATACTTACCGTACAGTTTGTAATACCTTTTGTGTAACGCAATGCAATGATTATAGATAAGTCCTGCCGCGTTTATTTGCCTCATTAAAGTAGTGTTTTGGTCTGAGTTATAGAGCTTAAAGCAAAAAGTTTTCATGATAAAAATATTATAAGCTATTAATCACCTTTACTTCATCCTACTGCAGACAGGTGAAACTAGGGGATTTTATGGCTTGTTTTTGATAAAATTATCGGAAAATTTTTATCTTTTCAGGAAGTGAATTTTATTATCATGTTAGCTCTGATTAAGTTAAGTCCTGTCCTAGTGCTTGCTGTATTAATGCGCTTGGGTCTGGATATTCTTCTTGCCGCCCCGATTTCTATGCTCTACGCAATCATAATCGCAATGATCTTTGCACACGTCCGCTTGAATGACCTCATTGATGCCGCAGTAGACAGCCTGAAGCATATTGTTATAGTGTTCCTGATTCTTCAGCTTGCATATGCTGTGGCTTCATGCTTCATGGAGACGGGAGTAGCCGCCTCAATCATCAACATGGCATTATCGCTCGGACTGACGGCAAAACTAGTAGCGATGACCTCACTTATAGTTACAGCAATACTCTCAATCGCAACCGGCACATCATGGGGAACGTTCGCGGCATGTGCACCGATATTCCTCTGGCTGAATCATATCGTAGGAGGCAGTACTGTGCTGACCACTGCGGCAATAGCAGGAGGCTCATGCTTCGGCGATAATATCGGCCTGATCTCTGATACTACGGTGGTAAGCTCAAGCCTTCAGGGAGTGCAGATAGTGGACAGGGTAAGGCATCAGGGCGTATGGTCGTTCCTGTGTCTTGTTGCCGGTGCGGCGGCATTCTACTTTGCGGCGGTGAATATGGGGCTTCCTGACACTATAGGCAATGCGAATGAAGCTATAGCTCAGATCCCCGACACAGTATGGGCGGCATTGCAGGAGAAGAGACCTGCGGCTGTAACACTGCTGAATCAGGTCAAAGCAGGAGTGCCGTATTACATGCTTATACCGTTAATCATAGTGCTTGTATTGGCGGCAAGCGGTGTAAATACTATAGTCTGCCTCAGCTCCGGTATCTTGGCCTCACTGGTATTCGGTTACTTTGCGGGGACAGTTACGGATCTCATGAAGTTCCTTGAGATGGTGCAGTCAAGTTTTGCCGACGCAGGAAGCTGGGTTATAGTCATGATGCTGTGGATCGGCGCATTCGGAGGAGTCATGCGGAAGATGAATGCCTTTGACGCAATAGCCTCACTTGTATTGCGCTGTGTGCATAAGGTCAGGCACTTAATGTTCGCGAACGGCCTGTTATGCCTCATAGGTAATGCCGCGCTTGCTGACGAGATGGCGCAGATAGTAACGATCAGCCCTATCATTAAGGACATGACGGAATCAAGCGTCAAGGGCGATGAAAAAGCAATGTACAAACTTGCACTCCGGAACGCGACATTTGCGGACGCTATGGGAGTATTCGGCTCTCAGTTAATCCCCTGGCACGTGTATTTAGCTTTCTTTGTCGGTATAGCTTATGCCGTGTATCCTGTAGCTGAAGGCACGGTGAGCATAGTGGATATTATCCTGCATAACTATCTTGCGTGGATTGCAGTAGTGTCTATGCTGTTCCTGACATTCACGGGGCTTGACAGGTTTATCCCGCTGTTCAGGCTTCCGTCAGAACCGGAAGTGCAGTTAGTGAAAAACTAAAATTATTTTTACCTGATATAATCTTCAGCAGGGCTTGACTTTACCGGCTCTGCTTTTATTTTACCCTGAAAGGCTTAACGAAATGGCTAAAGTTAAAATATGCGGAATATCCCATGAAGTAGAAATCAACATAATGAATGAATTAGTGCCTGATTATATAGGCTTCGTATTCTGGAGCAAAAGCAAGAGGTTCATAGCTCCCGAATATGCTGGTCTGCTGAAATCCAAACTCCGTAAAGGCATAGGAGCTGTAGGTGTCTTCCGTAATGCCTCGCTTGAGACAGTCGCAATGTGCGTTGAAGTTGCAGGACTCGATATGGTGCAGCTTCACGGAGACGAGACCGCAGAATATATCGCCTCATTGAGGGAATATATACGCTGTCCGATCATCAAAGCCTCCAAGATAACCAGCGCAATAGATGCAGAACGGGCAATGTCAACTACAGCAGATTATGCCATGCTTGACGCGGGTGCAGGAGAAGGAAAGCCGTTCAACTGGTCATTCATAGGGTCTCACAACAGGCGCGCATACTTCCTAGCGGGAGGACTGAATGCGGGCAACGTAGCTGAAGCATTGAGCATATCTCCTCAGCCTTTCTGCCTTGACGTAAGTTCAGGTGTCGAACTCAACAGGCTTAAAGATTACCGTAAATGTATGCAGTTCATTCTTGCTGTCAGGAACTTCAAGCGCAAAAAGTAACAGAATGATATATATCTTTATTGCGGGAGTCCTCTGGGGAACAATAGGAATCTTCGTCAAACAGTTAGCCTCACTCGGTGCAGATCCTTCAACAACTGCCTTCATGAGAATGCTTTTTGCCTTCGTGATAATGACCACATCAGCAGTCTTCAGGCACGGTCGCAAAGTTTTTGGCATTGACCGCAAAACATTATTTCTCTGCGCACTTCTCGGCCTCATCTGTCATGGATTCTTCAACATATTCTACACGGCATCAATCAGAGCCAACGGAATGGGCATTGCTTCCGTACTGCTCTACACTGCACCGGTATTCACGGCTGTAGCTTCAGGGCTGATATTCCGCGAAAAATTCTCGTCCCTGAAGGTCTTTGCGCTGGCAGTGAACATCATCGGCTGTGTTCTGACCGTTACGGGCGGGGATATTTCCGGAGGCAGTTTCACTTTGGGCGGAATACTCTGCGGGATAGGATCTGGCTTCTGCTACGGAATGGCGGCAGTGATAGGCAGGCAGGCAGGAGAACATACCGACGCAATCATCATGAGTGCTTACAGCTATATGTTTGCGGTGATATTCCTGCTCATCTTCAACACTCCGGAAATGAATGCAGGTTATGATGTCCTGACGGCTGGGTTTCTGTACGGGCTTATACCTACAGCACTTGCATATCTGGTGTATTATACCGGCCTGAAACGGATAGACGACACAAGCAGAGTACCCGTGATCGCATCAATAGAACCTGTTACGGCGGTTGCTATAGGCATGTTGTTATATAATGAACAGCTAGGAACTGTGAATTTTATCGGGGTTGCAGTTGTCCTTTTTTCTATTATTATTATGATTAAAGCGGAATAATAAATTTATATACAGGTGATTAAAGAAATGTCGAAAATTGCAGCAGCAGTTTTGAACCGCAAAGGCGGGGTAGGAAAAACCACCATAGCGGTAATACTTGCAGAGATAGCTTTAGTGAGGCGCAATAAGGTGCTTGCTATAGACCTTGACCCGTCAAAGAACTTCACAGATGCCCTCATGCAGATAAAAAATTCCTTCAAGGACAGCCTTAGAATCAAAGATACTCTTGAAGATTCTGATGCGGACGCTACGGAAGAATGGATTGTAATTGACTGTCCTCCCAACCTTGATGATGCTTCCAGACATGCTATAGATTTTGCTGATATTATCGTTGTCCCGGTAAGGCCGGATTTCTTCTCGTTCACACCGATCGGCACAATGATTTCGATAGCGGAAAAAAGTTACGGGAAATCAAAATCACAGCTTCCTGTAGTGAAGGTAGGGTTTGATGATTCAGTTATGGCACGCGTGGCTAACGGCGTAATCAATGACAATGATTATCCTGTTGCTGAGGAACTGCCATTGCACAAGACTATTCCCTACAACATTTCAACGGGCCGCATATGGTCAGTCGGTGTTATGGCTCGTCTGCGCCAGCCTTATGACAGGCTGTTCGGAAAGATCAAGACGGCGGTTGAACGTCTCAGCGAGGGAATAACTGACGTTCATGAAGTGTGGACGGGCAGAAAAGAGGACTAGAATAACCATGCGTATACACAAGGCTATAGAGAACATACAAGCAGCGATAGACCGTCATCAGGACGAGTGGCTGAAGGATAACGGCTACGAACCGGAAGAGCACGTGCGCAAGAGGACGGCTGAACCTAAACCTCCCGTAAAGACACCCAAGCCCCAGCAGACCGGGCAGTTCTCGGCTAACAGATTTCTCGGTGCAGCTGCGGCCAAGCCAGAGCCAGAACCGACTCCCGAACCAGAACCGATAACAGAGCAGGAACTCACGCCAGAACCGGCAATCCAGCCAGAACCAGCCCCAGAACCGGAAATTGATATTGAGGCAGAGAGCGAACCGGCTGAAATCGTCTCGGTAATAGAGCAGAAAGAGAAGCATCATTCATGGCTGTACAACGAGGTGCTGAAGGCCATAAATGACGCGGCAGAAAGCAACAAGGGCACTAAGGTTATTGCTGTATTCATTCCTATTGTGCGGAGCGGCGAAGAGTTCAATGATCTTCCGGTTGATGAGGCTGTTACGCTTTCGACTGTCCATGATGAGAATGTTCACATTGAGAATCTCCCGCCCTTCAAGGATCTGCTTGAAGAATCTGAACCGGAGCAGGATACAGAGCCGGAAGAGCCTGCAATGATTCCGGAAGAGCCTGCACCAGTATCACTGGAGAAAGATTACACGCCTTCCGAGCCTGAACCAGTGCAGGAAGAAGAAGCACCTGTGATGATTGAGCCGGAAACTGAACCAGAGCCAGAACCAGAACCAGAACCGGAAGCTGAAGCCGCAGAAGAAGATATTGTGCTGTCCGAACCTGAAGCCGGGCCTGAAACTGCAGAGCCTGAAGCCGAAGATGAAGTTACTGCACCTGAACCTGACGCAGTATTTGAGCCTTCAGACACGCCAGAGGAAGACCTGCCGGAACCTGAACCGGAGCTTGAGATTGTGCCGGAAGCTGAAGCAGAACCTGAACCCGAAATCGCAGCAGAACCAGAAGCAGAGCCGGAAATAGAATCAGTAGTGCAGGAGCATGTAGGAGATCTCCTTTCGGGAACGCCGGAGAACCCGGAGGAACTCAAGGATATATTCAGGACAATGGAGGAGAAATTAGAGGAGACATCACAGCCTCAAGAGGAAGAACTGCCGGAAGAAGTGATTGAAGCCGCTGAAACAGTGCCGGAAAATGATGACTCAGGCTTTGAGCTTCAGGAACTGCCGGAAGATGAGACGGAAGAGGCCGGGAAATTTGCGGATGAACTCGTTGATGCCATAATGGAAGAAACACTTGAAGACGGACAGGAAGAACAGAACGTAGATTTTGAGGATCTCGAGTCTGAACCGGAATCAGAATCAGAACCGGAGTCTGTCGGTGAAAAGCTGGAGTTCACGGAGATTGAGCAGATAGAACAGATTGAACCGGCTGAAGCTGAAGAGAACGTAACAGAACCTGAAGATATTATGCTGAAGGATATTGCTGCTACGGCGGACTATCCTGAAGAAACTGCGGCAGAACACACAGAAGAAGCAGACGATGATGAATTTGACGACACAGAGATTTTGCCGGACGAAGAAAAGCAGGAATAAAATAAATACGACACAAAAATAAAATTCCCCTGCCTCACACAGACGGGGGAATTTTTTATGCTATAATCGCTAACGACTCGATTTTTTGCAGAAAGGACGGTTGACAAAATCAAAATGGCCACCATAATTGACTCAGGACTCAGGACTCAGGACGAATTATGTTCTGATATTGATTTCGTAATTCCTTGGGTTGATGGTTCAGACACGGAATGGCAGAAGCAGAAATCTCTCTATAGTACAAATCAACATGAAATATTAGGTGTTAATGGTGTAATACGTTATAGGGATTGGGGAATCTTACGTTATTGGTTTAGAACAGTCGAAAAATTTGCTCCGTGGGTCAGAAAAATTCATTTCATAACATGCGGCCAAGTTCCTGAATGGCTCAATCTAAATCACCCCAAGCTGAATTTTGTTAGGCATGAAGAATACATACCGCACCAATGGCTTCCTACTTTCAGTTCACATGCAATAGAATTAAACATATTCAGGATTAAGGGGTTAAGTGAAAAATTTGTATATCTTAATGATGATACGTTCATTAATGCTTCTGTCAGGCCTGAAGATTTCTTTGTGAACAACCTTCCGTGCGCATGTGCTGCATTAACCGCAGGCCCAATAGGCATAGAAAATAAAGAAAAAAATAACATACCATACATATCACTTAACGATATTCAAGTCATATGCAGACATTTTGACTTCAGAAAACAGTTTCTTGCTAACATAAGTAAGTGGATAAATTTCCGCTATGATGCAAAAGCATTAACTAAAACGTTTCTCCTGCTCCCATTTATGCGCTATACAGGTTTTCATGAATGTCATACAGCAAATTCATATCTGAAGTCAACTTTCATTGAGGTGTGGGAAAAAGAGAAAGATATACTTGAAGAAACAAGCAGCCATCGTTTCAGGGATAAAAGTGATGTAAACCAGTGGCTTATGGAATACTGGCAGATCATGAGCGGAAAATTTTTCCCAAAGCGTACACGTACGATAGCAGGTTATAATATCGACCCGGATAACCTTAAATCTGCTGTATACGACGTGAAGCATCATAAGCATAAAGTTATTTGCCTCAATGACGGAGAAGCCACAATTAATTTTGATGAAGCCTCTTCAAAGTTACAGCAGGCATATAGTGAAGTTTTCCCGGACAAATCAGAATACGAGCTGTAAAATAAATTCCCCTGCCTCACACAGACAGGGGAAAATATTACTGAAATCTCACACAGAAAAATTTTTCACACAAAAACTATAAGAACATTCCGCGCATCTCTACGACATCAGCAACACGCTGTATTGCCGTCATTGTTGCCGCACGCCTCATTACAACCTTCTTGGCCTCGGCATAGTCCCATACGCGCCTGAAATTGCCCTTCATGATGTGAATCAGCCTGCTGTTGTACTCTTCCTCGCTCCAGAACGCGCCCTGCAGGTTTTGCGCCCACTCAAAGTATGAGCCGATAACCCCGCCGGAGTTCGCCAGAAAGTCCGGGACGATCATTACGCCTGAAGCCTGCAGAATCTCTTCAGCGTCCGGTGTAGTAGGGCCGTTTGCACCCTCAATGATATAGCGCGCCTTAATCTTTCCGGCAGTCTTGCGGTTGATCACGCCGTCCCTTGCACACGGGAAAAGGAACTCAGCATCAGCGTAAAGATCATTCTCTATCTTCTCGCAGTTCCCTATCTTGTCGAAGCCTTCAAGCAGTTTTTTCGGGTGTTTGTGCACTGCCTCAAAGGCTTTGCGTATGTCTATGCCGTTCGATGAGTAATACGAGCCGGTTATGTCGCTGATTGCCACGATCTTAACGCCAGCGTCATTCAGTGTCTTTGCCGTATAGCTCCCTACATTGCCGAAGCCCTGAACCGCCGCAGTTGCCGTGTCGGGATTCCTGCCGATAGCCTTCATCAGCTCAAGCCCGCAGGTAGCAACACCCCTTCCGGTTGCCTCGTTCCTGCCGCGTGAACCCCAGAAAGCTACAGGTTTTCCGGTGAGTATGGACGGCTCAAGGTGTCCGCGCATTTTGCTGACAGTGTCGAGAATCCATACCATTTCCTGCCCGCTGGTGTTCATGTCCGGTGCAGGCACATCGCTCCAGCGTCCTAATATCGGCTCAATCCTTGCCGCATATGTACGGGTCAGCTTCTCTTTCTCCCGCTTCGACATGTTGAGCGGATCACAGCATATACCGCCCTTGCCCCCGCCGTAAGGAATCCCGGCAAGCGAACATTTCCACGTCATGAGCATAGCAAGAGCTTCGCACTCGTCCATGTCAACTTCGGTGTCGTAACGTATTCCGCCTTTCGACGGGCCTAATGCCGTAGAATGCTGGACGCGGTAACCGTCGAAAACTTCAACCGAACCGTCGTCCATCTCTACAGGGATAGAAACATGCACCCTGCGTTCCGAATGACTCAGTATGGAGATGAGCCGCTCGCTGAGTCCCATCTCGTCCGCCGCACCGTAAAATTCCTGAAGCGCGGTGTCAAGCAGTACATTGGATGATTTTCTGCGTTTCTGCTGTTTCTGTTTCATGATTAAACCCTCCTCATAGTCCAAACTTGGATTTGTACTTCTCAGGGTCTTCCTTGTACTCTTTGTATTGCTGCCTCATACAGTTTCCGCATGGGCGGTATCCTGCCATCAAAGCTGTTTTTTCGTCTGCAAAGAATACCCTGTGCTGCTCGTATTTTCCCGGAAAACGTCTTATCGTTGAATTGGCGGAAGGACAGTCAAGCCGTCCGTATATCTTCATCTTGCTGTTGCCTCCGTACTGTCCGGGCGTTTCTGACTCATAAATATTGCCGTCCGCACCCAGCAGCTTATAAACTTTCAATCCTATTTTCACCTCACTAACAATGCTGTAAAAATATTTATATAAAATTAAACCCTCCTGCATTTTCACACAGAAGGGTTTTCATCATTATTCTTGTTCACATAAGACATGGCTTTTTGTATGTCCGTGTTCAGCCATGAATCTACTGCTGCTTCCACGCGGTTCAATATTTCGGGCAGTCCTTCCCGTTCATCCCCGCTGAGATGGCCAAGAACATAATTTATCATGCTCCCCGGAGGCTTCCCGATACCTATGCGCAATCGGGGCACATGCAGATCTCCTAGTGCACCGAGTACCGAAATCAGGCCGTTATGTCCTCCTGCACTGCCCTGCGCACGCAACCGCAGTCTGCCGAACGGTAAAGCCATATCGTCATAAATTATCAGCACGTCTTCAAGTTCTATTCTGTAGTAATTCACCGTTTCACCGACAGAAAGCCCGCTTGCATTCATGAACGTTAAAGGCTTCAGGAGCAGTACATTGTTCCACTTCCATAACTCTCCGTGAAAATCATGCGACGGCCTGCCCAGATTATTATTTGCCGCGATAAAATCAACCGACAGCCAGCCCATGTTGTGCCGGGTATATGCGTATTCAGTTCCCGGATTCCCAAGACCGGCTATCAGCTTCATGATTACTTCTTCTCCTCTGAGTCGTCTTCCTTTGCGGCCTTGCCCTTAGCTACTACTTCAACATCTGCCGCAGCTGTAGCTTCCTCTTCGGGTGCAGCGTCTTCAACTCCGCGTGAGGTTACCACTATAGCAACGACTTCTTCAGGATCAGCAAGAGCTTCTACGCCTTCAGGCAGTACGAGATCCTTAACGTGAATTGCGTCGCCGACATTGAGTCCGGAAACGTCAACGGTGATAACGTCGGGAATGCTCATCGGCAGGGTCTCGACTTCAAGCTCGTGTGCAACTTCAAGAACTCCGCCGTCCTTGATGCCCTGTGAATTTTCGCGTCCTGTTGCTTCAACGGGAATATTCACCGTAATCTTGTGGCCTCTCACTAAGTGCAGAAGGTCAACATGAAGCGGCATATCAGTTAACGGGTGTCTCTGTGCCTCACGGATAAGGCATAATTCCTCGCTCCCGTCAGGAAGTTTCACTGTAAGGCGTGTTGACTCCCAGCGTCCTGCAAGAATCTTCTCCACCTCGCGCATGTTCAGCTTGCCTTTTATGTTCTCCTTCACTTCAGGCCCGTAGAGTATGCAGGGTACGTATCCTGCCCTCCTGAGCCTGCCGTTTTCGCCTTTGCCCGTCTTATCACGGGACTCCATCACTAATGTTACTACGTCTGCCATGATGATTTAACATCTGCCTTTCTTGTCGATTGATGCAGTAATTATAGCAAGTTGTTGAATAACAGTGAAGTGAACATACCCCCGCTTTAAGAAGCGGGGGCTTCCTGCTTCAACGAAGACTGCTCTATAACGTTATACACGTTATAAAGTCTTACACCCTCTCCACAG
>CAJOES010000077.1 GCA_905233455.1 uncultured Synergistales bacterium | reverse complement strand
AGCTCATACAGGTATAACGTGTTGGATAACTCTTTTGCCGCTGACTTTATGACTGCTCCACGAGTCCACTGCTCCGGATGCACATAATATTCAATCTCTAATGCTGGTATCTCTACCTTGCATTCCTGTTCTTCATCGTCAGGATAAAAAAAGGCGGTATATTTATATTTCAAGCTCTCACCTCCAAGCATAAAAAAAACTTCCTGAGCCAACTGCAGGAAGCTAATTATCTAATGAGTCAGTAACAAGGTAAAAAGATTTCAGGCGTGATTATATCACACTATATCCCGCTTTTTATCGCAATATGCCTCTTCTATCATCTTATAACGAAATTCCCCGCTTCAAGAATCCTCCCCGCTTCCGGGTCACTGCTCCTTTAGGCTTCTCTTGCACCTGCATTCCCCGTCTCTTGGCACGGTCTTTCAAGTCCGGATTGATCAGCTCCAACGCTCCGGAAGCATACACCCGGCAGTCTAACGGCTCATTCCTCACATGCTGATTCCGAACTTCCCATGATATATATTCCTGACCATTCTTTCGCCTCATTACCATGCGCTCCGACAATAATCCCTTGAAGTATTTGCCTGTGTATCCTCTTCCTTTCGGGAAATGACAGTAGCCGGGCTGTCCGGACTCTGCATTCAGCCGCGAATAAAGCATACTCTTCAGTGTCGTTACTCCAAGCGTGAACAGCAGGATTTTTGCACGGTTATTACGTGAGGGCTTTGACACGCAGGCCATTCCGAAACGTCCCCTGCCTACTATCGCATAGATATTACGTGCCCTTTTCCCTTTCACGAACTTATACACCTCATCCGTATAATGCCCCGCTGAATCTATACACGTGCAAGATATTCCGATTGCCTCACCGTCTGCATAGCTCCATGTCCTTTGCAGATATTCATCTAATTCATTCCATATTTCCGCTGTGCCGGGGTCGCCGTGAAATATTTTGTACTCTATTCCCCATGATTCTTTACCCAATCCCCAACCTACTACTTCAAGTTCTAACCGGTCATCCTGAACATCTATTCCGCAGGTCAGCACCAATACCCCATCGGGCAAATCAGCCCCGTAATCCTCTGCATTACTCTCAACACTGCCTGCATCAATCGTTCCGGCTAAATTCTCATACGGAAGGCCCAGCACTGTGTTATACCACGTTTTCAGCGTATCATCTCCGCCTTTTTCCGCCTCTTCATATTGCTCTATCAGACTTCCCCATGAGGCCCACGGCGACGCAAACGCATTCATATGAAATCCCCGTATCTTACTCTCTGCCCCTGCAATCCATTTACCTTTTGACTGTCCGCGCTTCCATTCTCGTTCCGCAAATTCCTTATGACAGTGCGTACATTCCATTACAGGCTCAATCTTTCCCTTGTAGCTGATATTCTCCCATAAGTACGGCGTATATTCCCCGCAGTCAGGGCATGGCACGCACCATTCTTCTTGTGTCGATATGTCATAGGCTTTCTCTATCCTTGATATATTCTTCATTGTTGGCGTTGATACCCAAATGATTTTACGATTCCAAAAGTTTTGCGTGCGCTTCATCGCAAGGCTTAACGGGTCTCCTTCCTCTCCGGCACTTGCTGGGTACCGGTCAACCTCATCACACAGCAGCACTCTTATCGGCCTTGAAGCTAATGATGCTGGCGAATTTGCTCCGGCTATCGTGATCGCTCCTCCCTTCCCGAATCGTTTATATAGGATATTGTTATCACTGGTCCGTGCTTTGATGTCAAACTGTGCAGACAGGCACGGCGTATCCCGTATCATGGGCACTAGCCTGTCCTTGCTGAAGGTTTCTCCCATCTCTAATGTTGGCTGAAGGAATAATATTGGCGAGGGTTCTTTGTCCACGAAATAACCTATCACATTCAATAATATTTCTGTCTTCCCTATCTGGGCAGCAGTCATCATTACGACACGTTCGGAACTGCATATTGCGTCTAACATGTCATGCTGATACGGAGCTCTTGACGTGTACCAACGTCCAGGCTCTGCGCTCGCCTCAGGGGGTATCCTCCTGAACTCGTCTGCCCACTGGCTGATCGTCAGGTCGGGAGGCGGAAGCCATAAATCAGCGGAATCCTTCAGAAATCTCATTCAGTGTCGATGTTCCCCACCTGCGCAACAACTCAGCTACAGGGGCGATATCAGTACTGCCGCAAAGCCCGCATATCTCAGGTGCAAGCGTCTCAACTGCAAGCACTTTTGTGCGTATCTTCAACAACCCTTCCTTCCATTCCTTTGCAACCTGCTTCTCAAACTCCTCACGCTTCACCAATTCGCCGGACTTCTCTCGGTAGCGCAACTCTTTCAACGCTGCATCTGCATTAGCCTGCCTTGTCCGTGCCGCGATCAAAGCATCATTCTTCGTAATATTCAAATTCATCACCCCGTAACACTGAGTATTATTTTATGTAAAAATTTATATGATATATAAGTTCCTTTATGAGCTGAAAATATGAGCTATAAAAATGTGATTTTTCCTTCTCTATAAATACCGATGAAAACTCATTTTTTTTGCCATATCTAGACAGCAAGCGGGGGGTCGGCCTCGCATTGCTACATAAATGAGTTACAGTACCTTAGCCAAAAACATGCTCCGTAACACTTTTAGTCAGCAATTCCCGCAAAAAGTGTTACGCGCATACTTCTTCATATTCCGCCCGCACATCCTCACAAGCTCATGACGCAATGCTGGTATCTCTTCCTCATCCACTCCGGCAATATCCTTCCGCGTATTATCTCCAGCAATATACACTGCTTCAAGAACATGCAGTAGCTTCATATCATGCTCTCCGTGTGATCCCTCTAACCTGCGTATCAGACGCTCTACTGCATACACTTCCATATTGATGCGCGACAATCGACGCTCATAGATATGCTTCTTGTGTACGTAATCTAGCACCTTATCCGATACACCGCCAACTGTTACACCTTCCTTGTAGTCCTGCACCCGGATATCTCCGTGAAGCTCCAAGCAAAACAACCCCTCTGTATATATTTGCTGAAGCGTTAGATTCTTCGAATAACTGTATAACACTTTTTCGATATATTTGTAACGTTCCGGCTTTAGCTTTGTCATCATTAGTTAAATCACTTCCTGATGTACGTAATATTGCTTAGTTCTGATTATTATAGTTTAATACGTAATACAGCTTACAATTGTATTAAATCGCCAGCAATTTATTAGCCCGCTATTCATAAGGCTTTGTTGCATTTTCCTTCATTTTCTTCATTCGGGGCTTTTCTCTCACCTTTCATCACCTTTTACACTTCCAGCTCCGTAATCCTTTGCCGCTGTTGTGTTTATATCCACTGCATAAATTACTGAGATGATTTTTTGGCGAAAAATCTCAAAATTTTTTTTGGCTATCCGTTATTTTACATAGCGTTATTTGCTTGGTTTCTGTTGCGCGTTTCGCTGATATGGTTTTTGATTGATTTTAACTCATAAAATAAACAGGCTTTCTCTTGGCCTTCATCTAAGATACTCACCTGTTTATCCTAGCGTCCTGTCCTGACTTGATACTATTCTGTAAAAGGCTTCGCTTCTGGGAGGAGGTCTACCTACCTTTCCTATTCGAATTTACCCTGCCTGTTACCGAAACTTCAAGCACTATGGACTGAACTATCACATTATACAGCACTCCTATATTCATATAATCTATAGTGATAGTGCTTATGCCTAGATACGTAAAGTTGCTGAAGGGCTTGTTACAGTTTGAGAGTAATATATGTGGCATCAAGTGAACGTATCCCGAAGCGTGTCAGAGGAAAATCGTACTTGGCCGTATCGTCCATGCAGACCGAGCAGAACCCGGAGGAGATTTCATATGCAGTCAGGAGGTCAGCAGTCTTTCGTTTCGTCAATCCCAATCGTAAAGCAATATGGTGCATATGTGTATCAGTGGGTACAATAAGCTGTGAGGGCTTCAGCACATTCCATCCGCCCGGGTCAACGTCATCACATCTCACCATCCACCGCAAAAACAAAAACACTCTTTTGCACGCACTGCCGTCTTTAGGTGCGGTAACCAGCGGAAATGCCCTGTCCTTTTTGTTGCGCGATAACCTTTCCGCGAACTTGTCCAGAGCCGCAAGCATATTCCCTCCTGAAAGCCTCAAACATTCCTCCATAAACCCTTCAGCCGAATCATATTCCCTGATTACGCCGGTTATGTTCGCCAGAAAGTTATTCATGTCGTAGCTTGTAGTGAACCTGTGCTTGAAGCTGTCCGGCACTATCTGGAAGTTCTTATTGTCCTTCAGGAAGTCATACGGCTTATCCCCCAGGCACGACAGCACCCGTTCAACGTCCTTCATGATCTGCGCGACTCTGCCATAAGCCAGCGACGAGGCAATAAGCCCGGCAATCTCTCTGTCCCGCAAATCATCATACCTGTATAGATAGTACAGCGGATCAGGATAGACCAGCTCCCGCCGTGCATAGACGTAATACAATCCTTCAAGAAATGCCTTTAGTTTAGCTTTATCCATATCACAAAAATGAAGGGAAGCCCTTAAAGCCTCCCTGTTGTCTTTTAGCGTGATGCCAGTTCGCGATCCACAGTATATATTCCGTGCTTGTCCGAACCCAGAAATTCCAGCTTGGCCACAATCCCGCCTGTGTTGTCCTCTTCTTCCATCTGTTCATCAACAAACCACTTCAGCATAGATTGTGTTGCGTAGTCTTTTTCCTCGACGGCCAAGTCAACGAGCTTGTATATCCTTGAAGTAACATACTGTTCATGAGCATAAGCCGTCCTGAAAGCCTCTATAGCATCAGCATAATTCTCTTTAGGTTTCGCAATCTCCGGAATAATTACCCTTGCGCCGCGTTCATACAGATAATCAATGAACTTTTCAGCGTGTTCAATCTCCTCTTTATGCTGTTTCCTCATCCAGTGCGACATGCCGTCAAGCCCCGCATCTTTGAGGTAAGCAGACATAGCAAGATAGATATATGCCGAGTCGTATTCTGCCTTAATCTGTTCGTTTATGGCCGCAGTCATAGCCTCCGAGATCTTCATTACGCTTCAGCCTTCCAGAGTCCGTGTTTGTTGCAGTACTCCCGCGCAACAGTTCCCGCCTCAACCGTGCCGAATTCCGCTTCAGGAGCTTCACCGGGCTTGAGGAACTTCCTGCATACCCTTTCGCCGTTGATGACTTCAATCCACTCAATATAGTGATCATCCTGCATGGGGTGGGCAACACTGCCTACCTTAACCTTATTGCCGTCAAATGCAGGCACATGCTTCTCTGCAGCACCGTCCGTAGTATTCTCCTTAAGCTGTTTCATAGGCTCGCCGCAGCACACCAGAGTTCCGCCGCCGACGTGCATAACTTCAACAATATTACCGCATTTTGCGCACTTGAATACGCTTAATCTTTCCATTGCTTTTACCCCCGTCAAATTTTTGTTGAATTATAATATCTTACAGGAAAAAATTTCAACACAAGCAAATTACTCAAACGGAAGGTGAATACGAAATGAGACGTTCAAAGGCATATATTTTGACTGAAATAATGATGAGTATGATGCTTCAGGCAATGTTCATAATAGTCTTGTCGGGAGCATTCTATATGATGCTGAGTTTCTACACCAAGACACAGCAGCTGCAGACGGCTCGCGAGAGGGGGCACCGGGTAATATCGTACGTAGACCAGAGGATAAGACATGCAGGCTTGGGATTATGGGACAGCCAAAATTCAGATTTTCTCAGAACACTGCTTGATGTCGGCGGCGTTCTAGCCAGTGATCAATGGAAAATGAATTTACCGGTATCTGTTATTTCTAAGGATATAGTAAAGAACGACGACTATTACAAATCCGAAGATATAAGCGGTTATAACATTGTTGGAATTTCATCAGGAGGAAAGATTTTCAGGGGAAATATTCTTACCCTGCTTTATGCGTACAAGGACTTTGATGACTCAAAAAGCCTTATATTTAAAGAGAGTAATTCTGTACCGGGAGGAAGTACAACATCCGGACAGAGCTTTGACCTTTTTGCTGATCTTTCAGGCACTGGCTTTACTAATACTAACAGCGACAATCAAAGCAATAGGTTATCTATAACAGAAAGTACAGGAGTACCCCTAGTAAATAAGAATGTAAGAAACGCTACAATTACACTTAGAACAAAAAGTAATGATATAAGCTATGTATATGCCGGAAGCGAACTCCTTCATGCAGGCTGTGAAAGAATGTTTGTAACGTATAATAATAATCTTGAAGAACGAAGTTTTGCATTTGCATTTCCCGAAGAAAATGGCTGGGGGCAGGTAAACCATCACGTAGCCGGAATACTTGAGATATACGTAGAACTTTACGCTCCCGAAAACGGCACAAAGACATTAGACCTGTACGTTCTCTCGACTGGAGGCAAAGACAGTTCAAGCACGAACAAATCCCGACCTGCAACATGGCCCGGACATTGGGATGATAATGAATACGGCAAATATGTATTATACGTTTCCCGTGCGTCATGGAAGCTGAACAACATCCCCAAAGATTTTGTGTTCTCATATTCTAACTCTTCTAACTCTTAGAGGTCATATTATGCCGCGTACCAACCAGATAGACATGCTGACCGGCTCACTGCTGGACAAGATATTAATCTTCTCGTTACCCTTAGCGGCCAGCATGATGCTTCAGCAGCTCTTCAACTCGGCAGACGTAGCAGTAGTAGGGCGTTTCGACAGTCCGCAGGCAATGGCGGCAGTAGGCAGCAACGGAGCGGCCATAAACCTTATGGTGAATCTGTTCGTAGGTCTCTCAATCGGAGCAAACGTGATAGTGGCGAAATACATCGGCAAAAATGAGCAGGCCAGGATACATGATGCCATACATACCTCAATATCGCTGGCTCTCATCAGCGGAGTAATATTGCTTGTATGGGGTCTCAGTGTTGCGCGCCCGCTCCTAACCATCATGGATACTCCGGACGACATAATAGACTTGGCCGTAATATATTTCCGTATATATTTCTTGGGAACGCCTTTCATCATGCTCTACAACTTTGGTTCTGCAATACTCCGGAGCAAGGGAGACAGCAAGCGTCCTTTATGGTGTCTTGCCGTCGGCGGTATCATCAACGTAATCCTGAACATGATACTGGTGATAGTGTTCGGTTTAGGCGTAGTAGGTGTTGCCTCTGCCACAGTCATATCGAACGTAATTAGTGCCCTGATGGTAATGTATTTCCTGATGCGTGAGGACTCCCCCTTCACATTAAGGCTTGCAGGCTTGTCGCTGAAGAGATACTACGCCACACAGATAATCCGCATAGGGCTTCCAGCTGGTCTTCAAGGTTCTCTGTTCTCAATCTCAAACGTGTGCATACAGACGGCAATAAACAGCATAGGGTCATATGCCAGTGCGGGCAGTGCTGCTGCTCTGAACTTTGATTTTCTCGTGTATTACATTGTGGCCGCATTCACGCAGTCAGCAGTAACCTTCACCTCACAGAACTTCGGAGCGGGCAATTACGGCCGTTGCAGAAAGGTATTCACGCAGACGATGTTAGCTGGGACATTCTTTACGGGGATAGCATGTGTGATATGTGCTGTCTGGAAGACGGAGATATTGAGCCTCTATACTGTTGATCCTGAAGTGCTGTATTATGCAGAAGTGAGGATGATACATGCAGTAGCGTTCTTATGGCTCACGAACTTCTACGAGATTTCCGGTGGCTGTCTTCGCGGCATGGGCTATTCCACTCTGCCTACAACGATAATACTTCTAGGCTGCTGCGTGCTGCGTATAGTGTGGGTATATACGGTCTTCAGGATATATCACAGCTTTGCGTTCCTTATGGACGTATATCCGGTATCATGGATCATCACGAGTATAGCGACACTGACGGGATATTATTATATTCGCAGAAGATTTTGCTGAAGGCATCAAATTTTATTCTTGGAGGTAAACAAATGAATTATAACTATCTGTATAAGCAGGTATCAGTATTCGGTCAGTTCCAGAATATTAACACTGGCGATTTAAGCAAAAGGCTTTACGACATGCTTAAAGGCGAGATGATTCCGAGCATGACAAAAGAATTTGATATTCGCGCCCAGCGTGTGAATGACAGGCCGGGATTTACTTCTGTATCAGGAGACATGAACATGACTATAGGCAGTGAACGTATAGATATAATCTCCGGAGGTAATATGCTTTCTCATAAGGATTTTTTGTGTAAAGCCCGGAACTGTCTGGAAAAATTTTTTGCTGTTGTTGGCAGGATTGCTTTATTCCGTCTTTCATTTATCTGCGATATACTCCTAAAAACTATTACCGAAGATGATAACAATATTGCAGAAAAATATATCAACCTGACAGGCATATACGGCAAAAAGCCCCTTAAAGGCTGGACTGCAGGCAGTGTAAGCGAGGATATGTGGAGCTTTGATGATATTAATGAACCTGTAAACATAAATATCACTGTATCATTAAATGGTCTGAATCAAGGTGTACCCGACATAAGCGAAGCTGTACCTATTGTGAAAGGACTAATACTTCATCAGGATTTAAATACATCAGGCGAAAACATCTCACCTAGGTTTGAAGCAAAAGATTCATATGATTTTATGAACTGGGCAGACAGTAAGCACACAGAAATTCTCAGCAGTGTTGCAGGAGGATTATAAATGGCACGTTATGAACCTTATCCATGCAATGATGACAATTTAGACCTGTATTACAATGAGCCTTTTTTTGTTTTTCCTCTGCCGGACAATATAAGAACTTTCTACTATGCCTCGAGATCCGAAGATACAGATTCAATGCGGGGACGCATAAGCCCTGCAATAACATTCAATTCGAGCAATGATATTAATACCGTTCTCAGTAAACGCATATACGAATATATTGAAAGAGAATACCCTGCTTTCAGCAGATTATTCGTGTCATCTGCTGTGGCAAGCCGTATAGAAAGCGGAAGTATTTATGATTTTGAAAATATCTTTGCGACATACCGTCAGGCTAATCCAATTGCGGCTTTGAAAATGCTTTCCCGTCTTCTTCAAGAGAATTACGGCAATGCTCATATAGTCAAAGCGGTATTGCATCTCGTTTCTCACTACAGCTATTTAGATTTCGGCAATGAATTTATCTGGCAGGTGAATTCATTGTGCCACCATAAGGATAAAGGAATAAGAAAGTTTGCACTTAAGATTTTTGACAACTGGAATGCACCTGAAACTCTCGAGATAATAAAGCATACAGAGAAGATGAATGAAGTATGGCTTGAAGACTACCGGCAGGAAATTATCTCGCGTCTGGAACACCTGAAGGAGAATAATTAACATGCCTTTTCTTGTGCGCGCAATCAACCGTGAATACTGGCCTGAACCGGACGAACGTGATATAAAAGCGAGAGTCCTTGAATTAAATTCAGATGCTCTTAACGATTTCTTCAAGACTTCTGATAATAAAATGTCATTTTGGTACGCTGAAGATAATACAGATGTTGATGAAGCGATACTTGCTTATCTTGGTTCGATGGACAAATGGGTTGTTATGGAAAAAAGAGGTGAATTCGAACGGCAGGAATTTATCCTTCTGCCCGAAGATAAGATACCGTCAGGCATAGAAATACAAAAGAATCCTAACCACACATACATTAAGGATTATGAAATTAGACACAGAGACCTTGCAAATCTTAATGTCCGTCTGATCAATGAACTTGCAGCTTTATTTATCAAGACTCTGGATAACAATAACGGAATGAAAGCAGTATCTAAAACTCATATAAAAAGCATGTTCATTAAGGCAGTGAAAGAGAATAAAATTACGTCTTCAAATATCCCAAAATCTGATAATGGAGCTTTGAGAAAGTATATTTCAGCCATTGAAGAAGAGATAGAAAGCACAAAAAAGGCAATGTAAAATTTTTATGCTTGCATTTTGAGAAAAAGGGCGTATAATTCCCTCTTGTCGTTGCGAGATACAGCGACAGAGTTACCAAGCTAATTGACAAGAGAATACAGCGTGTAATAATCAAGCGAGAGTACAAACAGAACAACAAACTTTTCAACTGAGAGTTTGATCCTGGCTCAGGATGAACGCTGGCGGCGTGCGTAACACATGCAAGTTGAGCGACGGAGATGGAAGGTGGAGACACTGGAAG
>CAJOES010000076.1 GCA_905233455.1 uncultured Synergistales bacterium | reverse complement strand
AAAAATCTCGTCTAGGTTCATGGGCTTTCCGAAGTAATATCCCTGTGCCTTGTCGAAACCTATAGACCGCAGATATTCAAGCTGTTCTGCCGTCTCTACTCCTTCAGCAAGTGCCTGCATTCCCATCAACCGCGCCATAGAGAGATTTGAACTGATGATATATTTTGCCTTCTCGGATCTGTTTATGTCGAAGCCCCGCAAAAAATTCATGTCGAACTTTATCGTGTCAAAATTGTAGTCCTTCAGCACGTTCAACGATGAATACCCCGACCCGAAATCGTCCATCCACACTTCATAGCCCAAAGCACGGAATTTTTCGATCCCCAGATTCAGCACAGTAGTATCCTCGTCATTTATGCTCTCGGTAATCTCTATGTGCATCATTCTGCGCGGAATGCTGCTTGCAGTTACAGCGCGTTCAATCTCGCCGATAATGTCGCACAGCTCAAAGTCCAGCCGTGAGAGGTTGACTGATACGGGCAGCAAGGGCAGACCTTTAGCGTTGCGTTCCCTGTAGTCCCTGCATACCTTCTGCATTGCGTAAATGTCCAGCTTGTGAATCTCTCTGTACTCCTCAAGCGTAGGGATAAATTCTGCCGGAGATATGAACCCTGAATCGTCATCAATCCACCGTGCTAATGCTTCAGTCTCGCAGATTTTCCCCGTAGATATTCGGACTATGGGCTGATAGAGTATCTTTATGTTCTCGCGTTCTATTGCCGTGCTGAGGGTGTCAAGTATGTGCTGCTGCAATGTCAGTTTCCTGCTCATGCCCTCATGAAACATGCAGGAGCTTACGGAATGATTTTTACGGATTGAATCACACGCCAGCTTCGCCCGGTCGCAAGATGAGCGTATATCCTCATCGCTTGAAGGGAAATATATGCCTGCACGAAGCCGTAGCGTAATATCATCATGAAGGGAGTATAGATATTCCTGTATTGTGTCGGTGTTGGTCTCTGCTGATGCCCAGTCCGTTAGAATAACAAAGCTGTCATCGCTGAACCGTGAAACAAGGTTAGCGGGGTTGTCTTCCTGTGAAAAGATTATCGTTAAAATTTTTGCCGTCTCCCTGAGCAGTTCGTCGCCCTTCCTGAAGCCGAAACGCTTGTTGAACATCTTGAAGTTGTCGAGATTGAACCAGACAAGCGCAAGCCCCCCTTCAGTGAGTTTCATTATCTCCTGTGCCTGACGGTGAAAGGCATCACGTGAAAGAAGGCCGGTAAGTCTGTCTTTTTCTTCTGTGTTCTGTTCAGGGAATATCTGCGGCAAAGCTAGTTCACGAACTCGAAAAGGTTTAATCCTACTTCGTCATTGAATTTGCGCTCAATAATTCCTTCCGACGGTTCTACGATCATCTCGCATGTTGCGCTGATTCTGACTTCCACGAGATGACCGCCGTAAACTTTCCCCTCAGCAGTCCCGGCAGTCATGTGAATATGCGGATAAAATTCGCCGTTCATTGCCGTTACAGTTCCCCATAGGCTTGTTATCTCGGAATATTCGTTATGATGGAATTTTGCATATTTCTTCTCGTTGACATCAAACACTGCAACAGTGTAATCATCACTTGCGCCGAGTGCCCTGACTTCTGCCAGCTTTATATTTTCCTTTTCGCATAAAACCTTGAGCTGTGCAATGACTTCTTCGCCCTTGTCTATGCGGACAAAATATTTTCCTCCGAACTTCCTGTACTGCATTAAAATCTTCCTCCTGATAAAAATTAAACCGGGTATCAGACTTCAATACCCGGCGATATTTTACTACTAAAACTTTATCCTTTTATCCTACTTTGCTGCTACAGGCTGTGCTCCGATCTCTGCAAGAGTCTTGTAGGTCTCGAAGCGTTCTTTTGCCTCAGCCGCCGCACGGTCAAACAGTTCTTCAGCTATTGCCGGGAAGCCCCTCTTCAGTGATGAGTACCTGACTTCGCCGAGTATGAACTCCTTGTACTTGTCGACAAATGTTCCGTCGGTGTATGACTTCGGAGTCTTGCTGTCGAGCGTGAACGGATTCTTGCCCTGCGCGATGAGATCCGGGTTGTACCTGTACAGATGCCAGTAACCTGCCTCAACTGCCAGCTTTGTGCGTTCCTGAGTCTTGCCCATTCCTGCGCGGATGCCGTGGTTGATGCAAGGTGCGTAGGCGATGATAAGCGACGGGCCTTTGTGTGCCTCTGCTTCCTTCAGTGCCTTCATGAGCTGGTTCTTGTCCGCTCCCATTCCTACCTGTGCTACATACACTGTTCCGTAGGTCATGGCCATGCGTCCAAGATCCTTCTTGCGCGTCCTCTTACCTGAAGCCGCAAACTGTGCAATAGCCGCTGTAGGTGTCGACTTCGATGACTGCCCGCCGGTGTTGGAGTAAACCTCAGTATCGAGCACTAATACGTTGACATCCTCACCGCTTCCGAGAACGTGATCGAGTCCGCCGTAACCGATGTCATAGCCCCAGCCGTCTCCGCCGATGATCCAGACAGACTTTTTGACGAGGTAGTCTTTGTACTCACAGATAGTGCAAAGCTCCTTCATTGCCGCGTCACTGAACTCTGCCGGGCCTCCGCAGTCCTCACAGCCGCAGAACAGTTTGTCGAGGCACTCCTCAACTTTTGCCGCCGCTGCCACTGAAGCCTCGCCGTCAAGATGAGCATCAAGCCATTCCTGAAGCACTGCTTTGACTTCCGCAGGAACTTCTTCCATCTTGATGAGGTTCTCTGCCGCTGTCGTGAGGTAGTTGACCATAACGTTAAGGGATAACTTCATGCCCATTCCGTATTCAGCAGCGTCCTCAAACAGTGAGTTGCCCCATGCCGGGCCGTGTCCGTTTGCGTCTACCGTGTAAGGCATTGACGGTGCAGAACCGCCCCAGATTGATGAACAGCCGGTTGCGTTTGCTACGATCATTCTTGAGCCGAAAAGCTGTGTGATGAGCTTTGCGTACGGAGTTTCGCCGCAGCCTGCACATGCGCCGGAGAACTCGAATAACGGCCTCTGGAACTGTGAGCCCTGTACCGTGAACTTGTCGCCGGTGTCCTTCTTGTCCGCAACATTCTCGAATGCAAATGTCCAGCGGTCAATTTCTGCTGTCTGTGTTGCTGAAGGTTTCATCTCAAGTGCCTTCACCGGGCAGATGTCCGCGCAGTTGCCGCAGCCTAAGCAGTCAAGCACGTCAACCTGCATCTTATACTTGTAGCCTGCCGCCTTGAGTTTGGGTGACTTAACGTCAACAGCTCCGAAACCTTCAGGTGCGCAAGCCTGTTCCTCTGCATCAAGCAGGAAGGGACGAATTGCCGCGTGAGGACATACCATAGAGCACTGGTTGCACTGAATGCACTTTGCACCGTTCCATTCAGGGACATTGACTGCAACTCCGCGCTTCTCGTATTTGCTTGTGCCCGCCGGGAAGTGTCCGTCCTCATAGCCGTCAACAAATGCACTTGAAGGCAGGGTATTTCCCTTCTGGCCGTTGATCGTGTCAACCTGATAGCTGATGAAGTCAGGAATCTCTGAAGGAAGCCCGGGACGCTTGTGTGCTTTGTCCTCTGCTGTCTTCCATGCTTCCGGGACTGTGATCTCAACGAGTCCTGCAAGCCCTGCATCAACAGCGGCATAGTTCATCTTCACGATGTCTTCGCCCTTTGCGCCGTATGAATGCACGATTGCTTCTTTCATGTACTTCACTGCGTCGTCGATTGGTATAACGTTCGCGAGCTTGAAGAAAGCTGACTGCATTATCGTGTTGGTTCTGCTTCCGAGTCCGAGCTTCTGCGCCTCGTCTACTGCGTTGATGATGTAGAACTTGCACCCTAAGTTAGCGATCTTCCTCTTGAGGCTGGCCGGTAAATGCTCCTCTAATGCTTCAAGAGTCATCCACTGTGTGTTGAGCAGGAATGTTCCGCCCTTCTTCATGCCCTGAAGGAGGTCATACTGATTCACGTATTCCTGTTTGTGGCACGCGATGAAGTCTGCATTGTCGATGAGGTATGTTGACTTTATCGGGGACTTGCCGAAGCGGAGGTGAGACATTGTGATGCCGCCGGACTTCTTGGAGTCATAATCGAAGTAGCCCTGTGCATACATGTCCGTATGGTCGCCGATGATCTTTATGCTGTTCTTGTTCGCGCCGACAGTACCGTCTGAGCCGAGACCCCAGAACTTGCAGCAAACTGTGCCTTCAGCTGCCGCGTTGATGTGCTCGTCGGGGATAAGTGAGCTGTCATTCACGTCGTCGATGATTCCGAGCGTGAAGTCATTGCGCGGTTCAAACAGCTTCAGGTTGTCGAAACATACTTTGAGGTCGCTCGGTGTTGTGTCCTTTGAGCCGAGTCCGTAGCGTCCGCCGACGATCTTCGGTGCTCTTGCGTTGCCGACAAACAGTGAGCATACGTCCTCATACAGAGGCCCGCCGAGTGCGCCGTTTTCCTTCACGCGGTCAAGTACTGCAATGGCCTTTACGGTTGCCGGAAGTGCCCTGAAGAAATATTTCGGTGAGAACGGGCGGTAAAGATGAACTTCAACGACTCCGACTTTCTCGCCTCTTGCATTCAGGTAGTCTACGGTCTCTTCAATGGCCTGGCATACAGAACCCATAGCGATAATCACGCGGTCTGCATCAGGCGCGCCGTAGTAGTTGAACGGGTGATATTCCCTTCCGCAAATGCCCTTAATGTCCTTCATGTACTTTGCGACGATGTCAGGCACTGCATCAATGAACGGCTGTGCGGCTTCTTTTGCCTGGAAGAATATATCAGGGTTCTGCGCTGTTCCCTTAGTGTAGGGTTTCTCCGGGCGCATTGAACGATCCCTGAAAGCTGCGATTGCGTCATAATCTACCAGCTTGGCCAAGTCTGCATAATCGAAAGCATCAACCTTCTGAATCTCGTGCGATGTCCTGAAGCCGTCAAAGAAATTGAGGACAGGAACGCTTGATTTGATTGCTGTAAGGTGTGCAACTGCGGCCATGTCGTGAGCTTCCTGAACTGACCCGCCGGCAATCATCGTGAAGCCGGTCATTCTTGTGCTCATTACGTCGCTGTGATCTCCGAAGATCGACAGTGCGTGCATAGCTATAGCTCTTGCAGTTACATGGAAGACACCGGGCAGAAGTTCACCGGCAATCTTATACATGTTGGGAATCATGAGCAGCAAGCCCTGTGATGCCGTGTAGGTGCTGGCGAGTGCTCCTGCTGACAGTGCGCCATGACATGCTCCGGCTGCTCCTGCTTCCGACTGCATTTCCGTAACTTTTACGGTGTGCCCGAAGATATTTTTGCGTCCGTGTGCGGCCCATTCGTCAATATGCTCGGGCATAGGGCTTGAAGGTGTGATAGGGTAGATCGTGGCCATTTCGGAAAAAGCGTAGGCAACATGCGCTACTGCCTCGTTTCCGTCCATCGTTTTCCAGTTACGTTTAGTCATGAAACAAAACCCCTCCTCTGGAATTAGTGTATTACAAGTGAATTAATTTGATTGTGTATTTGGTATTCTACTACAAAAAATCGCACAATGAACTACCGCCCCTTACGGATATAGCGGCTTCCTGTAGTCCTCCCAACCTGCGAACAGGATTGCGTTTTACGGGTATCAGTTTACGAGGCTATGGGTTTTTTATGTGGCAAACCCTTCCCTACGCTCCATAGGTACTGTTACTTTACGGGTAACTTTTGGAAACCTTTTTTTATTCGCAATTATATCACGCTAATATTTACCTATAATTAGAATATAATACGTGAAAATTTTAATACTCAGGAGGTAATCATGTTAAGAAAAATTTTAGCTTCAATAGTATTATCCATATTAATATCATTTCCTTCTTATGCTGTTGACGTTACGAACAGCAACCCGGACGGTGCAGGATCCTTATCCTATGCAATCCAGCAGGCAAATCAAGGAACAGATACAACAATCAATATCAATCATCCCAGCGTAAATACGATTACGCTGAACCGTGAGCTTACGATTGAGTCAGACGTAACGATAAACGGAAACGGCGTAACTATTGAGGGAACAAACGAGCGAAGATTATTCCGAATCACTTCGGGACATGCAGTCTTCAACAGAATAACTTTCACGAAGGGCAATGCGGCTTCAGGCAACGGCGGTGCTGTAGAGATCGACAACAGCAGCTCATGGGCGGAGTTCAATAACTGCACGTTTTTCGGCAATACCGCGCAGGGTTACGGCGGTGCTGTGTGCGTAACTAACGGCAGTATCAATTCTGCTACGGTACTGAAGCAGTGCTCAATTGCAGGCAATACGGCAGGGAATGACGGAGGCGGGGCGGCTTCGCTCAAAGGAGACGTGAGAATATATTCATCAATCATTACCGGCAACACTGCAAGCTATGATATTTATGCGTCATCAGAAAATGACATAAAGGCTTTCTATAACGTAACTGGGACATCAAATTTTACTGCAGATGATACCAGCTTAACGGGGCGTTCAGTATCAGATATATTCATGCTGAATGATGAAGGGAACTTGACTCTAAGGACAGTTGACGGCGTAAATCTGCTTGAGCTTTCCGGGACATCTATAGCGCGTGATGTAATTCCGGCGAACACTGACTATACATTAAGTGCTGATGAGACCGGCATGAAACGCTATATGCTCAATGCTTATGACGCAGGAGCATTCGAGGCGCGTCCCGTTCCTGTTGATAGCGTTGACCTCTATGGGATTCCGTACATACAGATAAATGACAGGGGGAGTCTCAGTGTTGACGTATACCCGGAAAATGCCTCGCTGAATGTTGCGGACTATCCTCCGGACGGCATAGAGTGGGTATCAAGCAATCCTGAAGTACTTACGGTTGATGATGCAGGGAATATTACTGCTGTCGGCGTGGGCGGAGGAGTAGGTGAGGCTATAGTTACGGCAACAACACACGGGTGGGACGCTTCAGGGAATCCTTCCGTTATTGGCACTACAGCATTCACGGTGTATGTAGGTAAAGAACCTGCAACAGCTATAAGAGCAAATATAACCTCACTCGATGCACAGACTGTACAGCGCGGAGGACATAAGCTCGTTACTCCGAAAGTTACGCTTGAAGTCAGCGGTATTGAACTCAAGAACATAAAAGCAGGGGTCAACTACACTCTTACAGCGTCATCGAAAAATCCCGCTATAGTTACAGCAGAAATAGTATCAAATGACAGCATAAGGCTTCTTGCAGGAGATACAACAGGCAGTGCGGATGTTGAAGTAGTTGCAAGTCCTGAACCCAACAGCGGTCCTACGCAGTCAATGAAAGTTCCGTTCACTGTAACGGTAATTCCTGCGCAGGAAGGTGATACGCTGGGCTCTCATCACGGCGGCTGTAATACTGGCATTTTTGGAGCAGTATTTATGTTAGTATTATCCTCATTGATATACAGGAGGGGGTAAAAATACATGCTCAATGAGATTATAGACGGATACATTAAGGCAGCTCCCGAAAAAAACTGCTTATGGTTCAATCATGTATGGTGGAATCGCAAAAGATTCGGTGAACTTGCAGACAAATGCACTGATGCTTTGAGGGCTTCAGGCTTTGAGGCCGGGCAGAGACTCGCTGTACTGATGCCTAACAGTCCCGTAATGCTGGCTGTGATGCTTGCGACATGGAGACTCGGCGGGGTGTTCTGTCCGCTCAACGAGAAGACCGGGGAAATATCACTGCTGAAGACGTTAGACCTGCTGAAGCCTTTTGCGGTAGTTCTATCGGACAGCGTGAAGGCAGACCTTGAAGACGCGCTGAAGAATGCCGGGCGTTCATGCGTGAGGCTCAGCCCGGAAAAGTTCACGGGCGAAGAAAAGTTTGCGGGCACACCTGCACCTGCAGATGATTACGACAAAACACTTGCAGTAATATTCTCGACATCAGGCACAACCGGAGACCCTAAAGCCGTGCCTCTGACGCATGGCAACCTTGAGGACAACTGCCGGGCATGTCTGGAGCACGTACCGGATCTTCAGCCGGGGGATTCACTGCTCAACGTACTGCCGAACTTTCACGCTTTCGGGTTCACGATATGCTGTGTCCTGCCGTTCATACTTGACGCAACACAGGTACAGGTAACCAGCTTCATGCCTCCGTCAAACACGCTCAAAGCCATAGACGAGGCCAAGCCGAATATCCTGCTGTTAGTTCCGACTATGCTGGGTTTTGCGGCCTCACTGCTTGAACGTCAGGGTAAAAAGCTCACGGGGATAAAGCTGCTGATTGCTGGCGGAGACAGGTATAACCCCAAGATGGACGACAGAGTTACGGCAGCGTTTGGCGTGCCTGTGATTGAGGGCTACGGAATAACGGAATGCTCGCCGGTTCTTGCCGTCAATCCTAAACCTTCAGTGAGGAAGCTCGGAACTGTCGGTACAGCACTGCCGAGGTTTGAACTGCAATTACGCTCTGAGGGCGGAGAGATCCTGCCGATGCCGGGCGAAGGAGTGTTATGGACTCGCGGGCCGTCAGTTACGTCGGGATATTACCATGCGGAAGAAATCAATCATGAACGTTTTGTTGACGGCTGGTTCAATACCGGGGATTACGTGCATATAGATGAAGACGGCTACATAAAGATTCTTGACCGCGTAACGGACATAATCATAGTCGGCGGTTTCAATGTATACCCGCAGGAAGTTGAAGCAATACTGACGGAACACCCTGCTGTTCAGACGGCGGTTGTTGTCGGTATGCCCAATGATATTAGCGGTGAAGTTCCGAAAGCGTTCGTGATACGTGAGAAGGACTCAAATGTTACGGAAGGGGAGTTAGTGAAGTTCTGCAAGGACAGGTTATCGCACTACAAAGTCCCCAGAGTTGTAGAATTTATCGACTCGCTTCCAATATCAAGCACAGGAAAAGTTTTGCGCCGTGTACTACGTCAGCAGGAGCGTGATAAGAGATGAGAAGACTAGAGAAAATAATTATCCCGAACCTTGAAACAGAATCAGGGAAAAACTGTTACTGGTGGGAAGGCTCATGGTACACGCGAAAGGATATGTTATCGCTTGCTGTACAGTGTGAGGAGACATTGAGGAATGCAGGATTCTCACGGGGTCAGAAACTTGTTGTGATGCTCAGGAACTCCCCCTTGATCCCGGCTCTGTCCCTTGCAGTATGGAGGCTCGGCGGCATATTCTGCCCATTGAACGAGAAAGCCGGGCTGGAGTCATTGAGGGGAACGCTTGAGCTGATACGGCCGTTTGCTGTGGTGGCAGAGCATGAGATACCGGAGATTGCGGAGCTATGGCCGTTCATCACGTGCGCACTTGACGGAAGATTACCGGCATTCACGGGGAAACTTCAAACTCCGGAAAGTGAAGACCTTGCAATAATATTCGCCACTTCCGGCACAACAGGACTCCCGAAGGCCGTACCCTTGACGCATGAGAACCTCCTAAGCAACTGTGAGGCAACTAACGCTATGGTTTCGAGTATCAGCGGTGATGATGTATTCCTTACCGTACTGCCTAATTTTCATTCGTTCGGCTACACAGTAACGATAATTCTTCCGCTGACCATAGGAGCAAGGATAGCAATAGCACCATCATTCCTGCCTCCTGCGGCAACGATACGGGCAATAACTGAAGCAAAAGTTGATGTTATGTTCGTTGTACCTGCAATAATATCTTTCCTGCTGATGAGCGTAGAGAAGGGCAAATTACCGCCTGAAGCATTAGCACGGATCCGCGTGATCTGCACCGGAGGGGACAGACTGAATCCCAATGTGCACAATCTTGCGCTGAAACTTCTTGGCCGGGACGTGATGGAAGGTTACGGACTCACGGAGACATCACCGGTTATATGCGTCAATCATGACTGCGAAACACAGAGGACAGGGACAGTAGGGCCAGTGCTTCCGGGCTATGAGTACAAGCTCAAGACTCGCGACGGCAAAGACACTGCGGACAGTGAGGGCGTATTGTGGGTGAGAGGGCCTTCGGTTACGCCGGGATATTTGCACGCTCCGGAGATTACGGCAGAGAGATTTGACGCTGAAGGGTTCTTCAACACGGGCGACTACGTGAATATTGATGCTGACGGTTACGTTGCTGTCATGGACAGGGTAACGGATATAATCATTGTTGGAGGCTTCAACGTATATCCGCAGGAAGTGGAGAAGATACTATCAGAACACCCTGACGTTCACGCGGCTGTTGTTGTAGGGATGCCGCACAACATCAACGGGGAGATTCCGAAGGCATATGTACAGCTCAATGAAGGTGCAGAGGCCAATGAACGCGATATAATCAAATTCGCGAAGGAGAAATTAGCGCACTTCAAAGTACCTAGAAGCGTTGAATTTGTTGATGAGTTTCCTTTGTCGGGAAC
>CAJOES010000075.1:13063-20318 GCA_905233455.1 uncultured Synergistales bacterium | reverse complement strand
AGCTTGCCGTTATCGGTTGTGTACAGCACATTAGCCCATGAAGTGCCGGATAATGCCGCGATAAATATCAATGCCGCTAAAATTTTTCTCATTTAGTATTACTTCTCCTTCCATTTACTACTTTAATTTTCGTATGTTTGTTGCTCACACACTGTAAAATAATCGCTACAGTATAATGATTCAGAGCATACAGAATAATAATGTTCCCAGTCGTGCTGTCAAAACAGTAATGAATGTTTCATGCGAAGTACCTATAACCAACAGATATATCCACAGAATATATTTATTTTCCTTAAGTTTATATTTCAGTACAATATCACTAGCTATTGCCGTTGCCCTTTCGTCTGTCTTCAATATAACTAAAACTAATAAGAACATTCCCCATAAAAAAGAACCGGTTAGCCTACCGTGATCATATTCCATTATCGCATATGGTAAATATCCCAAAGGCAATAATGTTAAAAGAAATGTATAAAATTTGTCTTTCGCATTGAAATATTGACTCAAGAATTTCATTATAAAGAAAATCAAGGGACTCATAACTATAAAATATGAAACCAGTCCCTTAAAAGAGCCGGAGAATATATATTCTGTTCCTATATTGCCTTGCTTATCACCAAACCACAAATCTATTAAACTTATCCATTCAGATATATCCACTGAAGTACGGCTAATCATAGACGATTTTATCGCTTCAGTGGTCATTGTTAGATAAGGAGGTACGAGCATGAAATACAGGAAAAGACTTCCTACGGAAAATGAATTTACCCAAAATACTAACTTGGAATTTTTTACGTCATTCACAGATAAAAAAAGGAGCATAGCCTCAGTAGCAAGAAAGTACATAAATACTGCTCCAGGATAAATTAAAACTTCAAGCATACACAATGGAACAATCAACCATAAATTTTTTTTCGCGCATACTATCCATGCGATAAGGAAGGAAATCATAATTAAGTATATGTCCAATCCTCCCAGAAATCTGTAATACATACATATTGAAGAAGGCATAAAAGCAGTAGTCCATAGTACAGCACGTATGACATTCTTTTGTTCCATGTTACAGTTACTTAGCATATAATGATAGAAAAAGAGACAAACTAAAGTCAAAACTGCAGTAGCTGTTAAGAAAACAAAATATAATTTTGCTTCAGACATATATCCTAGATAATATATGAAAGTCCCGATAAATCCTCGGCCGATAAAACCATACTGGTAACATAACATATACTGAAAAGTTACGTAGGAAGCCGAGCTATAGGGCTTCGGAATTAAATTAAGTGCTTGAGCAAAGAAAAAAATACCAAAAAGAAACTCATCTTTGTTATTCTTCACAAAGTTTCGCACAACTTGCCCTCCTATTTTAATTTCTTTGTTGTTTTATGCTTTGTTTTTGCCGGTGAAGCCTTTTTGTCCATTGCCTGAAGTTCTTTCACCGTAGCAAGTACTTTGTTCGTGAGTTTAGTGCTCCCTGCGCTGTATCTCATCAGTGCGCCTTCAGTTGTCGTTGTCTTTGATGCACAGTAAGCAAAAATCTCCGTTCCGAAAAATATATTTGTCCTTGCATCGAACATATCATTTGCCGTCCTGACTTTGGGATATTCTTTCTTTATGGCCTTCTCGTGAACTTTCCACCGCACCTGCATCAGCCCGTAATCCCCGCCCTTTGACACAGCTTTATTGTTGACCGTAGACTCATGAACGATTATTGCCCCTATCACGTATGGATCCTGCTTGTACTTGTTTGCGGCCTCAATAACTATCCCGGCGTACTTGTCCGCAGTTTTGGCGTTGAGTTTAGGGTTGTGCTTCATGAAGACCGCTGCAATATTCTTCGCTCTGGTATCCTGTGCGGCTTCGGCGAGTCCTGCAAGCACCAGCAGAAATATCACGAGGCATAACAGTTTGCGTTGTGTCATTTTTCTTCCGGCTGGGTTTCAGCAGCTTCTTCTGCGGCTGTCGGGATAGCTTCAGCATTCTCTATGATGGTGTCGGATTTCGGTGCTGTCATTGCCGTATCTATCTTCAGCTTCAGCAGGCCAAGCTCGCCGAGAACGTCTTTGCCCTTCCCGTAACGTGCAACGCCCTCGCGCCATGTCCCGTTTTCGTCCGGAGCGTAATCGCCAATAGCCTGCCTCAGTGCAACGAGTGCAACATACATTCCCCTGATAGCATCAAGATATTCTGTCCTGACTGCCTGATATGCTGTCTGCGCGTTGATGAGGTCAATCTGTGCTCCCATTCCTTCAGAATACATCAGTTCAGTTATGCGCAACTCCTCTTCGGAACGTTCAACCTGCCGCTGTTTGTCCTGTTCCGATGCCGCCGCATTTCTCCAGTTGTTCATGGCAACAGCAATATCACGCCGTGTAGATTCTTCAAGTGCCTTCAGGTTAGCTTCTGCCGCCTGAATCAGCCTGTCAGTGTTTATCGTCCTGTATTTCGTCTGTTTCCCGTCAGTGATTGGTACGTTCAGAGTCAGTGATGCACCTGCCTGCTGTTTGTTGGGAGTTGCGGACGTTTCGGGGTCTGCCCACGGGGTGAACTGGAAGCCGAAATCAAGTGTTGGGGACAAGCCTTTTGCGGTAAGTTTCTTCACGATTTTAGCGCGCTCAAGATTCAGCTTGGCCGCCCTGACATCCGGACGGTTAGCGAGTGCCTCATCATAATTCATGGCAACGTTGAACTCCGGGACCTGCAGTTCCTCTTCTGCCGGTTCAACGTCAAGCCCTCCCGCCATCAATGACAGTTCTGCAAGCAAATTCAGGTATGTAGTTTCTGCGGTCTTGGCCGTAGCTTCTGCGTCAACAACCTGTGCCTCGCTGCGAACTATATCCAGTCTGGGGACAAGCTCCTGATTGTATTTCTCCATAGTTACGCGGTGATTCTCCGTCCTCTGCATGACTATATCGCGCTGAAGTTTCATGTTCTCCCGTGCAAGCACTGCCGACCACCATGTTTGTTCTGCGGCGGCTATGAGAGTGTTGACGTTAGCGTCGAAATTTGCCCGCGCGGCCTCATAGCCCATAATATTTTGCTGTTCGTTCAGCTTGAAGCTCTTTGAGATGTCTATACGCTGGGTAAGCCTTACGCCCATATTGCCGACAGTAACATTTTCCTGCGAGAACATGCCCTGAGTCTGTTTCGTTACGTATGAGCCTGTAAGCGATGCCGTAACGCTCGGCCTCTGAGTCCCTACGGAAGCAAGCACGGAATAATAATCAGCTTCAACATTCTTGATACTTGCCCGCAATGAATGATTATTTAGGAGAATTTCATTGATATACTGCGGGAGTGTCATTTGCACTGAAGCGTAAGATACTGAGGGAATAATAATGGAGAATAAAAGCATGGGATATAAAATTTTACGCTTTAGAATTTTCATGACAAGTTCACACCTTTATTTTTGTGCTAAAAATTTGGCTGTTATTATACTATGCACATAAAGGAGGCAATAAAGTTAATATCATGGAAAATTTCGACACACTGATAATAGGAGGAGGCCCGGCAGGACTGATGGCGGCAGTCAGGGCATCATCACTCGGCCAGAATACAGCCGTTATAGAGAAGAACGCATCATTAGGGGAAAAGCTGTTATTGTCCGGGCGTGGACGCTGTAACTTCACAAACGGAGAACAGGATATGAATGTATTTCTCTCTAAGTACGGCGACAACGGGAAGTTTCTATACTCGGCATTCAGCAGGTTCGGGCCGTTCAAGACGGAAGAATTCTTCAGGGAGCACGGCGTGTATTACGTCGAGGAACGCGGCAAAAGGATATTCCCTCAAGAGGGAGGCAGCAAGAGGGTGCTTGATATGTTCCTCATGCTGTGCAGAAAGCATCACATAAACCTCATCAGGAATTCACCGGTGAAAGCTCTGAAGGTCAGAAACGGCCATATAGACCGCGTAATCACGGAGACCAATGAATACACAGCGGACAAATACATTATCGCAACCGGCGGCAAGTCATACCCTAAGACAGGCTCAACTGGAGACGGCTACATATTCGCACAGCAGGCAGGACACACAATAACGAATCTCTACCCTGCACTTGTGCCTGTACGGACAAAAGAGACATGGGTTAAGCTGGCTAACGGCTGTGATCTGCGCAATGTCAGGCTTCATGTTCTGCTTAACGGGAAAGAGATTGATGAACGTTTCGGTGAGATGGAATTTACGAACTTCGGCATAAGCGGTCCGATCGTCATGGAATTAAGCTCGCATGTCCCTGACTGGGAAGGGGAATTGCAGTTTTCATTAGACCTGAAGCCATCACTGACGCACGGAATACTAACAGCTAGAATTAAGCGTGATATAGCTCAACATGCAGGGCACGGAAGATTCACGGGGCTTGTGCGATCACTAGTCCCGGCAAAAATGGTACGCCTGATTCTGGAGCTTTCGGACATTCCGCACGATAAGCCGGTTGAATATATTTCTGATGAAGAAATATTTGAGTTCGTGAAGCTGCTGAAAGATATACGCATGAACATTAACGGGCTTTGGGGCTTCAACAATGCCGTAGTAACACGCGGGGGAGTGGACTTGAAGGAAATAGACCCTTCAACGATGAAATCAAAATTATGCGATAATCTTTACTTTGCCGGTGAAGTCTTAGACCTTAACGGGCCTTCTGGAGGCTTCAACCTTCAAATTTGCTGGAGCACAGGATATATAGCAGGGAGCGTGAATGAATAATGTTATTGGTTGTAGATACGGGGAACACTACCACAGTTGCAGGGATTTTCGACGGAGATAACTTAACGGCGCACTGGAGGCTGTCATCAATATTGCACACGCCTGACGAACTCGGAATATACATGCTGAATCTTCTCGGGACGAAAGACATAAAGCCTTCAGATATTGATGGTGCGGCATTCGCTAGCGTTGTTCCGTCTCTGGATTTCTCCATGACAGAAGCAATAAAACAGTATTTCGGAGTAATACCCCTTCAGGTGAATGCGCTTGTTGATACTGGAATGAAGGTGCTGTGCAAGAATCCCGGCCAAGTCGGTGCAGACAGGATCGTGAATGCTGTAGCTGCGCGAGAGAAATACGGGACTCCGCTGATCGTTGCGGATTACGGGACGGCAATAACATTCGATGTCGTATCCCCTGAAGGCGCGTATTTGGGCGGTGCTATTGCTCCGGGCCTGCAGTCGGGAATATCCGCGCTGTTCTCGAAGGCCGCAAAACTGCCGCAGGTTGCACTGTCGATACCTGAAAGCGTGATAGGCAGGAGCACGGAAGAGGCTATACAGTCTGGAATACTTTTCGGGAATGCCGGACTCACTGACCGGATAGTCGATATGATTCGGGAGACTCCGGGACTGGAGAACGCAAAAGTTATCGCTACAGGAGGACATGCTGGGCTTATGGCGAAAGTTTCGCGGACGATTCAGCATGTCGACAAGTGGCTGACTCTTGAGGGGCTGAAGATGATACACAGGAGGATTTTTGCCCGTGCTGGCCGGGGGAATTGAACTCAAGAATAATTTGTGTCTTGCTCCTCTTGCAGGCATAACGACTCTTCCTGTCCGTGAATTTTTCGGTAAGCTCGGTGCAGGGCTGACTCATACGGAAATGATAAGCTGTGCAGGACTGATACGGGACAACGCCAAGACTCTGGACATGCTGAAGGTGTCGGAACATGAAGCTCCGTTAGTGGTTCAGCTCTTTGCTCATGATGAAGATACGCTGACTGCAGGTGGTGAATGTGTCCTGAAGTCCGGTTATGCGTATTCTGCACTGGGAATCAACATGGCCTGTCCAATGCCTAAGATTACGCGCAACGGCTCGGGAGCGGCATTGCTGGGGAAGCCTGAAACTGCCGCAAAGATGGTGAGGGGCTTGAAGTCTCTCGGTCTTCCTGTGTGGGTGAAGATACGCAGGCTCAATGATGATATAGATACATTGAGATTCATTGAGGTGCTTGCTGGTGCAGGGGCGGATAACGTGTGCATTCACGGCAGGACATGCGCACAAAGATACGAGGGGACTGCTGACAGGAATATTACTGCATTGGCGGCGGAAAGATTTCCGGGACTCATAAGTGCCAGCGGGGACGTTAAGGCAGTATCAGACATTCAGGAATATTTATCGTTCGGCTGTGCTGCTGTGATGCTGGCGAGAGGTGCAATCAGCAATCCGTTTCTGTTTGAGGAGTTCAGGAACATATACCGGACGCAAGAGGAGAAACTTCGGGAGCTTATCGCGTTTGCATCTAGGGCAAAAGAATATTCGGGAGAACATCGGGCTGTAGTTATGCTGAAGAGATTCGCGGGGTGTATGCTAAGATATACGAAAGGTTCTGCGGAACTGAGACGGCTTGCAGGTATGTCGACCAGCCTTGCGGAACTGACTGAAATTTTAGGACGGGGGTATTAACGCATGAACATAGAGTTTGAACCTAAGGGTGTATGCTCAAAGAAAATTGAATTTTCCATTGAGGACGGGAAGCTCCATAACGTGAAGTTCACCGGAGGCTGTCCGGGAAATCTTCCGGCAATATCGAAGCTCGTAGAAGGTGCGGATGCTGAGACTATAGCGCAGATACTTCGCGGCAATCCCTGCGCATCAAGGGGGACATCATGTGCGGATCAGCTTGCGATTGCTATTGATGAGGCACTGAAGAAGAAAGCATCATAGGCGGAAAAACAAGCAAGGCTCATAGACATTAACGCATATGTTTATGAGCCTGTTATCATTGCTACAGTTCAGAAATTAAAGCCTTTATCTTTTCAAGCCCGGCCATATATTCGGGCATCCTTTCAGAATAGAACTGCCTCACCTGCTGTTCTTCATCAATTATCCTGAAAAGTTTTTCCGACACATCATTTTCACTTTTAAGCGACTGTACATCAGCTGTCATGTCGAATTTACCCTGAAATATATCCGCTGCTATGCCTCGTGATTTAGTCTTGTAGCCCGTAATCAGTGCAGGAGTACAACTGCTTAGTGCGGCTATTGCGGCGTGTGTCCTGAGCACTACGAATACTTTGCACTGCGATATTATGTATTTCTGCTGGGGTGCGTTATGTTCCTCGATATAGTGAACTCTGGGCGAATGTTTGAATTTCCTGTAAAGCTCATCTAATGCCGTGAAATCTGCCATGCTGTAGCTCCAGTTTACATGAGGAATAAAAGCTACATCATAATTTGTTCTGGTGAGTATATTTCTTACAGCGTTTTCGTAGTTCTTCATCAGAAGGTCATAATAGATTTCATTTCCCTGCTGTAGGAATCCGACATT
>CAJOES010000075.1:10460-13049 GCA_905233455.1 uncultured Synergistales bacterium | reverse complement strand
CCCCCCCCCCCATGGATAGTTTTACTTACTCTTTCGGGCATGTCTGCGGGCTCGCTGTTCATGGCAAAAGCAGGGCACGGAGCAAGATACACATTTTCATCGATATGTTCCTTCAGTGCGTTGTATGTTATGCTCTCACGCGCAATCACGAGTGAATATCTCTTTATATCCTCAACAACTCTTTTATCGTCAAGGACATAAGGATCTATTGTGCATCCCATCATGACACTTTTTGCCCCTGCAGCCTTTATCTCTTTATTCAGGAGTTCATACCAATGTCTGTTCGGTCCCCATTCACAATATTGATCTGCTGCTTCAAGCAGGTATATAGTTTCCGGGTCAATCTCCTCAATGAAAGGCCGGAAAAATTCCCTGTAATATTTCTCTTGAAGACAGCGACTCCCACGAAACAGTTTTTTTGCTGCCCTGAAAGCATAAGAACTCTTAACATCATGAATCATAGGCCGCAATTCACAGACTTCATCTAGCCCGAAATGCTTATCCACTTCGGCCGAAAACGTGTAGCATTTCACTTCAGCTTCCGGAAAGAGTTTGCATAATCCTCTTACAATAGCTTCATTGCCATGATTGAAGCTGCCTCCGTGCCCATAAACTGCCAGTTTCATTTTAATATTCTTTCCCCCCTAAAAAATTATTCAAGTGTTGTTAGCGTTCAGACCAGTATGTTATAAGTGAATAAATACTTTCACGCACTGACATATAGCCTTCACGGTTGCACAAATAATACTTGTATGGTATCCCGTTAATCTCCGTATCACGCACGAACCTGAAGCCGAACTTCCTCGAAAGATTATTCATGACCTTGTTGTCATGCCTGTTACGGTTGATGATCTCTCCTATCTCCAGCACGTCAAAAGCAAAATCCATAGACAGCATGTTAGCTTCAGCCGCATACGGTGCAGTTCCCGCAACTTCCTCATCAATCATGAAGCTGCCCTGCTCAAGTATCTGCCCTTCCGGGTCAATGTCATACAGCCTGATTGTCCCGATAAATCTCTGCTGTTTGTTCAGAACTGCCCAGAAAATATCATCCGGCCTATGCAAGTACTTTTCATACCATACCTGCTGGCTTTCTACGGTCAGTTTATACTGCTGATTGAAGAAATACCTGCTGCGCTCGCTGTTGCGAATACGGACAAAATCAGCGGCATACTTCATGGAGAACGGCACGAGGTCAACACATGCGCCCTGAATATTTCTGTGCCTGTACTCCTGCACAAGCCCTAAGCGTGAAGATGCTGTGATCATGACTGCTTCTCCGTGAGTTTCCTGCTGATAGTTTCTGCCATCTCTCCGACGTTCTTCAATTCCTGAAGCTCGCCGTAGCTGAACTTGATTCCAAACTTTTTTTCCACCGCTACAACAAGGCGTATATGCGAGAGTGAATCCCAGTCATCAATATTATCTGCGCTGGTTTCTGTCGTGAGGACTAAATTATCATCGTCAAAAACCTCACGGAACAGCGGCTGCAATTCATTCATAACTTCCTTAAAGTCCATAGTGAAAATTCCTCCTAAAGTAAAAATTTTTATGCCGTCAAAATCATTGCAACAAGGATAGGTTCATGAAGCCTCATAACTTTTTCTACAGGCTTGCCGTTGTACGTTACCAGCCTGTAATCCCTTACCCTTAACCCTGCAGAGTCAACCAAGTCAAAAACTTCTTCCGGCGAATGAAAGTGATATATATGATCCCGTTCAGGAGCATCTATAACAGTAGTAACGTAGCTTGCCGTGTGTTCATGCGAGCATTTCATCATATGGCGGAGAAAGTCTGCAGGTCTCTCTACATGTTCAAGAACTTCCCCCATAACGATAACGTCATAAGGTTTCTCCGGGATAAAGTGCAGAAAGTCTCTCTGTTCAATTAATACCCCCCCCCCTGTAAGTAGTATTGCGTATATTTTCGCGTCATGTCAACGCTTGCAGATGAAAGATCTACAGCGTGAAAAAAGTTCAGCCCGGACAGCTCTAATGCCTTCACAAAATATTCACCGTGCCCCGGACCGATTTCTAGATAACGGCTTCCTTGAACATTGCGTATAAACTCATCAAAGAATCTCATGCTGTCCAGATGAAAATTCAGAAGGTATGTAGAAAGCCCAAGCCCTGTCATGTATTTGGTCATGTACTCATTGTTGAAATAAACATCTCTGCTGACTTCATCAAATGTGCTGTACCTGTAAGTCCCGTGCTCCATGAAATATTTTGTTTCTTCCATAACTACCTGTATGAACAGCAGGTAGCATTCCGCAATTTCATGAATGGACTTTCCTAAAGACACGTAAAACCTTATCAGCCTCCGCAGTCTTTCAGTCTCCTCTTGGGACAACGACGGCAGAAATTTCTTCAGGTATTTATCCTGCATCGGATTTTCTGCACGTACAATGTTCAAAAACTCTTCAAGTTCGTCCGTCATAATCAATCTCCTTCAATAACCTCAATAAGCCCTATAGAAGCATTCATCATAAACGCTGCCTTTTTGTTTCCTAAAGCTGAAGCTGGTTCAGGTTTCTGAACGAGCGTATATCCCTGCTCCTGAAGCCGCATAACTTCTTCGTCAAAAAAG